>NZ_CP142525.1:1242523-1553154 GCF_051097895.1 Psychrobacter sp. HD31
TGTTTGGAACAACCGAAACAGAACATCCTGGTGTGCAAAAAGTGATGGAACAAGGCGATGTCAATTTAGCTGGCTCAGTACAGGTGTTTAGTCAGGGTGAGTTTCCTAGCGAATATGCTGGCATTTATATGACACCGGCAGAAACTCGTGCCATTTTTGAAGAAAAAGGCTGGAAAAAGGTTGCTGCGTTTCAAACTCGCAACCCAATGCACCGTTCACATGAATATTTGGCAAAAATTGCCGTTGAAATTTGTGATGGCGTGATGATTCATTCATTATTAGGTGCCTTGAAACCTGGTGATATCCCTGCCGAAGTTCGTCAACAAGCCATTGGTACACTCATTGACAACTACTTTAAAAAAGATACGGTCATTCAATCTGGCTATCCATTAGATATGCGTTATGCAGGACCTCGTGAAGCGTTATTACATGCGTTATTCCGTCAAAATTATGGCTGTACTGATTTGATTGTTGGTCGTGACCACGCAGGCGTTGGTGATTACTACGGTGCATTTGATGCTCAGGATATTTTTGATGAAATCCCAGATAACGCCATGAAGACCAAACCGCTAAAAATCGATTGGACTTTTTGGTGTAATGCTTGTGGCACCATGGCATCAACCAAAACTTGCCCTCATGACGCCAAGCATCATGTCAAAGTATCTGGCACCAAGCTGCGTAAGGCGCTATCAGAGGATGAACCAGTACCAGATAACTTTAGCCGCCCAGAAGTGTTGCAAATCTTACGGGATTATTATTCAACCATCGAAAAAGCAGACCGTGCAAAAGTTGAGCTAAAAGGTCACTCGGCACAGTAATCGACTTTTTAAAAAAGCAAGCCTATCTAATATCGAAGGATAACAAGACAATGACGACTGGACAAACAAACACCAAAGCAACCAATATTGTGTGGCATGATGCCGCTGTTTCGGCAGAAGAACGCTGGGAGCGACTATGCTCTAAACCTTGCGTACTATGGTATACCGGCTTGTCAGGTTCTGGAAAATCTACGCTTGCCAATGCGGTTGACCGCCTGTTACATGACCAAGGCTATGCCACTTATTTATTAGATGGCGACAACATCCGTCATGGCTTAAACAAAGACCTCGGTTTTACCGATGATGACCGCATTGAAAACATTCGTAGAATTACTGAAGTCAGCCAATTATTTAATGATGCTGGGTTGATTGTTTCTACAGCGTTTATTTCCCCTTTTGTTTCTGACCGCCAATCAGCAAGAGAAATTGTGGGTAAAAACTTTATTGAGATATTTGTTGATACGCCATTAGATGAATGTGAAAAACGAGACCCTAAAGGGCTTTATAAAAAAGCCCGTGCTGGTGAGATTCCAAACTTTACTGGTATTGATTCTCCCTATGAGCCACCAGTCAACCCTGAACTCCATTTACAGACAACAGGGCTGACCATTGAGTCGGTAGCAAATCAAGTGGTTGATTACTTGGTTGCGCATGACTTCGTTCATAAAGCCAGTTAATCAGTTAACCACCTCATATTCATAAACCAAAAAATAAGCCACTTATGCAATCAGTTAATAACTACCCGTATCAAAATAATCCAGCCACAAAAGATAGCCCTTGGCTACGTTGGTTATTTATTGGGCTGGCAATGGCGTTTATGGGGCTCATGCTGCTGGTGCCTTTGTTTGCTGTTTTTTATGAGGCGTTTAAAGAAGGCTGGCAATTGTATCTTGCCTCATTAATTGAGCCTGAAGCCCTTGCTGCCATTAAGTTAACCTTAATCACCGCAGCAATTGTGTTACCAATTAACATGATAATTGGTCTGGCAGTCGCATGGCTGGTCACGCGTTACAACTTTAAAGGCAAACAACTATTAACCACGATTTTGGATTTACCTTTTTCGGTATCACCAGTGGTGGCAGGTTTAATGTTTGTGCTGCTATTTGGTGCCAATTCATTGGTTGGCGGCTGGCTTGAATCTTTGGGTATGCAAGTGATATTTGCCACGCCTGGCATTGTACTGGCGACCTTGTTTGTTACTTTTCCTTTTGTTGCCCGTGAGTTAATCCCTGTGATGCAATCACAAGGCGATAGCGAAGAACAAGCAGCACTGATTTTAGGCGCAAATGGTTGGCAAGTATTTTGGCATGTGACTCTGCCAAACATCAAATGGGCATTACTGTATGGACTGATTTTGACCAATGCTCGTGCCATGGGAGAGTTTGGTGCCGTGAGTGTGGTGTCGGGACACATCCGTGGCGAAACCAACACCATGCCATTATTGGTAGAAATTGCCTATAACGAATATCAATTTACCGCTGCCTTTGCATTATCGAGCCTGTTGGCGGTACTGGCATTAGTGACCTTGCTGCTACAGTATTTTATGAGTGATAAGCAAGATTGATTGTATCGCCCATTTTAAAATGACGATGAAAACAAAAAACTGGATATCCACAAAAGATTACAAATCTAGGTATTACAATGAGTATAGACATTAACCATGTACATAAGCAATTTGGCAGTTTTGTTGCCTTACAAGACATTAACCTAAGCGTACCCACAGGCAAAATGACCACATTACTGGGACCTTCAGGATGTGGAAAAACCACCTTGCTTCGTATCATTGCTGGGTTAGAGTATGCAGACAGTGGCAAAATTTTGTTTGATGGTGATGATGTGACCGATGTCCCTGTGCAGCATCGTCATATTGGTTTTATGTTCCAACACTACGCCCTATTTCGTCATAAAACCATTGCCGAAAATATCGCGTTTGGTCTAAAAATGCTGCCTAAATCCAAACGCCCGAGTAAAGCTGATATTCATAAAAAGGTAAGTGATTTATTAGAGTTAGTACAGCTGCCTCACTTAGCCGCATCGTATCCGCATCAATTATCTGGCGGACAACGTCAACGTATTGCATTGGCACGGGCACTGGCAGTAGAACCTAAGCTGCTGCTGCTTGATGAGCCTTTTGGCGCACTAGATGCAAAAGTACGTAAAGAGCTAAGAACATGGCTAAAAGACATCCATCATGAACTGGGTATCACCAGCATCATGGTAACCCACGACCAAGAGGAAGCAAGAGCGGTTGCGGATGAAATTGTGGTAATGAACCATGGTGTGATTGAACAAATTGGTTCTCCTGATGAGCTGATTGCCAACCCAGCCAATGAATTTGTCGCAGACTTTTTAGATTTATAAAATCTTCTGCCACAAATTCATCTCGTTAACTATATCATCATCTTAGGGTAATGCTGGTTTATTTGTTATAATAGCCTCTCGACTTACCATAATTTTTTATGGTAAGAATTAACTCTTAAATGAGGTTGGTTTTTACACGTTTAAATAAACGATGTAAAAATAATGAGAGGTACCCTTACCATGGCTAAAAAATCAAAAAAGCCTGAAAATCAAATCTGTGCCAATAAAAAGGCACGTCATGAATACTTTATTGAAGAAACCTTTGAAGCAGGGCTTGTTTTAGAAGGCTGGGAAGTCAAGTCTATCCGTGCAGGAAAAATGAGTATTACCGAAGCCTACGTCACCTTAAAAGATGGCGAGGCATTTTTGTTTGGCGCAACCATTCAGCCACTTATTACCAGTTCAACGCATGTCAGTCCTGACAATATCCGAACCCGTAAATTACTGTTAAACCGCCGTGAAATTGACAAACTTTTTGGTGCCGTTAATCAAAAAGGCTTTGCCTGTGTTCCTTTATCTTGCTATTGGAATAAGTCGTTAGTGAAGTGCCAAATTGCCCTGGCTAAAGGTAAAAAACTACACGATAAACGCAAAACCGCACAAGATAGAGACTGGCAACGTGATAAAGAACGTGGGTTTAAACAAGATTTAAAGTAAAACGCTTTAGGGTAAATAATAGATGCATACCCTAGTTTGCCAAACACTTTCTAAATATCATTAATACATGACATTGATACGCCATCTTTATTTACTTAGATGGCGTAGCCTTTTTTTATACCATATCAACAATCTACACTTAAAGATAGCATCATCAATGATGTCATAACTGTCATTCATCATAGACAGCCTTTAAACATTTAATCACAAAACCTATCAGCTTCCTTACTCAAAACCAACCCAATCCATGTTAAAATACCCACTAAATAACTCAACTTTATAAATTAGCCAATCTATCTACAGATGAGCCAAAATCATGTCCGCCGAAACCTTTGCCAAACAAGCCTTTAGACAAGGCATTCATCGCCCATTATTTGACTATGACAAGTACTGGGCAAGTTGCTTTGACCCTGCGCCATATCTACCAATGAGCCGAGCGGAGATGGACGCACTGGGCTGGGATGCCTGTGATGTGATTATCGTTACAGGCGATGCCTACGTCGACCACCCAAGTTTTGGCATGGCAATTATCGGACGCTTACTAGAATCACAAGGGTTTAGAGTTGGCATTATTTCTCAGCCAGACTGGACAAGCAAAGACGACTTTATGAAGCTTGGCAAGCCTGTTTATGCTTATGGCGTAACCGCTGGCAACATGGATAGCATGATTAACCGCTACACCGCAGACCGTCGTATCCGTAGCGATGATGCGTACTCACCAGACAACGCACCAGATAAACGTCCTGACCGTGCTTCTATTGTGTACAGCCAACGTTGCCGTGAAGCATATTCTGACGTGCCTATTATTTTGGGTGGTATTGAGGGCAGTCTTAGACGCATCGCCCACTATGATTATTGGTCGGATAAAGTACGTCGCAGTATTTTGCTTGATAGCCGTGCTGACATTTTGTTATATGGTAATGCCGAACGAGCAATTGTCGATGTGATGCATGGACTGTCAAAAGGCTATAGCCTAGAACAGCTAAGCAAAATCCGTGGCACAGCCTATCTATCAACTGCCAACAAACGCCACTGGCAAGCGGATATGACCGAAATAGCCAGTAATGATGTGGATACCATAGGACGAGTTGACCCCATCATCAACCCCTATGTGATGATGGAAGATGTAGACAACTGTAATATTGAGCAAGATAAATCCACAACCTCTCAGTATCAAGGCTTTAAACCCGAAAAGGTAGCGAATAAAGTCATCAACGCTGAGCAAGTAAATGATGACGTGCAAGTGGTGCAACTACAAGGTGGTAAAGACAGTCAAAACAACGCTTTTGTATCAGCAAATTCATCGCTTTCAACCATCGAAAACGGGGCGGATTTAAAAACTACCAAATCAAAGACTGCCCTTAAACACAAACGCCCGATGCCAGCCAGAGACAAATCGGTCATCCGCTTGCCTGATTTTGAAGCAGTAAAAGCAGACCCTGTTTTATACGCCCATGCCAGCCGTATCTTACACATGGAAACCAACCCTGGTAACGCGCGTGCTTTGGTGCAACGTCATGGCGGTAGTTCATCTAATAAAAATGATCAACACGCAATAGACGTGTGGCTCAACCCACCGCCAATTCCGCTATCAATGGAAGAGATGGATTATATTTTTGACTTGCCTTATGCTCGTCTGCCCCATCCAAGCTATGGCGATGCTAGAATCCCCGCTTATGACATGATTAAACTGTCGGTTAACATCATGCGTGGGTGTTTTGGTGGTTGTACGTTTTGCTCAATTACCGAACACGAAGGGCGTATCATTCAAAACCGTTCAGAAGCATCCATTCTGGCAGAAGTGGAGCGTATCAAAGAAACTGAACCCAGCTTTACTGGGGTGATTTCTGACCTTGGTGGTCCTACTGCCAATATGTATCGCTTGCATTGTAAAGATGAAAACATCGAGAAAAACTGCCGTAAACCCTCTTGCGTCTATCCTGATATTTGTGGCAACTTACTGACTGACCACAGCCATTTAACCCAGCTATACCGAAAAGCCCGTGACATCGATGGTGTGAAAAAGATTTTAATTGCATCAGGGCTACGCTATGACTTAGCAGTAAAAGACCCAGAATATGTGAAAGAACTGGTGACTCACCATGTGGGTGGTTATCTAAAAATTGCCCCTGAGCATTCAGAAGAAAATACCTTAAGCAAAATGATGAAACCAGGTATGGGGACTTATGATGCGTTTAAAGAAATGTTTGACCAATTTAGTCGTGAAGCAGGCAAAGAGCAGTATTTAATCCCCTACTTTATTGCTGCCCATCCCGGCACAACCGATGAAGATATGATGAACCTAGCCATTTGGCTAAAGCGTCATGACTTCCGTGCTGACCAAGTGCAAGCTTTTTATCCAAGCCCAATGGCAACTGCCACTGCCATGTACCACAGCCATAAAAATCCGTTAAAAAAGGTAACGCGTAGCAGTGAAGACTTGACCATTACCAAATCTGGCAAGCAACGCAAACTGCATAAAGCTTTTTTACGTTACCACGACCCAAAAAATTGGGGTATTTTGCGTGAGGCATTGAAGCGGATGGGACGTGAAGATTTAATTGGCAATAGTAGCCGTCATTTGATTCCTGAATTTAATGCGCGCCTTGAAGGTCAAGAAGGCTATCAATCTGCCCGTAAGAAAAACAGCTCAGCTTACTCATCTAAGAGTGGTGACTCAGTAAAACGTCGTAGCAATCAAAAAAATGGCAAGCCTTCAAGCAAGACCAAAAAGCCTTATGCCAATAAACGTAAACCTGTCAAAAAAGGCAACTTTCAGACACAACATACTGGTTTACCGCCAAGAAAAAGCAAATAGCTTACCATTAAAAAAAAGAAGACTGATTCAGGATTGTCAGTCTTCTTTTGTCCCTGTTTAAAAGGCAAATAATATTATTGTTTAAAAACTTCAAACTTAACTATTAACCCTTATAATTTAAGACACTCAATTATCATTACATTTAAAAGGATTTATCATGTCTTCTCCTATCTTAAACAAAGCCACCATTGTTTTGCTAGCAATTAGCACTGCGGCTTGCACCAGTGTACAAGCGGTTAACCAAAATAACGCTTCTACCGCAAGTACAGCA
The DNA here is from genome assembly GCF_051097895.1 of Psychrobacter sp. HD31. Classification (GTDB taxonomy): domain Bacteria; phylum Pseudomonadota; class Gammaproteobacteria; order Pseudomonadales; family Moraxellaceae; genus Psychrobacter. Next base: position 1,249,449 of record NZ_CP142525.1, read on the forward strand.
ACAGTAATAGACACCACATCACTCAGCACATACAATTTAGACCCACACCATAGTAATGTGCGCTTTGCCATCAACCACATGAATACCAGCACCATGACGGGTGGTTTTTATGAGCTAACAGGCACGGTAAAGTATAGTGCTAAAGCCCAAACTGGCTATGTCAAAATAAACATACCAATGGAGAGCATGCACACCATTAGTAAACAATTTACCGAGCATCTAAAAGGTAAAGATTTTTTTGATACAACCACTTATCCAACGGCTACCTTTGAGTCTAACAAATGGTATTTTGATAACAAAACCCACCCAGAAAAAGTCACCCAAATTGATGGTAACCTAACCCTGCATGGTATTACACAACCAATTACATTAACTGCAACCAGCTTTAATTGTTATTTTAACCCGATTGCTAAAAAAACGGCTTGCGGTGGTGACTTTACAACCACCATAGATAGAACAAAATGGAAAATAGACAAATACGTATTACTGGGCATACCGAAAGAGGTTAAACTAGATATAGAAATAGAAGCCCTCAAGCAATAAAATGACAATACAGCCTGTCAAAAACAAATGAGACACTCAAGCAACACTCATTAACATAATGCCCAAACACCCCTTTACGTTTTTTGCTAAACTAAAAATCATGATCGATGTTTAATAATAGATATTTGATAAACAGCAAAAACGTAAAGGACAACATCATGCAAAAAAATAAACTGTATACCTCAATCAGTGCCACCCTACTTGTCAGCGCTATGCTGTCTGCCCTTACTGCCTGCAGCACTCAAAACACCAATGATACAAACAATACCTCGGCCAATACCAAACCTGTATTGTTAAAAGAAATAGCAACTGCCGATATAGCAATGGGCACGCCGCAGGCTGCACCCTATACATCACGTATTGCACCACCAATCATGCCAGCGCCAATTTACTCAGTACCTAATAATACCGAAAATTATCAAGATACTGAAACCAATCCCGTTCATCGCACCCGTGAGGATGCGATATCTACCTTTAGTATCGATACCGACACTGGCAGCTATGCCAACGTCCGCCGCTTTTTAAATGATGGCACATTACCACCAAGCGATGCCATACGTTATGAGGAGTTAATCAACTATTTTAATTACGGCTTCACAAATGCGGTTCGTAAAAATAACGCACCTTTTAAAGTCAGCTTAGAAACGGTTAAAGCACCTTGGAAAACAACAAATAACATCATTAAAATCGCAATTAAATCGACTGATAATATCTCAGAAAACAGCAAAAAATCTAACGCACTGCCTCCCTCAAATCTAGTATTTCTTGTCGATGTGTCCGGCTCGATGAATAGTAAAGATAAGCTAGACATGGCAAAATCAAGCCTAAAAATGCTTACCAAGCAATTACGTAAGCAAGATACAATCAGCTTAATTACCTATGCTGGTAACACCGAAATTGTGCTACCTGCCACCAATGGCAGTGAGCAAGCTAAAATTTTATCAGCTATCGACCGGTTAAATGCAGGTGGCTCGACCAATGGCGAAGCCGCCATAAAACTTGCCTACCAACAAGCCAAACAAAACTTTAAAAAAGACGGCATTAACCGTATTTTGATGCTAACGGATGGTGACTTTAACGTAGGCGTATCAAACACAGATGAAATGTTAGACATCATCAAGCGTAACCGAGACGACGGCGTATCGCTATCCACCTTTGGTTTTGGTACTGGCAATTATAATGAATACATGATGGAGCAAGTTGCTGACAATGGTAACGGTAACTACAGCTATATCGACAGCGTAAGCGAAGCAAAAAAAGCCTTGATTGATGAGATGAGTGCCACTTTTAACACAATAGCTAAAGACGTAAAAGTACAGGTAGAGTTTAACCCTGCTACCATTAGCGAGTGGCGATTAATTGGTTATGAAAACCGCATTTTAGCCGATGAAGACTTTAACAATGACAAGGTAGATGCAGGTGAATTAGGTGCTGGTAAATCGGTAGTTGCCCTGTTTGAGGTGACACCCGTTGGCAAGCAAGGCTATTTAAACGAAAGCCGTTATCAAGCTACTAATGCTAAAACAACGGATATGTCAAATGAGCTTGGCTATCTAAAAATCCGTTATAAAGCACCGCAAGGATCTTCATCAAAACTGTTAGAGTATCCAATCGTTAATAGTGTTACCACACCAAGTGATGATTTAAGGTTTGCTTTGGCGGTTGCTGGTTATGGACAGTTATTAAAGAATAGTAAATATACGGGCAGCTGGACATATGGCGACGTAACAAACTATGCCAAACAAGGTTATGGTAAAGACCCACTTGGCACACGTCACGAGTTTGTTAAATTGGTAGAGCTTGCCGATGCATTAGAATAACTTTGCATACTTAAGGTTTTACAGTAGGTCGTGTTAGCGAAGCGCTAGCGTAACACGACCTTCACACTTATTTAAAATAAGAATTTAACTCATTCAAAATATAAAGCGTCAAAACTATTTCCTTCTATACGCCTCATTCAGCGTATCAACCACCATATCCATGGTATCGGTATCACCATTACTAGCAACTTTTCTCATCAACTTAGACGGAGCATGCGTTAAGGTTTGGGTTAACTTACGAGTTAGCTCTTCCATCACCAATTCAGTTGATTCATCACTAACCTGTAATTGATGCAGCGCCTCAATAAGCAACTTTTGGGCATGCCTATGTGCTTCTTCTCGGTATGCCTGAATATCACCGCCCACTTGCCTTACCTGAAAACGCCGTTCAATATTCACCACCAGCTGACTCACCATCAACTCAGCATCTACCGCTGCCTGCCGACGTTGTTCAATATTGCCAGAAATCACATGTTGCAAATCATCAATAGAATACAAATAAACTTCATCCAGCTTGTTTACTTTTTCTTCAATATCTCGTGGCACAGCCAAATCTACCAACAACATAGGGCGATAACGACGTTTTTTGACCGCTTTTTTTGCCATTTTAAAATCAATCAACCGCTCCATACTACCACTACAGCTACTGACAATATCTGCTTGTGGTAAATATTCAGCTAATGCAGACAATGGCACAACCTCGATACTGGCGTTTGGATTAATGTTTTTTAAATCGCTTGCTAGCTGATTTGCCCTTTCTGGGTTACGGTTAGCAATAATAATTCGCTTCACACCCAATCCAACAATATGATTGGCAACCAATCGGTTCATTTCACCTGCTGCTACCAATAAAAAAGTACAGTCCGTTAAGTCATCAAAAATTTGTGTGGCAAGTTTTGCTGTCGCAAACCCCAAAGTCACCGCCTGTGTGCCAACTTTGGTATCGTGCCTTACTTGTTTGGCTGCGCCAAATACTTGGTCTATCACCCAATTGAGCTTTTTACTAATACGCCCCTGACTAAGCGACTGAGCAACAGACTGTTTAATTTGCCCCAAAATTTGTGGTTCACCCAAAATCATCGAATCCAAGCCTGCAGCAACCCTTATCCAATGGGTTATTGCCTGTGATTCTTTATGATGATACAAATAAGGGGTGATAGCAGCATGGTCGATTGACTTAAAAGCAGCAAGCCAATGTGTAATTTGCTCAATTAAGCCATTAAGTGACGGTTTATGAGTCGGATGACTTTTTGTTTGAGGATTTTGTGTGTTGTCACTTTCGTCTTCAGGCGCCAATGCATAAATTTCTGTGCGGTTGCAGGTAGACACAATCACGCTACCATGAGTTATGTTGGCTAATTGTTCTAACGCTTTTGGCAATTCTTCAGCAGAAAACGCCAATTGCTCACGCAAAGCAATCGGTGCTGTTTTATGATTAACGCCAATAACTAACAACTTCATGGAGGTTTTATTACCAAAAAATTACTAAGACAAAAGTAGTACCAATGTAAAAACTTGTCATTATAACACTGATAGCATCTTGAATTTTAGATTATTTTATAATCTTGTCAGCCCTCTTTTGCTATTTTATCTACTCTATACAAGCCAAAGAACTTAACAAAACAACTATATACTGACACAACAAACTTATCTATAATTAAAGTAAAATCAGGTTATGTTTGCGATGATACCGCATCATCCAACAAAAGTATGGAACACTCAACAAAAAACAGCCCTAACACATTATTTTTATCTCTTTTACAAATCACAAATAAAAGAGTTAAGTCTGTTTTTGCATTTAAAAAGTCAGTCACTGCTGTATTAACAGCCGCTTGCATTTGCGTAATACTGCCAAACCAAAGCTTTGCAACCGCGGAGCCTACCCTGATGCCATTTACCGGCTTAACCACTCAACCACGCTACAAAAAAACCAGCTTAAACGAGGCAAGCCTTTACCAGTTAATGGATGCAGAATTTGCACTTGATAGAGGTGACATTAAAAAGGCACTCAAAATTTATAAAGAACAGGCCTTTTTAAACAATGCCACCGCTGTTTTTGAGCGCGCTTTAGCACTCTCACTAAAACATGAAGAGATACAAGATTCATTGAGTTTTGTCACCAGCTGGCAGCAAAAAAATCCACAGCATACCCCTGCTGTGTTTTACACCGCTTATTTGGCATTAAAGGCGCATGAATATAAAATCGCGGGCACAACACTTAATAAAATCTTAGAAAATAATCCACAATCTGATTTAAGTGGACTCTTAGAAGGTATCTATCCACAAAACCGAGACGAACAAGAAGTCGTACTCTCAACATTACAACAATTACACATTAAGCATAATCCTTCATTACTGGTAATTCAGGCTGGTTTATTAATGCAGTTTGGCGAATATCAGCTCGCATTAAAAGATATCAATAAAGCCTTACAACAAAGCCCAACCAGTGTCCCCTACATTACTTTAAAAGCAGATATTTTAAAACAGCTTAAAAATCCTAACGCGGTTTTTCAGCATTTGGAGGCGTCAAGAAGCGGGCTAAAAACAAAAAATACCAAAAGCCTATATTTATATGAAATTCGTTATCTACTCGAGTTACAACAAAACCAGCAAGCATGGAACAAGCTATTAGAAGCACATGATAAGTTTTCTGAAGACAATGAGATTACTCTACTGGCTGCGTTAGTAAGTTTAGATATCAAAAAGTATCAAACGGCAAATGGGTTATTAACAAAACTTACCAAAGATCGCGTTTATAAAGACAGAGCAAACTATTACTTAGGCATCAGTGCCGAGCGTCAAAACAATTATAAACAAGCAAGAGACTACTTAAAACAAGTAAAAGAAGAAAACTTAGCACTACAAGCCCAAGAAAAAATAGTGGCAACCCATTTGCTAGAAGATGACCCAGAGATGGCAATCAAAAGTTTAGAGCAGTTTCGCACTAACTATGACATTTTTGCACCTGAAAGCTATCTATTACAGGCAAAAGTTTTAAATGCGCACGGTAAAACCGAACAAACAAAAACTTTGCTCAGTAATGCCCACGATGACTACCCAAACCATGACGACATTACGTTTGCATTTGCCAATACATTAGATAACGACAATGATTATTTTAAAAAATACATTTTGGTAAGCCAGTTGTACGAAACAGATAAAGAAAATCCCAGTTATCAAGTTGCGTTTTCTGAGTTATTGCTCCATAAATCGCCTAACTCAGAGTATGGACTTCAGCTTGCTAAGCAGGTGGTTGCGATCCCTTTTGACGATGAAAAATTTAATAGCGACATTTATATTAAAGGGCTTAATTTGTTAGCAACCTCAGCATATCAGCAAAATGAATACACAAAAGTGATTGACTACTTAGCAGATACTTATGAAGTGCTACCAACACTTAACGCTGCCATGCTATTGTTAAAGTCATATCAAGCCTTAGAGCAGGAAGAACAAGCTGCCGCGCTACTTGCCGACATACAAGCACGTTTTAACATCAATCCGTTAGAAACTCAGGTGGATGATAGTAACTTGATTGGCAACAGTGATGCAGCCAAACAAGACGACATCTCAAGCCGCTAACCTGCTAACTGAAACCAATAGCCAACCTTTAACGAACCATATAAATTATATTTAAACTTTTAAATGAGACAACCATGAAGAAGCACTTAACTATTTTAAAAGCTTTATCTACGCTAGCATTAGCCACAACATTACTGTCTGGTTGCCAAACCATGCATCAACAACCAACAGTCAATCCTATTAATACCAATAAAATGCTTACCCCAAAAAAACTAGCTGCTTTTAATATTGATGGCAAAATTGGCATTGTCAACACAGTCGCAAACCAAGCTGGTAGTGCTTTTTATGTTTGGGCTCAAGAAGATGAAAGATTCACCATCGAGTTGCAAGGTGCTTTAGGTATTGGGTTTACGAGAATCCAATATAATGGTCAAACGGCCACACTAGAAAATGCCGATGTTGGTACAATTGCTGCAGACGACCCAGATGCCCTTTTATTACAAGCAACCGGATGGCAAGCCCCCATCTCTCAGTTGCCTTACTGGATTTCTGGTTCTCCTGCGCCAACGGATAGTAGCCAAGCACTCGACAGCCAGTATCGTTTATTAACTGCCACCAATGGTGACTGGGCTGCAACCTTTAATTATACCGATGACAACAAACTACCAAGGAAAATCATTTCTACAAACACGAATGGTAGTAAAGTTACAATGATTATCAAACACCAACAATAAACGGCAGAAGTGATTGACTCCAAGATGCAAACCACCAACTATATCAACACCTTATCACCCGCCAAACTTAACTTGTTTTTGCACATTACTGGCAAACGCGAAGATGGCTATCACAATTTACAAACACTTTTCCGTTTATTAAATTGGGGCGACAAAATGCAATTTCGGCTAAGTCAGCAAACAATCAATGCTGATGAACCACCTATCAGATTACATTGTGACGTTGATTTAACTGCTAATTTACAAGATAACTTAATCATCAAAGCTGCGTATGCTTTGTTAAAGGACATACCTAACACTCAAAAAAAAACGCTCAATATCGTTGACATACACTTAACTAAAATCATACCAACAGGTGCTGGTTTGGGGGGTGGCTCATCAAATGCTGCAACAACGTTATTGGCATTAAATGACCTATGGCAATTGGGGCTTAGCTCTCAACAACTACAAAAAATTGGGGTAACACTAGGTGCCGATGTGCCCATCTTTATTTATGGGCAAGATGCAATTGCAGAAGGTGTTGGTGATATTTTGAGCCCTATTAAATTGCCTAAGCAACAATTTTTACTGTTAACACCCTTAGCTCATATCTCAACCGCTCAGCTATTTGCACACCCTAAACTTAAAAGAGATATTAAAAAACTGCCCGTTGACGTGTTACAAGAAAATTCACAGGATTTTTTAGATACGTTAAGCTCGTCTTTTTATAATGTCTTTGAACCCGTTGTTTGCCAGCTTAGTACAGAAGTCACCGAAGCGTTAAACTATCTCAAACAATTTGAATCGGTTTGCAAAAGCACCGCAAGGATGACTGGTTCGGGTAGTTGTGTGTTTTTACCAGTTACTAAGCAGACAGAGGATATAAATAGTTGGATAAAACAAGCACCCTGCCCTGCTTTTTTTGTTGAATCTGTATGATTGATTTAATAAGCTGGTAAACAAAATAAAAAAAACTTGCATTCCCAATTTTTTTTAGTATAATTGTTCGCCCATATAGGGGTATCGCCAAGTTGGTAAGGCATCAGGTTTTGATCCTGACATGCGTAGGTTCGAGTCCTGCTACCCCTGCCATTTTATTAATGAGTTTTTTGTTAGTTTTGCCGTTTTAGGCAAGTTTTGGTTTGACAAAACACTCTGTTTTTCGGTATAGTTCGCACTAATATTTGCATACTGAAAAACTGCTCGTTTAAGTGATTTTTCTTAATTAGTCACTGCACCTATTACAGGGGTATCGCCAAGTTGGTAAGGCATCAGGTTTTGATCCTGACATGCGTAGGTTCGAGTCCTGCTACCCCTGCCATTTTCCTTTTTATTTATTTGCACCTATTTAGGCAGTATAAATTTTAACTGCTATTCGCTTTGCATGTTTGCAAAGCTATAGTTGCTTGCAGTTATTCAATTTAAACACCTAAATCCTAAATCAATAGGACTTTTGTCATGTCTTACTTGGCGATTTTTACGGGTAATGCCCATCCTGAACTAGCAAAAACTGTCGCAAACCACCTTCACATTCCTTTAGGAAAAGCAGATGTTAATCGTTTTTCTGATGGTGAAATTGCCGTACAAATTAACGAACACGTGCGTGGTAAAGATGTTTTTTTACTACAACCAACTTGTGCTCCAACCAACGATAACTTGATGGAAGTTTTAGTAATGGCAGATGCCTTACGCCGTTCTAGCGCTGGTCGTATTACCGCCGTTATCCCTTATTTTGGCTATGCACGTCAAGACCGTCGTCCACGCTCAGCTCGTGTACCAATTACTGCAAAAGTGGTTGCCGATATGCTTGGCACAGCAGGTATTGATAGAGTCATGACTGTCGATTTACATGCTGACCAGATTCAGGGCTTTTTTGACGTGCCTGTAGACAACTTATACGGTACTCCAGTATTGCTTGAAGAGCTAAAAAAACAAGGGTATGAGAACCTAATGGTTGTATCACCAGATGTTGGTGGTGTTGTGCGTGCCCGCGCGATGTCAAAAATGCTAGACGATGCCGACTTGGCAATCATCGACAAACGCCGTGCTAAAGCTAACGAATCACAAGTGATGCACATTATTGGTGATGTTAAAGGGCGTGATTGCGTGATTGTGGATGACATGGTAGATACAGCAGGCACACTTTGTAAAGCCGCAGCTGCTATCAAAAACAAAGGCGCAAACCGTGTGGTAGCCTATGTAACACACGCTGTATTATCTGGTAATGCAATCGACAATATTAGCAATTCTGTACTAGATGAGATTGTGGTTACCGATACAATCCCATTAACAGAAGAAGCCAAAGCTTGTAACAAAATTAGACAAGTTACCATTGCACCAATGCTAGCTGAGAGTTTACGACGCATTAATAACGAAGAATCAATCAGTGCAATGTTTGATTAATATTTGCTAGTCAATAAAAATTAGCATATAATACGCACCTGCTATTTTTATGTTAATTTTATTAGCTACTAAAATTAGCTTATACAAAAGTGGGTTGGTCGCAAACCCACTTTTTTATTCATCCATATTTTAAGTTTAAGGACATTACCATGAGTAATTTTGAACTAAACGCCGTAGCGCGTGGCGAAGAGCTGCAGGGCAAAGGTGCGAGCCGCCGCCTGCGTAAGCAAAACCTAATCCCTGCTATTATTTATGGCGGTAACGAAGAGCCAGTTGCGGTTTCTTTAAAAAACAATGAGCTAGTAAAAGCACTAGAAAGTGAAGCTTTCTTCTCTAGCATTATCACCATCACTATTGAAGGTGGTGAAGACGAGCAAGGCATTATTAAAGCCCTACAACGTCACCCTGCTAAAGGCTTCCCAATGCACGCTGACTTCCAACGTATTGTTAAAGGTCAAAAGATTAGCATGAGTGTTCCTGTACGCTTTGAAGGTGAAGAAGAAGCACCAGGTGCTAAAGCTGGCGGTATTTTATCGACACAAGTTGTAGATTTAGACATCAACTGCTTACCATCTCAAATTCCTGAGTTTATTGCAATTGACGTATCAGCGCTAAACATTGGTGATTCTGTACACTTATCAGACATCGCTCTACCAGAAGGTGTTGTACTAGCAGACCTAGAAGCTGGCACAGACCGTACAGTAGCAAACATGACAGCCGCTAAAGAAGAAAAAGTTGAAGATTCTGCAGCAGAAGGCGAAAGTGAAGAAGCTTCTGAAGAAAGTGGCGACGAATAGTCCCCTTTTAATGCAATAGAGAGAACACCATGACCCAGCTAAAACTTATCGTTGGGCTTGGCAATCCAGGCCAGCAATATGCCCAAACAAGGCATAATGCTGGTTTTTGGTTTGTAGAGCAAATAGCAAAACAGTTCAATATCCCCCTATCTGCCGAAAAAAAGTTTTTTGGTTTAACGGGGCGTGGACGAGTTTATGGGCATGATGTTCGCTTGTTATTACCCGAAACTTTTATGAACAAATCTGGGCAATCTGTTGTACCCATGGTTAATTTTTTTAACCTAGACAACAACCAACTATTAATAGCCCATGATGAGTTAGACATACCCGCTGGCAGTATTAAATTAAAAACGGGTGGTGGTCATGGTGGTCATAATGGTTTACGAGATATCGTGCCACATATTGGTAATGACTTTCATCGGTTGCGTGTTGGTATTGGACACCCTGGGCATAAATCTAAAGTAAGTGGGCATGTGTTATCTAAACCTACTAATGATGAACAAATTTCTATTGATAAAGCGTTAGAATGCGCACTTGATAATCTACCCTTACTGTTAGACGGTAATATAGAAAAAGCACGTGCTAACATCAATGGATTCAAGCTCCCTAATGCTTAATGTGTCATCAAACTGTTAAACAACTGAAATGAGTTAAGTTAGCAGGTTACAATACAAGTATTGACAGCTAACCTATTTAACCGCAAAATTTACATTAATTAATATTTTAATTCAGGAAATTAGCTATGCTATTAAACATGCTAAAAGGCAAACTACACCGTGCTAGAGTCACTCATGCAGATTTGCATTATGAAGGTTCTTGCGGCATTGATAGTGACTTATTAGATTTAGCTGGTATTCGTGAAAACGAATCAATTGACATTTATAATGTCAGTAATGGCAAACGCTTCCGTACTTATGCAATCCGTGCAGAAGCTGGCTCTGGTATTATCTCTTTAAATGGTGCTGCTGCCTATCAAGCTGATTTAGGTGATATCGTGATTATTTGTGCCTATGTTAATATGACAGAAGAAGAAGCAGATGCTCATAAGCCAAAATTGGTTTATTGCAATGAAGACAACACAGTTAAAGATACCGCTAACATCATCCCAGTTCAGGTTAAGTAACTTTAGCATCTATTAAGTCTCATTTTTTAGGGTGCATTTTATGCACCTTTTTATTATATGAGTTGTTATATAAAATTAACTATATTCATAGTAAACAACGAAGAATATAAATAACTTAAGAGTTTTAATCATGTCATTAGCTATCGCCATTGTTGCCGTTATTATTGGTCTTGCTGTTTTAGTTTGGAGCGCCGATACTTTTATTGACGGTGCAACCAACCTAGCCGTTAAGCTAAATATGCCCAGCTTTTTAATTGGTGTTATTATTTTGGGGGTTGGTACATCTGCGCCAGAAATGGTGGTATCTGCGCTGTCTGCACTTGATGGCAGTCCTGGCATTGCTTTAGGTAACGCATTTGGTTCAAATATCATGAACATTGCCTTGGTACTGGGCATGGCAGCTATTATTAGCCCAATTGCGATTAAAGCCAACGTAATTAAACAAGGCATGATGTTTTTGATAGCAGCAACTGCCTTAGTCGCCTTTCAATTATCGGATGGTAAACTAACGTTAACCGAAGGCATCATCATGCTAGTCGCACTCGCTATTGTGTTGTTTGCACAAATCGTTTTAAGTCTCAAAGGTCGGCAATCCGATGATATCCCGCATGAAAATGAAGGTATTAACACCCGTAAAGCCATTTTCTCGCTCATTGTTGGGTTGGTACTGTTAGTTTTAAGCTCTCGTGTGATTGTTTTTGGTGCCGTTGAATTAGCAAAACTTTGGGGGCTTAGTGAACTACTAATTGGGCTGACGATTGTTGCGATAGGTACGTCGCTACCAGAGCTGGTTGCCTCTATTGTTGCTGCACGCCGCGGCGAATCAGATATGGCGTTAGGCAATATTGTTGGGTCTAACCTTTTTAATACCCTAGGCGTGGTTGGTTTGGCTGCTATTATCTCGCCAATGAATGTAGAAGCCTCTATTTTAAATAGAGATATGCTGATGGTGGGTATTATGACCACCATGTTATTTATTTTATCTTTAGTTGCACTAAGACAAAAAAGCAGTTTGTACCGTATGGCAGGTATTATTTTACTAACCACCTTTGTTATTTATACTTTTTGGCTTATCCAAACTGCAACCATATAAATCAGCCCCTTCATATCTTGGTTAGTTTGTCAGTCAGTCTTCGTTTAATAAAAACCAACGCGTTAATTTTTATCCGTTGGTTTTTATTAACTTGAATTTCTTCTTTTTGCCCCAACTTAATTGTAAAATAGCTTTACAATGGCTAACTTGCCATTGTGTTACATGCTATTATGTTACTTTGTAATAAATAAATTTTTATAAAAAAACATCATTTGAGCTTAAAGCTTTCTAATATTGAGTTACATTTTTTATGTAGGTTTTGTTAAATATTTAAATCGGTAACTTGAAATATTTAACAGAATTTATATATTCTTTTTAAATTCTTATTTTAATAAATCACATAGGATATTTTTATGGATACTGCATTAATGCTATCAGGTATCGTTGGGTTAGGTATTGCTGCTCAATGGTTAGCTTGGTACCTCAAGCAACCATCCATTCTGTTTCTCTTATTAACTGGTATTATCATTGGGCCAGTTCTAGGCTATCTAAATCCCAATGAAATGCTTGGCGACTTGTTGTTCCCATTCATTTCTCTTGGGGTCGCTGTTATCTTATTTGAGGGTTCACTAACCCTTGAGTTTGAGGAAATCAAACAACACGGTACAGTGGTACAAAAACTCGTCACCTTAGGTGTGGTCATTACCATTGGTATTGTGGCGTTATCTACCTATTTTTTATTTGATGTAGACCCCTTAATTGCCTTACTTTTTGGTGCACTGGTTTGTGTGACAGGACCTACCGTAATTATTCCCCTATTACGTAGTGTTCGCCCAAATAAGACTATTTCCAATATCTTAAAGTGGGAAGGTATTATCATCGATCCAATTGGTGCAATTGCGGTGGTTTTAGTTTATGAATACATTATCTCTGAAGGCAAGGCTAATGGCCTCCTTATTTTTGGTGAAATTGTAGCACTTGGTTTAATACTTGGTATGTTTGGTGCCTGGGTTCTTGCATCACTCATCAAACGTCATATGTTACCTGAATACTTAATTAACGTATTTACACTTGCCTTTGTTTTGTTGTTATTTTCTGCATCAAACCATATTGAACATGAATCAGGCTTATTAACCGTAACCGTTATGGGAGTCGCTTTAGCTAACTGGAAAGACTTCCCTAAAGATCATATTTTAGAATTTAATGAGTCATTAACCGTATTACTTATTTCTGTTTTATTTATTGTACTCGCCGCCCGTGTTGAGCTAGAAAGCTTATTTAACGTTGGTATAACCGGTTTAGTACTGCTTGGCATTGTCATGTTTATTGCTCGTCCACTGGCTGTATGGGCATCATCGCTTGGCTCTTCACTCAAGCTTCAAGAAAAACTGATGATTAGTTGGATTGGACCACGTGGTATTGTTGCTGCGGCAATCTCTTCTTTATTTGCAATTAAACTGCAAGAATACAACATTAAAGGCGTTGAGCTACTTGTACCCTTAGTATTTATGGTTATTATTGGTACAGTTATGATTCAAGGCTTAGGGGCAAAAGTCGTTGCGCGCATCTTAGGTGTCAGGGAACCAGCCAGCACTGGTGTCTTATTTATCGGTTCTAACCCGGTGGCATTAAAAATTGCAAAGTCGCTTAAAGACCAAGGTTTTGAAGTCATTGTTGCCGACTCAGTGTATACCAATATTGCTAAAGCTCGTATGAAAGGTCTACGCACCTATTATGGTAACCCAGTTTCTGAACATGCCGAATCGCATTTAGACTTAATTGGCATTGGTAATCTTTTTGCCGTACATGTAGATAGAGAGCTTAACATGTTAGCTGAACTGCATTACAGACATGAGTTTGGAGATAAAAATATTTTTAGATTGAAGCTTAAAAAAGAAGTACAACATACGGATAACAACAAGTCTTTGTTTAATTCTCATTGGCTATTTGGCGAAAACGTCACCTATGCAAAGCTTGCCAGTATGGTTTCTAAAAAGGCACGTATTAAAATCACTAATATTACCGACAACTACACTTATGATCATTACAAAGCGGATAACAATCAATATGTGCCACTATACACTATAGATAAAGACAATATCCTACATGTAATAACCAACGAGTTTGATGGTAAAATACCAGCAGGTCGAAAACTAGTTTCTTTAGTGCTTGACGAAGAACAATTAAAAGAAGACAAAAGTGATAGCACATCTAACATTGCTTTTACCTAATTAAGGGTAAGCCTTTTAATTAAATAAGATAAGCAAGCTAGTAACAGGCGATATTTATATTTAAATATCGCCTGTTTTTTTATGGATACAAATAATTGGAGCACAGTCATAACGTTAGCAAAACAAAATAAACGTGATACAAGAATGACGAGATTCTTTCATTTGCACTCTTTTTAGGCAAATAAACAGATAAGTTGTTAAGTAGATACCCAAACATAATTAATGTATAGCAAGTTTTGTACTTTAGTACCTATCTTTTATAACAGACAAAAAAACCGAGCTTATATATAAGCTCGGTTTTTGTTTTAAAGAATAATGTTAGCTAGTGAACTAAATTACTCTGGTTTAGTTTCTTGATTAGCTGAATTATCAGATGTTTCTTGCTTTAACTGCTCTGCAAATGCCTCATCAAACTCTGCCGCAAATGCGTCAGCATCAGCTTCAGAACCACTCATAGTAGAGCCAAACATTGCATCAAGGTCTGTTGTTGCCATTGGTGCTTGCTCTGGCTGGTTCTTACGGCTTTGATGATACGCTAAGCCTGTACCAGCAGGAATCAATCGACCGACAACCACGTTTTCTTTAAGACCACGCAAGGCATCCACTTTACCTTCTACCGCAGCAGCAGTTAGTACACGAGTTGTTTCTTGGAATGATGCAGCCGAGATAAAGCTTTCTGTTGCCAAGCTTGCTTTGGTAATACCAAGCAACTGACGATCAAACTTAACTTCAAACTTATCTTCTGCTCTAAGTTTTTCATTTAATTCAACCACAGTCGCATATTCTGCTTGGTCACCTTTAAAGTAGCTAGAGTCACCACCATCAGTGATTTCAACCTTACGCAACATTTGACGAATAATAACTTCAATGTGCTTATCGTTAATTTTAACACCTTGCAGACGATATACATCTTGCACTTCATTCACAATATAGTTTGCCAGTGCTGTTTCACCTTGTAAGCGTAAAATGTCATGTGGGTTCATCGGACCATCGGCAATAATTTCACCTCTTGCAACCGTTTCACCTTCAAACACGTTGATTTGACGCCATTTAGGGATTAGCTCTTCATGACTTTCGCCATCTTCATTGGTAATCACAAAACGATTTTTGCCTTTTGTTTCTTTACCAAAGCTTACTGTACCAGTCATTTCTGCCATAATCGCATGGTCTTTTGGCTTACGTGCTTCAAATAAGTCAGCAACACGTGGCAAACCACCGGTAATATCTTTAGTACCAGAAGAGGCTTGTGGCACACGTCCTAACGTAGAACCTTGGGTCACTTCTTCGCCTTCAGTAACACGTAATACGGTTTCTGGTGGCAAGAAGTAAACAACTTCTTTACCTTCATCTGTATCAAGGATAATCGATGGACGTAAGTCTTTTGCTGTTGTTGGACGATCTTTAACAGCCAAGATCTCAAACGAGCTCATACCTGTTGATTCATCAACCTTAACCGTTGCTGTTACCCCATCAGTTACATCACTGAAACGGGCTTTACCAGTAAATTCGGTAATGATTGGGTGGGTATGTGGATCCCACTTAGCAATTGTTTGACCACCGTCAACCTGATCACCATCTTTAACAGATACTTTAGAACCGTAAGGTACTTTATAACGCTCACGCTCACGTCCCATCTCATCTCTTACACCAATTTCGGCAGAACGAGATACAACAACTAAGTAGCCATCAACATGTTCAACTGTTTTAATGTTGTGGAAACCAATAGTACCTGCATTACTAACAGAAATGCTGTTATCAACCGCAGCAGAACTTGCTGTACCACCAACGTGGAAAGTACGCATGGTTAACTGTGTACCTGGTTCACCAATTGATTGCGCTGCCATAACACCAACAGACTCACCAATATTAACACTGTGACCACGTGCCAAGTCACGACCATAACACTTAGAACATACCCCATGTTTTACTTTACAAGTAATAACTGAGCGTACCCAAACTTCATCAACACCGTTGTCATCAAGCAAGTTAACCGATTGCTCATCAAGTAACTCACCTGCTGGTACAATAATTTCACCATCTTTATTTGTAACATCTTTAGCAGTTACACGACCAAGTACTCGGTCACTTAATTTTTCGATGATGTCGCCACCTTCAATATGCGGCGTCATTAACACACCATGGTCTGTACCACAGTCATCTTCTGTAATAACTAAATCTTGTGCCACATCAACCAAACGACGGGTTAGATAACCAGAGTTTGCTGTTTTAAGTGCCGTATCAGCAAGACCTTTACGCGCACCGTGAGTAGAGATAAAGTACTGAAGTACTGTCAAACCTTCACGGAAGTTTGCTTTAATTGGCGTTTCAATAATAGAACCATCTGGTTTAGCCATCAAACCACGCATACCTGCAAGCTGACGAATCTGTGCCGCACTACCACGAGCACCAGAGTCCGACATGATATAGATTGAGTTAAACGACTTTTGTTCTTCTTCAACGCCATCTGCATTGATAACGGTATCCGTTGCTAGGTTATCCATCATCGCATTAGCAACTTTATCGTTAGTACGTGACCAGATATCAACAACTTTGTTATAACGCTCACCTGCAGTTACAAAACCTTCAGCAAACTGTTGTTCGATTTCTCGAACTTCTGCATCCGCAGCTTTAACAATTTCTGCCTTATTTGGTGGTATAACCATGTCTTCCATACCAATAGATACACCTGATAGTGTTGCTTGAGCAAAACCTAAATACATCAAGTGGTCAGCAAAAAGTACGGTATCTTTGACTTCCATTTTACGGTAGCAAGAGTTCAGCAATCCTGAAATGTTCTTTTTAGTCATTTCTTTGTTGCACTCTTCAAATGCCATACCTTTTGGCATGATGTTCCAGATAAGCAAACGTCCTGCTACAGTTTCTTTTAAGCTGGTTTGCTTAGTCGCATTGCCTTCTTCATCAAAGCTGGTTTCAGTCACACGCACTTTAACTTTTGCGTTCACACTTAAATCACCGTTGCCCAAAGCACGCATGGCTTCATCAACGTTTGTGAAGGTCATGCCCTCACCTTTTGCATTTATGTTTGAACGGCTGATGTAGTACAAACCTAGTACAACGTCTTGCGATGGCACAATAATCGGCTCACCATTAGCTGGCGATAAGATATTGTTGGTTGACATCATCAAGGTACGTGCTTCTAACTGCGCTTCTAGTGTCAGTGGTACGTGTACCGCCATCTGGTCACCATCAAAGTCGGCGTTAAATGCCGCACAAACCAATGGGTGTAGCTGAATGGCTTTACCTTCAATCAATACTGGTTCAAACGCTTGCAGACCCAAACGGTGAAGCGTTGGCGCACGGTTAAGCATCACTGGATGTTCACGGATAACCATTGCCAGCATATCCCAAACTTGTGGTTCTTCACGCTCAACCATCTTTTTAGCTTGTTTAATGGTGGTTGCCATACCATGCGAAAGTAACTTAGCATAAGTGAATGGCTTGAACAGTTCTAATGCCATTTTCTTAGGCAAGCCACACTGGTGCAAACGTAGTGTAGGACCAACAACAATTACCGAACGACCAGAGTAATCAACACGTTTACCAAGTAAGTTTTGGCGGAAACGACCCTGCTTACCTTTAATCATGTCAGCAAGTGATTTCAATGGACGACGGTTACTACCAGTAATCGCACGACCACGACGACCGTTATCTAATAAAGCATCTACCGACTCTTGCAACATACGTTTTTCGTTACGTACAATAATGTCTGGCGCATTAAGCTCTAATAAACGTTTCAAACGGTTATTACGGTTAATCACACGACGATATAAATCGTTTAGATCAGACGTCGCAAAGCGACCACCTTCAAGTGGCACAAGTGGGCGTAAATCAGGTGGTAACACAGGTAATACTTCCATTACCATCCACTCTGGTTTATTGTTTGAATCACGGAATGACTCAAGCAACTTTAAACGCTTAGACATTTTCTTCAGCTTAGTTTCTGAATTTGTGTTCGGAATCTCTTCACGTAACAAATCAATTTCAGTATCTAAATCAATGTCTTTTAACAGGTCTTGAACTGCTTCAGCACCCATTTTGGCTGTAAATTCATCACCAAACTCTTCTAGGGCTTTATAGTAGTCTTCATCATCTAATAGCTGATATTTTTCAAGGCTGGTTAAACCAGGGTCTGTCACAATATAGCTTTCAAAATATAATACACGCTCAATATCACGCAATGTGGTATCTAACAATAGACCAATACGGCTCGGCAATGATTTTAAAAACCAAATGTGTGCAACTGGGCTTGCTAAGTCGATGTGACCCATACGATCACGACGGACTTTAGCTGTGGTCACTTCAACACCACATTTTTCACAAATCACACCTTGGAACTTACGACGCTTATATTTACCACATAAGCATTCAAAGTCTTTTACTGGTCCAAAAATTTTGGCACAAAAAAGACCATCACGTTCTGGTTTAAAGGTACGATAGTTAATAGTTTCAGGCTTTTTAACCTCACCATGAGACCATGATCTGATGGTATCAGGTGATGATAAAGAAATCTGAATGCTGTCAAATTCACGGCTGCCAGAGTCGGCAGGGCTTTTCATAATATCTAATAAATCTTTCAAGCTTCTTCTCCGTTATCTTTTTTTTGCTTTGTTTTTGTCATAAATACAAACAAAGCTCATTCTGTTAAGTGGTTAGGTATCGTTAATTAATGATTGAATTGGATATGCTGAGCGCATGACCCAGCTTATCCTTTCTATACTTTAAGAGTGCCTCATTTGTTTGACTCTTTTAATTCAATATTAATACCCAACGACTTGATTTCTTTAGTCAATACATTAAACGATTCAGGCATACCTGGATCCATATATTGCTCGCCATCAACAATGTTTTTGTACATACGTGTACGTCCATCAACATCATCCGACTTCACTGTTAGCATTTCTTGCAAGGTATAAGTTGCACCATATGCTTCAAGTGCCCAAACTTCCATCTCACCAAAACGCTGACCACCAAATTGAGCTTTACCACCCAATGGTTGCTGTGTAACAAGTGAGTAAGAACCTGTAGAACGTGCGTGCATTTTGTCATCAACCAAGTGGTTAAGTTTAAGCATGTACATAATACCAACGGTTACTTTACGGTCAAATTTTTGACCTGTGCGACCATCATACAACACTTGTTGACCATCTTGAGATAAGTCGGCAAGCTCTAATAGTTCTTTAATTTGAGTTTCTTTTGCACCATCAAATACAGCGGTACCCATAGGGACACCCGCACGTAAATTTTGTGCCATTGCAAAGATTTCATCATCAGTTAAGCTATCAAGATCAACTTGTTCGCCACCAACTTTGTTATAAATTTTATCTAAAAATTCACGTAAATCTTTAATTGCAACTTGTGCTTTTAGCATACGCTCAATTTTCTCACCCAAGCCTTTAGCCGCCATACCCAAGTGCGTTTCAAGTACCTGACCAATGTTCATACGCGATGGTACACCCAATGGGTTTAGTACGATGTCAACTGGGTTGCCGTGTTCGTCATATGGCATGTCTTCAATTGGCATAATGCGAGAGATAACACCTTTGTTACCATGACGACCAGCCATCTTATCACCTGGCTGGATACGACGTTTAACTGCCAAATATACTTTAACAATTTTTTGTACGCCGTGTGCTAATTCATCACCAGAGGTTAGCTTACGCTTCTTCTCTGCAAATTTGTCATCAATTTCTTTGTGCTTATCTTCTAAGAACTCAGCGATTTGACCAAGATGCTCTGCGACTTCCTCTTCTACTGGTTGGATGTCCAACAAAGTTTCTAATGTCATTTCTGACATATTAGCAGCTGTCAGCTCAGTGCCTGCTCTTAAGCCAGCACCACCACTTACTTTTTGACCATCAAGCAAACGCATGATACGACCACGAGCAGCTTCTTCAAAAATGCGTAGCTCTTCTTTTAAGTCTTTACGGTAACCATCAAGCTGTTGTTTTTCAATGGCTTGCGCACGGCTGTCTTTTTCTAAACCATCACGAGTAAATACTTGCACATCAATTACAGTACCCTTAACAGATGAAGGTACGCGTAATGATGTATCTTTTACATCCGCAGCTTTCTCACCAAAAATGGCACGCAATAGTTTTTCTTCTGGCGTTAGTTGTGTCTCACCTTTTGGTGTCACTTTACCAACTAAGATATCGCCACCTTCAACTTCTGCACCAATATAAACAATACCTGCTTGGTCTAGGTTAGAAAGTGCTGCCTCACCTACGTTAGGGATATCGCCAGTGATCTCTTCTGTACCCAGTTTGGTATCACGGGCAACACAGGTCAACTCTTGAATATGGATGGTAGTAAAACGATCTTCTTTCACCACTTTTTCAGAGACTAAAATAGAATCCTCAAAGTTATAACCATTCCACGGCATGAATGCGATTCGCATATTTTGACCAAGCGCCAACTCACCTAAGTCAGTTGATGGGCCATCTGCCAAAATGTCACCACGGGCAATCTGGTCGCCTTGGTTAACAATAATACGCTGGTTAATACAGGTGTTTTGGTTAGAGCGGGTATATTTAATTAGGTTATAAATATCAATACCAGCTTCACCTACTTGCATTTCATCTTCATTAACACGTACAACTAAGCGTGATGCATCAACATACTCAATCACACCACCACGTTTTGCAGTCACACAAACACCAGAGTCACGAGCGACGTGACGCTCCATGCCAGTACCGACTAGCGGCTTGTCTGCACGCAATGTTGGTACTGCCTGACGTTGCATGTTAGATCCCATCAATGCACGGTTAGCATCATCATGTTCTAAGAATGGAATCAAGCCAGCAGCAACAGAAACAACCTGACGTGGTGACACATCCATATGGGTTACTTTACCAGGTGGCATACGTACCGTTTCGCCCAGGTTACGTACCGTTACCATCTCATCAGTTAACTCACCTTTGTCATTCATTGGCGAGTCAGCCTGTGCAACGACTGTTCCTACTTCTTCAATTGCTGATAAGTATTCAATATCATCCGTTACTTTACCATCAACCACTTTACGGTATGGTGTTTCAAGGAAACCAAAGCTGTTTGTTTTAGCATAGGTTGCTAATGAGTTAATCAAACCAATGTTTGGACCTTCAGGGGTTTCAATTGGACAAACACGACCATAGTGAGTTGTGTGAACGTCACGCACTTCAAAACCAGCACGCTCACGTGTCAAACCACCAGGACCTAATGCAGAAACACGACGCTTGTGCGTAACTTCTGACAATGGGTTGTTTTGGTCCATAAACTGTGACAACTGAGACGAACCAAAGAATTCTTTAACTGCCGCTGCAACTGGTTTAGAGTTGATCAAATCTTGTGGTGATAGGCCATCAGATTCTGCAGAGCTTAAGCGCTCTTTAACCGCACGCTCAACACGTACTAAACCAATACGGAACTGGTTTTCTGCCATCTCACCAACAGAACGGATTCGACGGTTACCTAAGTGGTCGATGTCATCAACATCGCCACGTCCGTTACGGATTTCAATCAATTCTTTTAGAACATCTAAAATATCTTGGTTTGTTAAAACACTACGATCACGTTGTACGTCTACATCATCCGTGTCTTCAAATTCACGACCTAAACGACGATTAAACTTCATACGTCCGACGTTAGATAAATCATAACGATCTTGACTAAAGAACATCGTTTCAAACAGTTTTTCTGCTGTATCTAATGTTGGTGGCTCACCAGGACGCATGACTTTGTAAATTTCAATCAAAGCTTCTTCACGGCTACGTACGCTGTCTGCACGCAAGGTATCTGCAATATAAGTACCTTGGTCAATATCATTGGTAAACAAGATTGAGAATTCTTTAATCTCTAGTCCTGATAATTTAACCAATAATTCGTGGTCAATTAAGGTATTTGCATGCGCGACAATCTCGTCATCTACTACGATATCTTCGGCAAGCACACGCTCATATAGGTACTCATCTGGCACCGCTAGCTTAGTCATACCTGCTTTTTCGATTTGGCGAATACGACGGGCATTAATACGTTTGCCCTGCTCAACCAATACTTCACCATCTGCCGCGACAATATCAAACTGCGCCATCTCACCACGTAAACGGTCAGCAACTAGGTCAATTTCAAATTGATCTTTGCCTTTGTATACAGAAATTTTTTCAAAGAAGGTATCTAAAATTTGAG
This sequence comes from Psychrobacter sp. HD31, assembly GCF_051097895.1. GTDB lineage: Bacteria > Pseudomonadota > Gammaproteobacteria > Pseudomonadales > Moraxellaceae > Psychrobacter. Next base: position 1,271,815 of record NZ_CP142525.1, read on the forward strand.
CCGTATCCATACCAATGGCACGTAAGATAATTGACGCCAATAATTTACGTCGACGGTCAATACGTGCATAAACTAAGTCTTTAGCATCAAACTCAAAATCTAACCAAGAGCCACGGTATGGAATGATACGTGCGTTATAAAGGACTTTACCACTTGAGTGAGACTTACCTTTATCATGGTCAAAGAACACACCAGGTGAACGGTGTAGCTGAGAAACAATCACTCGTTCAGTACCATTAATAATAAAAGTACCATTGTCAGTCATTAGTGGGATTTCACCCATAAATACCGTTTGCTCACGGATATCTTTAATAGTTTTTGCTTTACTATCTTTGTCTTTAATGACCAAACGAATTTTTACACGCAATGGTGCTGCAAAAGTAGAGCCACGTAAAATACATTCACGCTCATCAAATTCAGGCTCACCCAAATAATATTCAACAAATTGCAGCTCGGCATTGCCAGTATGACTTTCAATAGGGAAAATAGAAGAGAAAGCTGCCTGTAAACCCATGTTATAACGTGCATGAGGTTTTTTATTCTCTTGCAAGAATTGCTCATAAGAGTCCATCTGGATGGCCAATAGATACGGCACTTCCATCACAGTTGGCAATTGAGCAAAACTTTTACGGATACGCTTTTTTTCGGTATAAGAATATGCCATTGAGAGTCCTTTATAGAAGACGTGAAAATAATAATCAAAACTTAAGGCCAACACCCTATATTTTGAACCAATGTTATTAACAAACTTACTAATTAAAATGATAGTTTGTATCGTATGCGCTTCAAAAATGCTGGTTACGTGACTTATTTTTGTGTTTTCTGTTACAAAACTAATACAAAAAATATTTTGTAGCAAGCACAACAAAAGGCCAAACATCAAATTAATGTTTAGCCAAAAAAGTTAAACCGTCACAACAGCAAAGTTTGTAAGTGCATGGAATAAAGTCTATCCTTTAATCAAGTGTTATAATTAATTAAGTCAAAAAAAACCAAATAAGGAAAAACTCTATTTGGTAAGATATTTTACAGCAAATTACTAACACTTAAGGTTAAGAGGGAAATTATAGCAAAAAAAATCTGACTATACAATAGCGCATAGCCAGATTTTATTAAAATGCGAATGTTAAGCTATTATTTAAGCTCAACAGATGCACCAGCTTCTTCAAGCTGCTTCTTGATATCTTCAGCTTCAGCTTTAGCTGCGCCTTCTTTGATTGGAGAAGGAACACCTTCAACCAATTCTTTAGCTTCTTTAAGACCAAGACCAGTAACGCCACGTACTGCTTTAATAACAGCAACTTTTTTGTCGCCAAAGCTAGTTAGAACAACGTCAAATTCGTCTTTTTCAGCAGCAGCTTCACCAGCATCACCGCCTGCAGCAGCAGGAGCAGCAGCTACAGCAGCAGCAGCTGTAACACCAAATTTTTCTTCCATTTCGCTGATTAATTCAACGATGTCCATTACTGACATTTCAGCGATTGCGTTTAATACGTCTTCACGAGATAGTGACATAAGTGTCTCCGATTATTAAATAAATGTTGTATTCTTAAGATAAGATTTGTGTTAGTAAAATTCAATAACAGATCTAATCTTAAATGATAAATGATTAAGCAGCTTCTTTTGCGTCTTTTACTGCCGCTACTGTGCGAACAAACTTGCCTGGTACTTCTTTCATAGTACGTGCAAGCTTGGTCACTGGTGCTTTCATGGTCGCCATCAAGATAGCTAGAGCTTCGTCTCTTGTTGGTAGCTTAGCTACACGTTCAAGCTCTTCAGGACCAAATGCTTCACCACCAACTGATACTATTTTGGCATCTAGTAGTTTGTGTTCTTTGTTAAAGTCTTTTACAACTCTAGCAGCAGAACCCAAATCTTCCATAGCAAATGCCAAGATTAGTGGACCAGTCAGACCGTCTGACATACACTCAAAGTCAGTGCCTTCAAAAGCGCGTTTTGCAAGTGAGTTTTTAACCACTTTTAAAACAACGCCTTTTTCACGAGCAGCGCTACGAAGCTGAGTCATTTGACCAACTTCGATGCCGTGATATTCAGCAGCAACCGCTGAGTATGCGTTAGCAGCAACTTCAGACACTTCAGCCACAACTTGTTTTTTCTGTTCTAGCGTTAATGCCATTAGTTGACTCCTTAATCTCGTTTGGGATATTTAAAACAAATAAAATAAACCAAACTTGACATAATACATTATCTAAATTGTGAACAAGTTAGATAACGACGAATACGGCACCAATATCAGACGACACGATAAATACACATTTAATACAACACATAAAACGGTAATTGCTATGTCTAAACTGTTTTGGGTCACCGTCTGCGTAGGCTAATTTAAAATTTAGCTAATTAAAGTAATAACCAAATTAAACCAATTAACGAGTTAATACTCTACCTACGGTCTTAGACAGCACAGCATTCACTGTGCTGACCTAAATTTTTAAAACTCTTAAATAAATTATTTAGCAGTACGGTAAGGTACTGGATCAATTGCGATACCAGGTCCCATCGTGCTAGATAAAGTAATCTTTTTAATAAATATACCTTTAGCCGTTGCTGGTTTAGCACGCTTAAGGTCTGCCAATAAGGCAAGTGCGTTTTGCTCAATCTGCTCTACAGTAAAGCCAACTTGACCAATTGTCGTGTGGATAATACCAGCTTTGTCTACACGGTATTGAGCTTGACCAGATTTAGCATTTGTAACTGCTTCTGCTACGTTTGGTGTTACCGTACCAACTTTAGGGTTTGGCATTAAACCACGTGGACCCAAAATTGTACCTAATTGACCAACCACACGCATCGCGTCTGGCGCAGCAATCACAACATCAAAGTCCATGTTGCCAGCTTTAATGCTTTCTGCTAGGTCTTCAAAACCTACCACGTCAGCACCTGCTTCTTTAGCAGCTTCTGCAGCAGCACCTTGAGCAAATACAGCAACACGTTTAGTTTTACCAGTACCTGCTGGTAGGTTAGTTGCACCACGTACTACTTGGTCTGATTTACGTGGATCAACACCCAAGTTAATAGCAATATCAACTGACTCTTTAAACTTTGTTGCAGGAAGATCGTTAAGGATAGTTACTGCTTCTTCAATTGTGTAAAGTTTTTCTGCTTCTACACGCTCAGCAATTACCTTTTGACGTTTTGTTAATTTAGCCATTATAGATCCTCCACATCAATACCCATAGAACGGGCAGTACCAGCAATAGTACGTACAGCAGCGTCCATATCAGCAGCTGTTAAGTCTTTTTCTTTTTGCTTAACAATCTCTTCTAATTGAGCGCGTGTCACTGTTGCAACTTTTTTAGTATTTGGCTCGCCAGAACCTTTTGCAATACCTGCTGCTTTACGTAGTAAGAATGCCGCTGGTGGCGACTTCATGATAAATGTAAAAGATTTATCATTATAAACAGTGATTTCTGTTGGAATTGGCAAACCTGGTTCCATGCCGCCTGTTGCAGCGTTGAACTCTTTACAGAATGCCATAATGTTTACACCTTGTTGACCTAGTGCTGGACCGATCGGGGGTGAAGGACTCGCCTTGCCTGCTGGGACTTGTAGTTTGATGTAGCCATCAATCTTCTTAGCCATTTTTTGCTCCTTATGGGTAATAACGCCTATTAAGCTCCCCAATGGTAGTTAAAGCCAAGTTTTAAAGCTAAATTATTGTATTTGCTTTATAAAACTCAACTACTTTAAAAATTAAAGGGCGTATTTTACTCGCCTTTATAAAAAAAAGCAAATATATTGTTAATTGTTTTATAAATAAAAAAGCTGAGACACTTTCTTCCCAGCTTTTAAATATTTAAATAATCTTTCGGTTTGATCAAACTTAATCAGATTTTTCTACCTGACTAAATTCTAACTCAACTGGGGTTGGTCTGTTAAATACTTCAACTGTCAACTGTAGCTTAGATTTCTCATAATCTACTTTTTCGACCATACCTTTAAAGTCAACAAACGCACCTTCAGTAATAAGGACTTCTTCACCTGGTTCAAATAAAGTTTTAGGACGAGGTGCAGACTCTCCACCTTGGTTAAGTCTGTTTAAGATGCGATCCGCTTCTAGTTGTGAAATAGGTGCTGGACTGTCTGATGTGCCGCCAATAAAGCCCATGGTGTTTGGACATTCATTAACGATATGCCATGTGTCATCATTCATTTCCATTTCAATTAACACATATCCAGGGAAAAACTTGCGCTCTGTTTTGCGCTTTTTGCCATCCTTCATTTCGATGACTTCTTCAACCGGTACTAAGACTTGACCAAAGCTTTCGGCATAGTCACTACGGTTGATGCGTTCAATCAGTGAACGCTGCACTTGTTTTTCATAACCCGAAAACGCCTGAATAATATACCAACGCATCTTATAGCTCCTGTTATTTAAAAAGGTTGTGCAATTATATTAACCGCCAATTAAGATACGCATTACTTGGTTAAACAGCATATCTAAAACCCAAATTAATGTACCAAGTAATATAGTACCTAATATCGAAAGCCACGTCCATTTTAGGGTTTCATTCTTTGTTGGCCATGTCACACGACGTAACTCTACGCCTGAGTCTGACAATAAGGTTTTAAAAGCACGACCCTGATTTGTTAACGCTAAGCAAACGATTGCAAAAACAATCAAACCAATAATAATGGCCAAACGCACCCAAATATCATTAGCTGGCTGCCAATACCCTGGTAAATATGAATTAACCAATGTTGATGCTATTAAAGCAACCATGGCAAGCGCCCATAAAACCATATCTTTTACAGATTTAGTTTTAGCCACTTCAATTGCTGTTTCTTGCTTTTTACTAACGGCTTTTGAAGATTGTTCAGTCACTTTGGCATTAGATAACTTATCTAGTTTGTTATCTTGACTATTACTCATAAAAACGCCTTGGAAATAAAGACAAAGTACAGAAATGAAAAAGATGGCAGGCGATGTAGGACTCGAACCTACAACCCTCGGTTTTGGAGACCGATGCTCTACCAATTGAGCCAATCGCCTATGGGTGTTAAGGCTGATAATTATACAATATATTTTTTTTGTTGCAAGCATTTTTTAGATTAAATAAAAAAGACCGCCTCAAAAGAAGCGGTCTTCCATTATTTAAACAAAAGTTACTAGAACTTAAGCTTAAATATAAGGCTTAATTAGATATTAACCCTTAACGTTTGCAACAACACCAGCACCTACAGTACGGCCACCTTCACGGATAGCGAAACGTAGACCTTTGTCCATTGCGATTGGGTGAATTAGCTCAACGCTCATTTCAACGTTGTCACCAGGCATACACATTTCTGTACCTTCTTGTAATTGGATTGCACCAGTTACGTCAGTTGTACGGAAGTAGAACTGTGGACGGTAACCATTTAGGAATGGTGTGTGACGACCACCTTCTTCTTTTGATAGTACGTATACTTCTGCGTCGAAGTTGGTGTGTGGTGTGATTGAACCTGGCTTAGCTAGTACTTGACCACGTTGTACTTCTTCACGTTTGGTACCACGTAGTAGTACGCCACAGTTCTCGCCTGCACGACCTTCGTCTAGTAGTTTGCGGAACATTTCAACACCGGTACAGGTTGTTGTTTGTGTGTCTTTGATACCAACGATTTCGATTTCGTCACCTACGGTGATGATACCTGATTCTACACGACCGGTAACAACTGTACCACGACCTGAAATTGAGAATACGTCTTCAATCGGCATTAGGAAGTCTAGGTCGATTGCACGTTCTGGTTCTGGGATGTAGCTGTCTAGGGTGTTTAGTAGTTCTACTACTGCTGGTTCGCCGTATTTGTCTTCGCTACCGTTTAGTGCTTCTAAGGCTGAACCTGCGATGATTGGTGTGTCGTCGCCTGGGAAGTCGTAGTCGCTTAGTAGTTCACGGATTTCCATTTCTACTAGTTCTAGTAGTTCTTCGTCGTCTACCATGTCACATTTGTTCATGAATACCATGATGTATGGTACGCCTACCTGACGTGATAGTAGGATGTGCTCACGTGTTTGTGGCATAGGACCATCAGTTGCTGATACAACTAGAATCGCGCCGTCCATCTGTGCTGCACCTGTGATCATGTTTTTAACATAGTCAGCGTGTCCTGGGCAGTCTACGTGTGCGTAGTGACGGTCTGTGGTGTCATATTCGATGTGTGAGGTGTTGATAGTAATACCACGTGCTTTTTCTTCTGGTGCGTTGTCAATTGCTGCGTAGTCTTTTGCTTCGCCACCAAAGTGCTTAGCTGCTACGGTTGCGATTGCCGCTGTTAGTGTGGTTTTACCGTGGTCAACGTGTCCAATTGTACCTACGTTTACGTGCGGTTTCGTGCGTTCAAACTTCTCTTTTGCCATGGGTGGCTCCTCGTTTCTATTAGTGCTTATTTGGCTAAATTACCAAAAAAGCAGAGATTAATAATCTGTTGTTATATCAAAAAAAATTGATAGTTAAAATTTTTTCGGATTGTATCCTAAAAAATCATCAATGACAAGAGGACGCTCTTATCATTGATTTTTTATGTTGTTATATGATGACCTTACTCGTCATCTTTAGCAGTAAAGCCTTTCATGATCTCTTCAGCAACACTCTTAGGTGTTTCAGCATACTTTTGGAATTCCATTGAGTATGTTGCACGACCTTGAGACATAGAGCGAAGACCTGTTGCATAACCAAACATTTCTGCTAATGGTACTTCTGCACGGATTTGCTTAGTGCCGCCAGGTAAGTCTTCCATACCTTGAACCAAGCCACGACGCTGGTTTAGGTTACCCATGATGTCACCCATGTATTCTTCAGGTGTTTCTACTTCTACCTTCATAACAGGTTCTAGTAGTGCTGGGTTAGCTTGCATGAAGCCCTTACGGAATGCCATAGAGCCAGCCATCTTGAACGACAACTCATCCGAGTCAACATCGTGGTATGAACCATCATACAATGTCGCTTTAACACCAACTACTGGGTAGCCAGCTAGTACACCATTCGCCATACGCTCTTGGATACCTTTATCAACGGCACCATGGTATTCTTGAGGTACTGTACCACCTTTAATTTCTTCTTCAAAGATGTATTCTTCTTCAGCTTCTGGATCAAGTGGCTCAAGACGTAACCAAACGTGACCGAATTTACCACGACCACCAGTCTGTTTCGCAAACTTGCCTTCAACTTCTACAGTTTCACGTAGCGTCTCACGGTATGCAACTTGAGGTGCACCAATGTTAGCGTCAACATTGAATTCACGCTTCATACGATCAACCAAGATCTCAAGGTGAAGCTCACCCATACCAGAGATAATTGTTTGACCTGATTCTTCATCAGTATGTACACGGAATGATGGATCTTCTTTAGCTAGACGGTTTAATGCGATTGACATTTTTTCTTGGTCAGCTTTTGTCTTAGGCTCAACAGCTAGAGAAATAACTGGATCTGGGAATTCCATACGCTCAAGTGTAATCACATTATCTTCAGCACATAGTGTATCACCAGTTGTTACATCTTTTAGACCTACTAGCGCAACAATGTCACCAGCACGTACTTCATCAACTTCGTTTTGTGAATCAGCATGCATTTCAACGATACGACCAATACGCTCACGCTTCATCTTAACTGGGTTATAAACACTTTCACCTTGCTTAAGTACACCAGAGTAAACACGTACGAACGTTAGGTTACCAACGTATTTATCGTTCATGATTTTAAATGCTAGTGCTGCAAATGGCTCGTCATCCGAAGCTTTACGCTCACCTTCTGACTCATCTTTGTCATCAAGAATACCTTTAATTGCAGGTACATCTTGAGGTGCTGGTAAATATTCGATAACTGCGTCAAGCATTTTTTGAACACCTTTGTTCTTAAATGCCGTACCACATAACATTGGGATGATTTCGCCACCGATAGTGCGATCACGCAATGCTTTGTTAATTTGATCTGCAGTCAAGTCACCATTTTCTAGGTACTCGTCCATCAACTCTTCAGTTGCTTCTGCAGCAGCTTCTACCATCATTTCACGGTATTCGTCTGCTTGGTCTTGCAATTCAGCTGGGATATCTTTCTCTTCGTATTTCATACCTTGAGATTCTGTGTCCCAGTAAATAGCCTTCATGCTGATAAGGTCAACAACCCCTTCAAACCCATCTTCTTTACCAATTGGAATAACTACTGGTACTGGGTTACCGCCTAGACGCTCTTTAACTTGTTCTACAACGCGGAAGAAGTCTGCACCAACACGGTCCATTTTGTTAACGAAAGCAAGACGAGGTACGCCGTACTTATCAGCCTGACGCCATACAGTTTCTGACTGAGGCTGAACACCACCTACCGCACAGTAAACCATACATGCACCATCAAGTACACGCATAGAACGTTCTACTTCAATCGTGAAGTCAACGTGTCCCGGGGTGTCAATAATGTTGATACGGTGTTCATCATATTGGTTGCCCATGCCTTTCCAAAAACAAGTGGTAGCAGCTGAAGTAATGGTAATACCACGCTCCTGCTCTTGTTCCATCCAGTCCATAGTTGCAGCGCCATCATGCACTTCACCAATTTTGTGGCTTTGACCAGTGTAGTATAGGATACGCTCAGTTGTTGTCGTCTTACCTGCATCAATGTGCGCAGAAATACCGATATTACGGTATAGATTTAGAGGGGTTTTACGAGCCATAATGAATTCCTAAGGAAGTCGTTTATATTAATTTATATTATTTCTTTATTAACTGCCTGATTTTTCAGACTTATAATATAGACAATAAAGGTCAGATAGTATCGTGCTGCTATGACAGTTTTATGACTATGTAATTAAACAGTTATCGCCAAATAAATAACAACACCATATGTTACAAAAACAATTCTTAAACAAAATATATTTAGTCGACTTACTAACAGCTAGTAAGTCGACCAATAAATTAGAAGCGGAAGTGAGAGAACGCTTTGTTAGCGTCTGCCATACGGTGAACTTCGTCACGCTTCTTCATTGCATTGCCTTTACCTTCTGCGGCATCAGCAAGTTCGCCAGCTAGGCGTTGTACCATAGTTTTTTCTGAACGTTTTTTAGCAGCTTCTACTAACCAACGCATTGCTAGAGCAGTACGACGGGATGGGCGTACTTCCATAGGAACTTGGTATGTTGCACCACCAACACGGCGAGATTTAACCTCAACCATTGGGCGAACGTTTTCTAGTACATCTTCAAAAAAAGCAACTGGATCTTCTACTTCTTTTTTAGCTTGAACTTGATCAAGCGCACCATAAACAATTTTTTCTGCAATTGATTTTTTACCATCAACCATTACTTGGTTAATGAATTTTGCTAATGTTTGGCTACCAAACTTAGGATCTGGAAGGATCTCACGGGCAGCGATGACGCGACGTCTTGGCATAATAATTTCCTTTTCTTCAGGATTGTCTGGCATTCATAACAGTGTCAATATTGAGTATGTTATCAGCCAGCCTTACTGCATAGTGGTATGTTTATCTTTTGTTTAAAAAACGTTTATTAAGTTAAACACCTTGCCTATGCATAGTATATTTAAAAAATAAAAACTTAAAAGCTGGATTACAGCTATATTAAGATTTATGACTTAGGCTTTTTAGCACCGTACTTAGAACGACCTTGTTTACGGTCTTTAACACCTGCAAGGTCAAGTGAGCCACGGACTGTGTGATAACGTACACCTGGTAAGTCTTTAACACGACCACCACGGATTAGTACAACACTGTGCTCTTGAAGGTTGTGACCTTCACCACCGATGTAGCTTGAAACTTCAAAACCAGAAGTTAAGCGAACACGGCATACTTTACGCATTGCTGAGTTAGGTTTTTTTGGCGTAGTTGTGTAAACACGAGTACACACACCACGGCGCTGAGGGCAAGCTTGTAACGCTGGTACGTTAGTCTTGTCCTTAATGGTCTTACGACCTTTGCGGATAAGTTGGTTAGTTGTTGCCATTAGGCATTTCTCCCGTTTAGTGAAACAAAAAAATGATGCTTAACTGTTGATTTCGCTAACAAAAGCAAGTAAAACCTACTGTTAACCCATTTTTAGGACACTATATTCTATATGAGAAGTCAAAAATTGGCAAGGGTTTTTATAGGGGTATTGGGGAAGAATTTATATAGTAAAATACAATTAGAATGCAGCAGTAAATAGTCTATAGTTTAGGACGTGACATTTATGATACATACTTCTTATTAGCATCACATTAATCTTATTAGCATCACATTAATCGATTTAACAAATCAATAGGATTATGCCCAAGCATCACCGCTATGAGACCAACCAAATTAATTAACACCGTCAAGTAATACACGACTCTAAACTCTGCTTTTTTAGTTTTGTGGCGCAAATAAGTTTGCCCAAGCATAGCCCCTACCCAGCCACCTGTAACCGCAAGCAAGTGCAGGCTTTTTTCTGGCACACGCCATTGCCTAGCTTTAGCCGCTTGTTTGTCTTTCGCATAAACTAAAAAAGTTACCACATTAATAATGGCATACCAACCTACCACCCAAAATGGAATGGTTGCCGTAACCGCCAATATGATAAGTACTACTAAAAAACCACCTGCCATAAACAAGTTTTTGCGTTTAGTACTATTAATGTCGCTACGTTTATATCGGTGATTTTTCTTTTTTGTCAGATTTTTTGTCTGGTTTTTTGTTTTGCGTCTTGCCACAATGCGCTCGTTTTTAATTTAGTTAATTCAATATAAAAAAAGACTGCTTATCAAGCAATCTTTTAAAAAAATATCCAAAAGCCGACATTTCGTTCTGTTTTTTAACACTTTGAGCTTTTTTCTAACTTTTCAGTATTGCTATCATATACAAAGTATAACACTTCTCTGTCATTATAATCATAAATCGAGACAGCATGTTTTAAACCGAAAAAATTAAATAATTATCAATATACTTATTCTTATCAATACAATTAAACTTGATTCATTATACGTTATGTTATAACATATTTTAACTTAAGAACATGATTTTAAATAAAATATCATTAAGGTTGGTTTAAATTACTATTAACTAGGAAATAATATGACTAAAAAAAACAAACTTATTTTTGGAGTAATATCACTCATTTCTTTAACAGTATTGGCTTGGTTTTTCATCCAACCGTTGGCTCCTCATACTGCAAATACTGATACAGAAAATGTAAACGACAACGCTAAATTAACTGTTTTTACGAGCATCTTGCCTCAAACCTATTTTGTTGAACAAATTGGTGGTGACAGAGTTAGTGTTGAATCTATAGTGACACCTGGAAGTAGCCCTAGAACATATGAACCAACGCCAAAACAAATGGCAGATTTAAACACAGCCGACATATTTTTTAGCATCGGTGTTTCTTTTGAAAAAGCTCTTTTACCCAAAATTACTAGCAGTATGCCCAACTTAACAATTGTAAACACACGTGACGGTATAAATTTAAGAAGTATGAAAAGTCATACGCATGCAGAAGATAAAGAGCATAAACACCACCATACAGCTAAAGGTGAAAACGAGCTGCATGATAAACAGCACAATAAAGTACATCACCACACTGGTAAAGACCCTCATATATGGATGAGCCCTAAACTGGTTAAAATACAAGCAAAAACCATTGCAAACGCTTTAATTGAAGCAGATCCAGAGGGTGAAGATATCTACAATAGAAATTTAAATAGTTTTATTGCTGATCTTGATGCCCTAGACGTACGTATGGCAGAAGCATTAGCACCTGTTAAAGGTAAGACATTTATGGTGTTTCATCCAGCATTTGGCTATTTAGCAGACGATTACGGCCTAATACAAGAGCCTATAGAAGTTGAAGGTAAAAACCCAAGCGGTCAACAACTTGCAAGGATGATAGATTTAGCTAAACAACAAAATGTACAAGTTATTTTCGTACAAGCTCAATTTGATACTAAATCTGCAAAACATATTGCAGAAGAAATTGAAGGTGTAGTGATGCCTATAAATCCATTATCTTCTGATTACATCAACAATATGGATAAAATTGCCAATACCATCCAACAAGGATTAAAAAGTCAAAGTGACCTGAAATGATGCAAGCCCAAGCTGCTAAATTTGCCATGAGTTTTCACGATGTTTGTTTTGCCTATCAAGACCAAGAGGTTTTGCACGGATTGACCTTTAACATTGCCGAAAGAAGCATGCTGGCTATTGTTGGTCCAAATGGTGGTGGCAAAACCACTTTTGTTAAGCTTGCTTTAGGTCTATTAAAACCAACACGTGGTCATATTCATATTTTTGGAAAAACACCACACGAGCAAAGTCAAAATATTGGTTATGTACCACAATATTTTGACTTTGATGCAACCTTTCCCGTAACAGCAATTGATGTGGTGTTAATGGGCAGGGTTGAGCGTAACCTGTTTGGACCATTTAAATCAAAAGATAAAGCTTTAGCTATCGAGGCACTAGAAAAAGTTAGCCTTAGTCATCTTAAAAACCGCCCAATTGCAAATTTATCGGGTGGTGAAAGACAACGTGTATTAATTGCTCAAGCTTTGGTAACTAATCCCAAAATGCTAATTTTAGACGAGCCCACTGCTAATGTAGATACTAAAGTAGAACAACAAATTTACGATTTACTTTGTAAGCTAAGCAAAACGATGACTATTTTAGTGGTATCACACAACTTAAACGTGGTTACTCGCCATGCAACACATGTCGCCTGTATCAACCGAACTGCCTCTATTTCTTCTATCACCAATTTTAATAAAGATGATTTGCAAGCTTTACATAGGGGCGACATGACATTTTTGCATCACAAAAAAGATTGCCATGTTATAGACCCCACTGATGCAATAGAAGCTTCTCACAATCATTAGTATGCTTATTTAAATATCTATTTTATTTAAGATATTCACAAGGATTTTATATGCTATTTTGGGAGCATTTATTACACCACCAGTTTTTACAGTTTGCTCTAATTGGCGGCTTTCTCGCTTCTATCGCCTGTGGGGTAATAGGCAGCTTTGTTGTGGTTCAACGTGCCACATATGTAGCTGGTGCAATTTCTCACTGTGTTTTGGGAGGCATGGGAGCTGCCCATTATTTACATAGAGTACACGAAATAACTTGGCTTACACCTTTAATTGGTGCAACTTTTTCGGCAATTTTAGCGGCCTTAATCATATCTGCTATTAGCATTTGGGGTAACCAGCGCCAAGATACGATACTATCTGCTATTTGGGCAGTTGGTATGGCGGTAGGCATTAGTTTTATTACTGCCACCCCTGGATATTATGAAGATTTAATGAGCTATTTGTTTGGCAATATTCTGATGATTGGCAAAACTGATATTATTCATATGATATTATTAGATGTCTTTATACTATTGGTGATTTTGCTTTTTTACAATAAATTTTTAGTGGTTAGTTTTCAGCCACAATTAGCAAGGTTGAGGGGAGTAAGAGTTGAGCTGTACCAAACTCTATTACTAATTCTTATTTCTTTAACGGTTGTACTGTTAACACAAGTTGTTGGTCTAATTCTAGTCATTGCTTTAATTACTCTGCCAGCAGCAACCTCATTGCAGTTCAGCAATAGATTATGGACGGCAATGATATTGGCAACTTTTTTATGTTTTGGATTTATCAGTAGTGGCATTGCAATCAGCTACGTACCAGAGCTACCAGCTGGAGCAACGATTATACAGGTAGCAGGTACAACTTTTTTACTCGTCATGCTTGCAAAGTGGCTATTAACTTTAAAATCTAAGAAACAGGCAATAAAGAACTTTGAAAACTAGTTATTTATTTCCGTGATACCTGATTATAAGTATGATAGTCAATGTTTACGTTTACAATATTGTAAATTGCTAAACTTATTCTTTAGACGTAGCTTTCTCTTCATTCGCTATTTTAATGGCTGGTGCAAATGTCGCTTGGGTTGTACCAATGATTTGTTCTATTAAAATGCTGTTGTAATGCATACCTGCTGCAACGGCGGAAAAATTAACCAGCCTTTTTAGCCAAACTACATTACTAGCATTTAATAGCTCATCAATATTTAAGTCAAACTTTTGTACCAAGCTATCCACATGGTTGGCATATTCGTTTACTTTTTCTGACTCAACGCCTGTACCTGCCACCCTGTCTTTTATTTGTTGTTTTAACGCATCTTTTGTATCATCATTTGTCGTTTTTCTAGCTGTATAATTGGCATTATTAACAAAAGTTGATAACACACCAAGAGATACCAAAACAGCTTGTTTTGGCTGCATTTGACTTAAGTCACTACTGGCAATAACACTGTATGCTGTTTTAATGCCTTGCTTGCCAGTTAAAGGTTTACCATAAACAGCTGATAACTGATAAACCAAACGCAGTGATACCAATAACAGCCACAAAGCATCAGCAAACATACCAGGTAACCCTGCTAAGCCTGTAACCCCGCCCATGGTTGCCAAAGCTCTATTTTGGTTAGCAATGTCCTTTACCATGGCATTACGCTCGTCATTGGTTAAATTAGCAAAATCGGCATGCTTACGCTCATTGGTTATTTCTATTTTGCTCCAAGCCTCCGCCATTGTTGCTAATTGTTCAAATACAGCATCCATGCCTTCATTTAACAAATCATTGGGTAATACTTTTTTTAGCAGTTGGCTATAGTTTACAAACCGACCACCAAACAAATGGGCAGAGTTTTTTAATGTGTGCTCTCGCAACGCATTTTGCATCACGTCATTACCCTTTGATAAATCGGCAGGTTTATAATTAGTAGTTTGGTTGCGTTTGACGTTTATTGTGTCAAGCAACGCCCCTACACTCTCAAGTTGATTGCGTGCGATACGGGTTAACAGTTTTAAAACGTCGCTACTGCTGGCTTGTTTATTATTGGTGTTTGATGATTTTTGCTGATCCATAACAATATAACTCTCCCCTTTAAAAACCTATCTAAAAGCACATAGGGTTTATAGTGTACTTAATTTATTTTTTTTAGTCAGTTTAAACTGTGTAATGGCCGTTTACGATAACCGCAAATCAAGCATTGGTATGCGCAATAAAAAAACACTCGTTCACTGTAAAATATTTTGTTACAATGTCCACCATACTAAACTAAATAATTTTAATTTAAAAAAGGGTATCTCATGCGTCGAGTTGTAATTACAGGTGCTGGCATTGTCTCTTGCCTAGGCAACGATTTGAGTAAAGTTACTAACGCATTAAAAAATGGTCAATCCGGTTTAACCTATAACGAGAGCTATCACGAACATGGCTTTAAAGCACAAGTCAGTGGTAGCATTGATTCGTCTAGCCTAGACACTTCTGTTATAGACCGTAAATTAAAACGCTTTTTTAGCGATGCCAGTTTGTTTGCTTATTTAAGTGCACTTGATGCCGTTAAGCAATCTGGTTTAAGTTTAGATGAAATCGCTCATAACCCTCGTGTAGGTATTGTTGCAGGTTCTGGCGGGGCATCCACCAGCGATGTGGTGACTGCGGTAGATGCAATGAAAGACAAAGGCTTGCGTGGCGTTGGCGCAATGGCTGTACCAAAAACTATGAGCAGTACCGTATCAGCAGCTTTGGCAACCGGCTTTAAAATCAATGGTGTTTCATACTCCATTTCATCTGCCTGTGCGACCTCAACTCATTGTATTGGCAACGCAATGGAGTTGATTCAGCTTGGTAAAGCAGATGTTATTTTAGCCGGTGGCGGTGAAAGCGAACATTGGACACAATCTTGCATGTTTGATGCCATGGGCGCAATGAGCACAAGTTACAACGATACGCCACAAACCGCTTCTCGCCCATATGACAGCAGTCGAGATGGCTTTGTCATTGCAGGTGGTGGCGCGATGGTTGTGGTAGAAAGCTTAGAGCATGCTCAGGCACGTGGTGCAAATATTTTGGCAGAAATCGTTGGCTATGGTGCCACATCAGATGGTGCACAAATGGTAGCACCAAGTGGTGAGGGCGCAATACGTTGCATGCAACAAGCCCTTGCACAGGCATCTGTCGATACGGTTGACTATATTAATACGCACGGCACTAGCACCCCACTGGGTGATATCACCGAGCTTAATGCCATACAAGAGGTATTTAAAAACATCGGGGACGTACCGGCAATCAGCTCAACAAAGTCCATGACTGGGCACAGCCTTGGTGCAGTCGGTGGTCAAGAGGTCATTTATTGCTTGTTAATGATGCAAAATGGTTTTATTGCGCCAAGCATTAATATTAATGAGTTAGATGAAAAAGCAAAAGCGTTTGATATTGTACAAAACACTCGCCAAACAGAGCTAAACACAGTATTAACAAACAGCTTTGGTTTTGGTGGCACCAATGCGTGTTTGGTTCTTAAAAAGTTTAATGGCTAACTTTATTTAACCTAGTTTTATCATAGCTTGATTACCCCATGTTTTGTTATAATCGGCAGTTTATCATCACTGCCGATTTTTGTTTATTGACATCACTTATGCCAACTTCAACACCTTTAGTTAAAACACCAAATGCTTTGCCCTGCCCTTTTTTTGACGCGCTCAGCCCAAGTCAATTAACTAAATTATTGGCAAGTGATGACGCTGCCCAAACCATATGGCTGCATAATGGCATCAATAAACAGGATAACAAATCAACAAACTATCAAACCGATGCGGTTAACAACCAAGGTGTTATTGGTATATTCCCCAAAATTAGTTGGACGGTGTACCCAACTAACCAAGCAGATTATTTTTGCATGGTAGAAGCAACAAAAAAACATACCTCAAAAAGTCACGTGTCTTATAACGAGTTTTCTGATGTTCTCGTTAAGTATTGTGAACAACAAAATAAATTAGCCTCACAACACCCTCTAACAAAAGTTCAGCAGCAGCCTAATTACTATAATGGTTTAATGGGTTTTATTGGTTATGATATGTCTGCCCATGCACTAAGTCATGAAGTAGCAATCAAACCCGACCAACCTTGCGCCTTTTTTGGACATTACGATGTTTATTTAACTTGTACCGTTAATAAAGGTTGCTACCAATGGCAACTAAATGCCGCCACACAAAACGCTTACCAAAAACAACAAACGGTTTTTAGTTGGCTATCACAGCTCACTATTTCTAAAGCTCATACCGCACCGCTTACATTATCGCTCCAACCTGTTTGGCAATTATCTCACTATCAACATGCTTTTGCTAAAACACAAGACTATTTATATGCTGGTGACTGCTACCAAATTAATTTAACTCAGGCTTGGCAAGGCAAACTTGATACAAAAAACAAGCTGGCTGATTATCTACCTAACCTTCATACGCATACAAATGCACCGTTTGCAGGTTATCTGACAACCAGGAGTTATGAGCAGTTTTCTAAATTTGAGTTGTTAAGCTGCTCTCCAGAGCTGTTTTTTACCTTTAATCAAGACAAAGATAACCAATACGAAATCATTACCAAACCAATTAAAGGCACCCGCCCCCGTGGTAATACTCCATTAGAAGATGATTTGCTTAAAACTGAATTGGCTCATAGCGAAAAAGATACTGCAGAAAATGTAATGATTGTCGACTTGTTGCGAAACGACTTAGGAAAATACGCAAAAACTGGCAGCGTTAATGTGCCCACCCTTTTTGCAATAGAAAGCTATAGCAATGTACATCACATGGTGAGCACCATCACAGCAAAGTTAAAAAATGATACCCACCCAATAAAAGTACTCTTTGGTAGTTTGCCAGCAGGCTCTATTACTGGCACACCCAAAAAACGGGCGGTAGAAATTATCCATGAGTTAGAAAATCAACCGATAGCGAACTTGAATGACAACTGTCACAACAATCAAAATTTGAGGGGTGCTTATTGCGGTACGATGGGTTACCTAAACTTTAACGGTAATGGACAATGGAATGTACTTATCCGTACGCTACAGTCCTGCAGCAATACGGTTAACCTATGGGCAGGTGGTGGTATTACCATTGCTTCAGACTGTGATGCAGAATATCAAGAATGTTTTGATAAAGTCGGCAATATCGTCGATATATTAGCCAATCCAACCAAACTCTAACACTTTTGAAATAATCAGCTTTAACGCAATGAGGGTTAATAGCCAAGGCAACACCTTTTTAAGCCAAGGCATAGGGATAATGTGCCTTAGTCTTGTGCCAATAAGCGAGCCAACAATTGCCATCACTATCATCATTAGCATGAGTTTCCAATACTCACTAAAGGCAAACCCCAAGCTAAAATAGACTGGCAATTTTGCACCGTGTATCACACTCATCATAAGTGCGCCAACACTCACCACGGTATGGTTATCTTCATACTTTTTATTAAGCAATGCAATGGCTAATGGACCTGGTGTACCAACAAAAAGCCCCAGCCCCATTTGTATAAAACCAACCAAATAAAAGTTTTCTAAACTCCGTAACCATTTATTAACTGTATCTGACCATTGGATAAGTAAAATATAAATACCAATAAATAACGGAATAAGCTCTAATTGAAAATAACGTACCGCCAAACCAAAAACAGCAATACCAAATAAAGACCCCACTAAAAAAGGTTTAAAATAGGTATAGTCTAACGATTCTCGTCCAAACCATGCTCGGCTGGCATTGCTTGCCAGCTGGCTTGCACCATGCACAGGCACAATGGCGACCGAAGGCAATAAGATTGGTAACAGCCCAATTAATATTGTGCCGCCACCCAAGCCCGTTATAGCCGTTAGCGCCGAGGTAAAAAGATTAATGAGTGAGAGGGTAACTTCATTTAGCATGGTTAACACTAGGGTTACTTATGATATAAAACAAAAAAGCTCGATGAATTATATCGAGCCTATTTGTATCAAAATTAAAACAAAAAATTGTTATGCATCGTACGGGTCACGCAATACAATAGTTTCGGCACGATCAGGACCTGTAGAAATAATATCAACCGGGCACTCAATTAATTGCTCAATACGTTTGATATATGCCTTAGCATTTTCTGGCAAGTCATCATAACTGGTCGCACCAACCGTAGACTCAGACCAACCTGGCATTGTTTCATAAATCGGCGTTACATTCTCGTAAAACTCAGCATCATTAATGCCATTATGCTCTGTTTCTGGCAAGTCATAACCCACGCCAATACGAATTTCTTCTAAACCGTCTAATACATCTAACTTAGTTAAACAAATACCTGATAAAGAGTTTAACACCACCGCACGGCGTAGGCTCTCAGCATCAAACCATCCACAGCGTCTTGCTCTACCAGTGGTTGCACCAAACTCGTGCCCTACTTTTGCTAAATGCTCACCTACATCATCAAACAATTCTGTTGGAAACGGACCACTACCAACACGTGTGGTATATGCTTTAGTAATACCAAGAACATAGTCTAAGTATAAAGGACCAAGCCCCGAACCTGTTGCCACGCCACCAGCGGTGGTGTTTGAACTGGTTACAAATGGATAAGTACCATGATCAATATCTAATAACGTACCTTGAGCACCCTCAAACATCAGGTTTTTACCTTCTTTACGTAGGTTATTTAGGTCTTCAGTAACGTCTGTAAGCATCTCTTTTAATTCATTTGCCCACTCTTTACAAAGCGCCAAAGTTTCATCAAAATCAATAGCATCTACTTTATAGTATTCAACCAATTGAAAGTTATGATAATCAATTAAGTTACGCAGTTTTTCTTCTAAATCTGTACGGAACAAGTCAGCAAGCTTAATCGCACGGCGTGCCACTTTATCTTCATAGGTAGGACCAATGCCACGCCCAGTAGTACCAATTTTACCACTGCCACGTTTTGCCTCACGCGCTTGGTCTAGCGCAATGTGATATGGCATGATAAGTGGACAATTAGGCGATATACGCAAACGTTCACGCACTGGTACATCATTTGCTTCTAGCTCACGCATCTCTTTTAATAAAGCGTCAGGCGCTAACACAACACCGTTGCCAATATAGCAGGTAACACCTTCACGCAAAATACCAGATGGGATTAAATGCAATACGGTTTTTTCTCCACCAACAACCAATGTATGCCCTGCGTTATGACCGCCTTGAAAACGTGCCACTGCCGAAGCTTTTTCGGTCAATAAGTCAACAATTTTACCTTTGCCTTCATCGCCCCATTGGCTACCTAAGACTACAACATTTTTACCCATGATTTGTTCCTCAAAATATATACAATTAAAAAAACTGACTGCAATAACAAAACTTTTAAAATAACCACTAACGTAGATACCGATTAATTAATTGGCACTTACTGGCAGCAAACCCATTCGCCATCAAATTTTAATTGATGCGTCACACCACTTGGTTTATCGTCCGCATTTAATGGCACGACCACGCGATAACCTTCGGCACGTAGTTCTGCCACTTTAGTATCTAGTGCCACTTTTGCTTTAGCATCTGCGCTGGTTAAATCTGCAAAATCAACCAGTACCAATGGCGTAACAGCCATTTCAAAACTTGGCAACAAACGGGTGACATCCATACTAAAACCAATGGCTGGTCTGCTTCTACCTTTTGACCCACCGTCAAAACGACCGCCTCTTACAATTGGTTGTGAACCACTGTTCATAAACACATTAAAGATTAGTCCAGAATGGTAGTGATAGCCTGACAGCTCACTGACATCAATACTCACATCTTTGACGCCCTTATTTTGCAAATAGGTTTGCAGCTGTGTTAGTTCATCTATTACTTGCAAAATTTGTTGATCATTTTTTGCTTGGTCACTTAATGCCTGCGCAAATTTTTGTAAGTCATTACCACTGTTTGCAAGCTGATAAAAGTCATTGCCCATAGGGATGTCTTTACACACATACTCAAGCTCTGGTAACGCTTTATTTGCATACAATAACATTAACTGCTCTATGGTCTCACTAGATAGTGATGCCATTTCGCTCAAGCGTCTAAATATCGCAACATGCCCAATATCAAGATGCAATTTTGCCGTTAAGTTTAGTCCAGTTAACAGCTCATACAATACATCAAGCATCTCAAAATCAGCAGTTAAATCATCTGTGCCAAAAATCTCTGCGCCAAGTTGTAACGGCGTACGCAAACCAAACAAACCAGTAGGTAGTGTATGTATCGTATGCCCAGCATAGCAATAGCGTGCAATGCCCTCACCACCATAGTTTGCATCAATACGCAAAATTTGGGGAGTGGTATCAGCACGCAACCCCATCAAGCGTCCGCTTAATTGGTCAATAATTTTAAAAGTTTGGCGTTTTAAATCTTCAGAGGCATTACCAAGTAATGATTCCGTAAACTCAATTAACGGTGGTGTAACCAGTTGGTAACCACGTTTACATAGCTGATCAATTAAATGATGACGCAATAGTTGCTGTTTATCAGCATCGGCAAAAAGTACATCGTGTACACCATCAGGCAATAGCCAATCATTGGCAACGTCTGATGCTGCGGTTGTCGCATAATTAAAATTGTGTTGTTTTGACATGATAAATTAAGTCATTTTGTAATAAAAAGATAATGTGTTTACCAAATAACGCTATCTAAATTTTTGATGACGCTGCTTTTTTGGGAGGTCTCTTATAAGGATATATACCGATAACAATTGTTAAAAGTCAGATATTGCCTATAAAAATAAACCTTAAAAAACAGTAAGACAGCTTAATTGGCACACTTTATTATTTATTCTATCATAGCCCCTAAAATTAGCCTAGCTAACATTTGACTGCTAAGGTAAAATTTATAAAAAATATCATTAAGTACCAAACTAAGTGTTTATGCTGAGTATTTATGTCTGACCCATACAACTTTCCTCAACCTGAAAATAATAAAATCAACGTACTTGGTACCGCTTTGGCAAGCTGTTGCTTTGCGCCTCTCACTGGCTATTACCGCAATGGGTTTTGCCACACGGGAGAAACAGATTTAAGTTTTCATACCGTTTGTGCCAAAATTACCCGCGAGTTTTTAGAATTTTCGGCTAGCCGCGGTAATGATTTAACCACCCCGATACCCGAACATCATTTTTATGGGCTACAACCCAATGACTTTTGGTGTGTTTCTGCACTACGCTGGCTAGAAGCACTCGACTATGGTGTTGCCCCACCAATAAAACTAGAAGCTTGTCATGAAAGTTTGCTAAAATTGGTAGACATTGATACATTAAAACAATACGCTATCTAGCGAGCGATGTTAACCAATACTCGAGAAATTCATGAGCGACCATAACCAAGATAAAAACGCCATAGATTTGCTAAAGCAAACTGAAGCTGAAATAGACCCAATTCAAGCTGAAGAAGACAGCTTTATCTATGGGGATAATGAAGCTGAGGCAGAAGCTCTTGAAACCATGACGGTTTATGACCCAGACGCAGACCGTTTTGAAGACTTAGATGGCGAGGTTTGGGAAGAAGTCATTAATTGCTATTCCTACTCACGCAAAACAGGTGAGCAATTAAAAAAATTAGCAATTGCCGATGTTAACAAAACCTTAGCAAATGAAAACCAATTTGTGTGGCTTGGACTTTACGAGCCCAGTATTGAAACGTTAGAACAAGTTCAACAAGCGTTTGACTTGCATGAGCTGGCACTAGAAGATGCCGTTACTGACCATCAACGCGCAAAAATAGAAAGCTATGGTAATGATACCTTATTTGTTGCTGTGCAGACTGCCAAACTAGAAAAACGCCAAATTCGCTATGGTGATACTGCTATATTCATGGGCAAAAACTTTATTATTACCATACGCACAGGTCCCTCTAACAGCTATCAACCCGTAAGAGAGCACTACCGACAACGCCCTGATAAACTGCGTTTGGGTCCTATTTTTGTATTGCATGCCATTTTAGATTTTATTGTGGATAACTATATGCCAGTTGTTGACCGCTTAGGTAGTTATTTAAGAGAGCAAGAACAATCTATTTTTTCTTACGAGTTTGATCGTGACACATTACGAAAACTATATGAGTTAAAGTCACAACTGGTACACATGCGCGCCGTTATTTTACCCGTGCAAGATATTTGCAACTTTTTTGTCAATCACAAAAAAAATGAGTTGATTTCATTTTTCCCAAGCTCAGCCAAACCTTACTTTCGAGATGTAAATGACCACCTTTTACAATCTTTGGATGCTGTTAACGGACTCAATGAAATGCTAAGCGTAGCGATGGACACCTATATGGCCGTCGTTAACATGGGACAAAACGATGTGGTACGCAAACTGGCGGCTTGGGCAGGTATTTTAGCCGTACCAACTGCGATAGCTGGGATATATGGTATGAACTTTGCTAACATGCCAGAGCTACAGTGGCGATACGGCTATCTTATTATTTGGGCAATCATCATTATGATTTGTGCCACTTTATATAGACAATTTAAAAAAACAGGCTGGCTATAAATACTTTGCCTATGTTTATAAACATAAAAAACGCACAAATTTTTGTGCGTTTTTTTATTGTTGGCTTCATGCCATCATAGTGAAATAGCGCATAAAGCAACCATTAACTGGCTGCTTTTTCTGCCGCTTCTACCGTTTGGCGGATTAACGTGTTAATCGTCATAGGTCCTACTCCACCAGGTACGGGAGTATAAGCAGAGGCAACTTCTGCAATACCTGTCAGTTCAATGTCACCTACACCACCGTCATCAGTTGGGTGGAAACCTGCATCCACAACCACCGCATTGGGTTTAATCCAATCTTGTTTAATTAACTCGGGGACACCAACGGCACCAACAATAATATCGGCATTTTTAACATAGTCTGCTAAGTTTTGAGTGCGTGAATGGCAAATAGTCACGGTACAATTTTCATTAAGTAACATCATTGCCATTGGCTTGCCTAAAATTGCACTACGCCCGACAACCACTGCATTTTTGCCTTCCATTTCAATATTATATTGCTTTAATAAGTAAATAATGCCTTGTGGCGTGCAAGAGCCATAAGCAGATTCACACATACTCATACGACCAAAACCTTTGCAGGTAACACCATCAACATCTTTTGCTAAATCAATTGCATCAAAACACGCTCTTTCATCAATTTGCTCAGGTACTGGATGTTGTAACAAAATACCATGTACATCAGGGTTATTATTTAGCTCATCAATTTTAGCCAACAATTGCGCGGTTGTTGTTTCACTTGGCATCTCAACACGAATAGAATTCATACCAACACGTTTACACGCATTACCCTTCATACGCACATAAGTAGCTGAGGCAGGATCATCACCAACTAAAATTGTTGCCAAAATTGGTGTACGACCCGTTTGCTCAATTAACGCCGACACACGCTGGCTAAGTTCTTCTTCAATTTTCTTTGCAAGTGCTTTACCATCTAATAACGTAGCAGACATAATATCCTCTAAATTTAATATGTTAACGGTTAATATGAGTATTTTAACCCAAAATAACCAGCAAGTTGAGCTTATTTGCAATAATAAGATATTAATAGCAAATACATAGTGAAACACATTGGTTAAAATATTTTTTTGCGCTTAGTACTTGTTTTTTTATCAAACTTTGGTAATATAGTCAGCCTTGAATGGCTGGATGGCAGAGTGGTCATGCAGCGGACTGCAACTCCGTGTACGCCGGTTCGATTCCGACTCCAGCCTCCATTTTTTTGTTTTAAATTATTTGTTATTATAACCCTTGCTTTTATTAAAAATATCGTTATAATAGCCAAACTTTCTTAGCTTAGCTAACCATTAAGAAAGAAAACAAAGTTTTGCCCGGGTGGTGAAATTGGTAGACACAAGGGATTTAAAATCCCTCGCTAGAAATAGCGTGCCGGTTCAAGTCCGGCTCCGGGTACCATATTCTAAAAAGCTTCCAAATTTATTTGGGAGCTTTTTTTTATGCCAAAAGTCCTTTAATCAAACATTGTATCTGTAAATCTCTTTACCCCATATATGAAATAATTTATTAAATCAGCTACAATACGCCATATTTTTGTTTATTTTGTTATTACCTCCAACTTAAGTTTGCATAGATTATGAGCCTAAACCCAACCCTACTTGCCGAAGAAGTCACTAAACGCCGTACATTTGCCATCATTTCTCACCCAGATGCCGGTAAAACCACCATGACCGAAAAACTACTGCTTTGGGGGCAAGCCATTCAGGTGGCAGGCGAGGTCAAATCTCGTAAAACCGACAAGCATGCCACCTCTGATTGGATGAGTATGGAACAGGAACGTGGCATCTCTATCACCACCTCAGTCATGCAGTTCCCGTACAAAGAGCACATGGTTAACTTGCTTGATACCCCAGGTCACGCTGACTTTAGTGAAGATACCTACCGTACTCTAACAGCGGTGGACAGTGCCCTTATGGTAATTGATGGCGCAAAAGGTGTCGAAGCACGTACTATTAAATTAATGGAAGTCTGCCGTATGCGAGACACGCCCATTATCTCTTTTGTTAACAAATTAGACCGTGAAATACGTGACCCATTGGAGCTACTGGACGAAATCGAAAACGTTTTAAAGATCAAATGTATTCCTCTAACATGGCCTGTTGGTATGGGGCAAGACTTTGTTGGCGTTTACCATTTATTAGAAGACAAAACCTACTTTTATCAAAAAGGACACGGTACCGAAATCGTTGATATCGAAGTGCGTGATGGCTACGACTACCCAGACGTACGTGAACGTTTGGGCAAATTAGCATTTGATGCCTTTGAAGAGTCGCTAGAGCTGGTACAAATGGCATTGGAAGACTTTGATACTGAGCTGTTTTTAAAAGGTGAAATGACCCCCGTATTATTCGGAACCGCCCTTGGTAACTTTGGTATTAACCAAATCTTAGATACCCTGATTGAACATGCCCCATCGCCAAAAAATCACAATACGCAAGAGCGAGAAGTGTTAGCAACCGAAAATGATTTTTCTGGATTTGTATTTAAAATACAAGCCAATATGGACCCACGTCACCGTGACCGTATTGCCTTTATGCGCGTATGTTCTGGTAAATACGAAAAAGGCATGAAAATGAAGCATGTGCGTATTGGTAAAGATGTACGTGTGTCTGATGCACTCACTTTTTTAGCAGGAGACCGTGAGGCATTAGAAGAAGCTTATCCAGGCGATATCATTGGTTTACATAACCACGGCACCATCAGCATTGGCGATAGCTTCACCTCTGGAGAAGAACTCAACTTTATTGGCATACCACACTTTGCACCTGAGCTATTCCGCCGTGTGGTACTAAAAGACCCGTTGAAATCTAAGGCACTACAAAAAGGCTTACAACAGCTATCAGAAGAAGGGGCTACCCAAGTGTTTGCCCCACAAATCAACAATGACCTTATCCTAGGGGCGGTTGGTGTACTACAGTTTGAGGTCGTCGCACATCGTTTAAAAGAAGAATACAAAGTACAATGTACATTTGAGCCTGTGAGCATCAATACTGTACGTTGGATACACTGTGATGATGAAGTTGCACTTGCCAAATTTAAGAAAAAAGCACACGACCAGCTAT
Source organism: Psychrobacter sp. HD31 (assembly GCF_051097895.1). Classification (GTDB taxonomy): domain Bacteria; phylum Pseudomonadota; class Gammaproteobacteria; order Pseudomonadales; family Moraxellaceae; genus Psychrobacter. Next base: position 1,298,196 of record NZ_CP142525.1, read on the forward strand.
CTATTGATGGCGGTGGTTACCTAACCTACCTTGCGCCTAGCCGAGTTAATCTTCAGTTGATGGAAGAGCGTTATCCAGAAGTAACCTTTAGCGCAACACGTGAGCATTAAAGTTCTTTATTACTAAATATTGTATATTGCCTTTGGTAATACACTAATTGGTAATCAATAAAAAAGCCTAGCACTTAAAGTGTTAGGCTTTTTTATAACGTACAAAAAAACGTTACGAGTTTTTTATAACCGCACCATTACTATCAGTAAATTTACCAATAACAATCATGATGAAGTCATATAGTGACCAAAAACCAAACCCACCAAACGTAAGTAACATTAAAATACCCGTACCGATTTTACCCACATAAAATCTATGCACACCAAAAACACCAAAAAAGAAACATAATAAGATTGTTGGTACAAAACCTTTTTCACTTAAATTTTCTACTTGATTTTCCATAAGAGATTACCTCTAGTTAACATGAATTAAAATTATCAAAGCTTTTGCCCTGGATAAGTTATCAATAGCCCCTGCCCATCTTTATATTGACCAACAAGCAGCTTATATGTCACAAAAACAGTATGAATCAAATCAATCAAGAATAAACAAACCCCTATCAAAAAATATTCTGAAGCATAAAACCCAAACGCCATGATAGAGAGACTTAAGTCAAAAACCCCCATCGCCCAACGTCCTAAATAAAAGTGGTGGATACCCAAAATACCAAATACACCTGCTAAAAAAACCGCGGTGGCATATTTCTTTTCTGATGGTTTAGTAATATGTTGATCTTGATTCATAGCATCTAAAAAAAATTATAAAAATATTGATTCACTCAAACACTGGGATTATAACAAATATCCCTAGTAATAAGAAGGTAAATCGTTATCATTTAATAAATACTTTAATAAAACGATAAAATTTCGATAAAAAACAAATAAATGTGATTTAATTGAAAAAAAATTAAAAATAAGGGTTGCTTAATAGCAATAATTTGGTAGAATACTTCCCACTTCGAGAGAACAAGCCGACTTAGCTCAGTTGGTAGAGCAACTGACTTGTAATCAGTAGGTCGCCAGTTCGATTCCGGCAGTCGGCACCACTCTCTTGTAGTAAGCTCACCAGAGTCAAAAATTGGGTGGGGTTGGGGAGCGGTCAAACCCATCAGACTGTAAATCTGACGCGAAAGCTTCGAAGGTTCGAATCCTTCCCCCACCACCATTTTTGTTATATCTGTTTAGCACCTACCAATAGATATATTCTACACTGCGGGTGTGGTTTAATGGTAGAACCTCAGCCTTCCAAGCTGATGGCGCGGGTTCGATTCCCGCCACCCGCTCCAATATTGCTATTTTATCTGACAGCCTCGGCTGTTTTATTTTTTTAAGCGGTATTTAACTAAGCTCATATAGCTCAGGGGTAGAGCACTCCCTTGGTAAGGGAGAGGTCGCCAGTTCAATTCTGGCTATGAGCTCCATATCTAAGCCCTAATAAAATATCAAATCCGTCAATTATATAGAGCTATTCTTAATAACTCTGGTACATAACTGCGTTTTTTTCATGCATAAAATACAAAAGTAGCTAAAATACACCATAAATAATAGCAATCGCTTGCTATGGTTTTTATATTCCAATATTAATTAATATAGTATTTTTTTAGTTCAATTTAGAATAAATATTACTAGATAAATAATAAGTAGGATTACACGACATAATTTGTCGTATAAATAGATTCCCCCCCTTTCTTTTTTTATAAAACTCCCCCATAATGACATCATACAAAGTTAAACAGATGACATTTAATTTTTAATAAAATAACTAATGAGGCAAGACTATGTTAGCATCCATCTTCAGTAACTTAAGCGGTTTATCTGTTTTAGGCTACGGGCTGTTAGTAGCTGGCATTATAGCAACCGCATTCTCAAAACAACGCTATTTATTACTATATACGCTTGCAGGTATGGGCTATTGGCTATCAATTGAAATGTTACAGTCTGCAATTATTCGCATCTTGCCGTTATCTGAATGGAATGCTTATGTTGCCGCCATGCTAGTTAGCTGGTTTGTCTTTATCTTATGGCTTGGTTATCGTCATATGTACATCACGCCTCGCAAACAACAAGCAAAAGCTGCCGCTGAAGCCAAGTATGTAGAGCACACGCCGGTATATAAAAATTATCAACCTAAATGCCAATAATGAAAATAAGCATTTTAATAAGACCAAAAAAACCAGACGTTAAGTCTGGTTTTTTAGTATAAGAAAATATATTGTCAAAACGCTTATTTAAGTACATCTGCCATTGCGTTTGCAACATACTCAATGTTGTTTGTATTTAAACCAGCAACACACATACGCCCATTGCCAACTAAATAAATAGCATAATCTGACTGCAATTTAGCTACCTGCTCTGGTGTTAAACCCGTAAAGCTGAACATCCCTTTTTGGGTAGTCAAATAACTAAAGTCACGCCCTTCTACTTTACTTTCTAAAACGGCACGCAGCTGCTCACGCATTTGCTGGATACGATCACGCATGGCATACACTTCTTCAACCCACTCAGCATTTAGCGCATCATCATTCATTACAATATCTACAACATGACCACCGTGCGATGGTGGGCTTGAATAAATACGGCGTACACCAAATTTTAATTGACCAAATACACGAGTTGCTTCGTCTTCAGTTGGACAAACGACCGACAAACCACCAACACGCTCACCGTATAGTGATAAGTTTTTAGAAAAAGAGTTGCTTACAAATAAAGGTAATCCCATGTCCACAGCTTTACGGATTGCGTAAACATCTGCTTCCATGTCTTCACCAAAACCTTGATAAGCAATATCCATAAATGGCACTAAGCCTTTTTCTTGCACTAGGTTTAATACGATATCCCACTGCGCTTGTGTTAAATCAACGCCAGTTGGGTTATGACAGCATGGATGCAGTAATAAAACATCATCTTTATTTAATGTGTTGAAAAATGCAATCATTTCATCAAATTTAACACCACCAGTTTGCGCATCATAGTATGGATATTTACCCACTTCTACATCCGCATTTTCAAAAATGGCAATGTGGTTACCCCAAGTTGGATCACTGACATAACACTTAGATTGTGGAAACCACTGGTTAATAAACTCAGCGCCCACTTTTAGAGCACCCGAGCCACCAATGGTTGCAATCGTTGCTACTCTATTTTCTTCTAATACTTTAGCACCCTTACCAAACAATAGCTCTTGGCAAGCTAAGCGGTGCCCTGCTAAACCTTCCATAGGTAAGTATGGACGCGCTTTAACTGGATTTGCAATTTGTGCTTCTGCTTTTTTTACACATTCTAAAACTGGTAAAATGCCATCATTATCATAGTACACACCCACCCCTAAGTTTACTTTTTTAGGATTTTGGTCTGCTTTATATTTTTCCATTAAACCCAAAATTGGGTCACCTGCATAATAATCAACCGCTGAAAACATATTTATACTCCCGATTGTTTAATTAAAAAAATGCTACCGCCAAGAATAAACTAGAACAGTCGCTAACTCAAATCATTTTGTTGTCTTGAATTGCTTTGTAACAACCTCTGGTCGATAAAAATTATTGATAGACCATTAGTCAAAAATTTTGCCTCTATTCATTATATATTTTGGATCTAACGCCGCTTTAATCTGACGTAAATAGTCAACCTCTTCTACTGAGCGCGTATAAGTTAGATAGGGCTTTTTAGTCATGCCAACGCCATGCTCTGCAGAGACAGAACCATTATACTTTTGTACCGTTTCAAATACATATTTATTAACGGTTTGGCACTTGGCAAAAAAGTCATCTTTACTCATATTTTCTGGTTTTAAAATATTTAAATGCAAGTTGCCATCGCCAATGTGCCCAAACCAGCAAATTTCAAAATCTGGATATTTATCACTTACAATGGCATCAATATCCGCAATAAAGTCTGGCACATGAGTGATAAGAACAGAGACATCATTTTTGTATGGCGTAAATACCGAGATGGTCTCTGAAATATACTCACGCAACTTCCAAAGTTCTTCTGCTTGTGCCAAACTTTGGCTCATGACCCCATCAACAATAAACCCAGCTTCCATGCACTCTTCAAACACTTGCATGGCTGTATCCATCACTTGCTCGTATGGGGCTTCAAATTCTAGCAAAGCATAAAATGGCGTGCGTGTTTCAAATGGTGCTTGCACATGCCCGGTTGCTAATAGTTTTTCTACCGCTACTGCATCAAAAAACTCAAACGCCATTAAATCCATTTTATCGCTAAAAGCAGATAGCAACTTCATTACATGGTCAAACTCATCTACACCAAACACCATCACCGTTGGATTTTGGGGCTGACGTTCCAGTTTGATTTGCACCTCGGTAACAATACCTAAAGTACCTTCTGCACCAATAAACAAATGGCGTAAATCGTATCCCGTGGCATTTTTCATCATGCCTTTATTAAGATGTAAAATGTCACCTTTACCCGTTACCACCGTCATGCCTAACACCCATTCACGTGTCATGCCATAACGGATAACCTTAATACCACCAGCGTTTGTACCAATGTTGCCACCTATTTGGCTAGACCCAGCAGAAGCAAAGTCTACGGGATAATAAAGCCCTTGCTCTGTTGCAAAGCTTTGCAATTGCTCGGTAATCACCCCTGCTTCAACTTCTACCATACGATCAGCAGGATAAAATTTACCAATTTTATTCATTTTGTCTAGGCTAACAACAATCTCGCCATTGCTGGCAACTGCACCTGCTGACAAACCAGTACGACCACCACTTGGAGTAATGACAACACCATACTCATTTGCCAGTTTAACAATTGACTGTACTTGTTGCGTTGAGCGAGGAAAGGTAATGAGTGAGGCATTTGGCTCAAAATGTTTTGTCCAATCTTTACCCCAGTTGTCTAAACTGTCTTTATCGGTTTTAATCTGGTTATCATCAAACCCATGGTCAGTGGTAAGCTTAGTGATAATCTCATTAATGGTTTGCTGAGTACTTTGTGTCATTTATCGTCCAAAATCAATAATCCTAATCTTCATCAGTATATTATCACACTTATTATTAAAGCTAAGCATCGAGTGTGACATAAAAGCGCATATTCATGCTTAATAACCAAAAGTTATTAAGCACCAATAAAATTCATTAAAAATTAAGGCGGTTTTGACTAACATCTATTGCATTTTTTGTGTAATATAAGTAGCTTAATTAACTCAACAATTGACAATTGGAAAATCCTGTTATGACTCATTCACTTGATAAAAATAAAATCCGCTTTTTATTATTAGAAGGCGTGCATGACAACGCATTAAAAGTGTTAAAAGATGCTGGTTATACAAATATCGAGTATTTATCGCACGCTTTAGATAAAGATGAGCTAATTGAAAAAATTGCTGATGCTCACTTTGTTGGTATCCGCTCACGCACACAGCTCACACGTGAGGTGCTACAGCACGCCAAGAAACTAGTGGCGATTGGCTGTTTTTGTATTGGCACCAATCAGGTAGATTTGGATGCTGCTCGTGAACTTGGTATTCCAGTATTTAATGCGCCCTACTCTAACACACGTTCAGTTGCTGAGCTGGTATTGGCAGAAACCATTATGCTATACCGTGGCATACCAGAAAAAAATGCCGTGGTACACCGTGGCGGCTGGGGTAAATCTGCCACCAACTCGCATGAAGTGCGTGGTAAAACAATAGGGATTGTTGGTTATGGCTCTATCGGCTCACAGCTTTCTGTATTGGCAGAAAACTTAGGCATGAAAGTAATTTATCATGATGTTGTCACAAAACTGCCATTAGGTAACGCCACCCAAGTCGCCAGCTTAGATGAGCTGTTAGCTAATGCGGATGTCGTAAGTTTACATGTGCCAGATGTGCCAAGCACACGCTATATGATGAAAGCAGAACAATTTATTAAAATGAAAGAAGGCAGCTACTTTATCAATGCTGCACGTGGTACCTGTGTCGAAATTGACGACTTAGCTGCTGCAATTGAGTCTGGTAAAATTTTAGGTGCTGCAGTCGATGTGTTCCCTAAAGAACCAAAGTCAGCTGAAGAAGAATTTGTATCACCACTGCGTAAATATGATAATGTTATTTTAACACCGCACATTGGTGGGTCTACTCAAGAGGCACAAGCAAATATTGGTTTAGAGGTTGCCGAAAAATTTGTTAAATATTCAGATCAAGGTGACACAGTTACCGCGGTTAACTTCCCACATGTTACCATTCCGTTTAAAGACGGCTCACATCGCCTATTGCACATTCACCAAAACGTACCAGGTGTTTTATCGCAGGTAAACAGTTTGTTCGCAGATGCTGGTATTAATATCTTAGCGCAAAACTTAATGACAGAAGAAGACGTCGGTTATCTGATGATGGACATCGATAGTGACTACTCTGACACTGCTTTAGAAGTATTACGTGGTATCGAAGCGACCATTCGAGTACGTGTGCTTTATTAAATTGTTTTAGTTTTTTGATAAACAGCCAATGTGATTATTGGCTGTTTTTTTATGTGAATTTACAGTTTTCCTATCGTAAGAATACATGAGCCAATTTTAACATCCGTCCATTTTATTATTTTGCAAGTGATTGAGCTGAAGGACACAACCCAGTGACTTACCTTTTTAAGCAAAAAAATGGAGAAATCTAATAATAGGATATAAAATATATTGTATGCACGCTTATTGGGGGTACAAAAAAAACTGTGCTCCAAATTCGCCATTAAAGTATAAAAAAAGCAGCCCAAGGCTGCTTTTTTTATACTTTAAAGTCTGTATTTTATTGAGATACCCATTGACGGATTTTTTCACGCTCACCTTCAGATGCATTTAACCACAACTGCATAAATTGATCTAATGTAGAAGCATTTGCCTTAGGAGCCGCCTGTATAGGTGCTGCCGCTTTAACGGCTGCAATAGCCTGGTTGTTAGAATTTACGGCACTTTGCGAGCCACTAAACAACCCACCAATGGCGCCACCAACACCCGCAAGCAAACTGCCACTTGCTTGCCCGTTTTGGCTGGCTAATACACGAGAGCCTTGCATAATTGCCAACGTTGGGCTTTCAGCAAAAACTTTGGCTTCTCTGTATTTTTCTGGTTGATTTGGCATAACAAGACGATAGCTTTGGTTATCTGCCAAGTTTGCCGTTAAAGTGATGTTACCAGAACGTAGATAATCATGGTCACCATTTCTAAACTCATACAAACGATCATACTTAGCAGTAATAACCTGTGTGCCTGGCTCTAATTTAAATTGTTGTTGCGAGTTCATTAATAGGCTGCGGTTTACCGTTTGTCCATTAATCGCGGTTACCTTAATATTATCATCCACATTTAAGGTCACCTCTGCATGAGTCACTGTAACAGCCGCCATCGCTAATGCGAATGTACTTACAAATTTGGTTTTGGCATTCATGGTATTAATCCTATGTTTTTTTATCAAACGAGTCCAATTAAATTTAATTTTTTAATGCTTAATATTAAAAATCAAACGCTATATTATCATCAAAACTTAATGCTTGGGTATCTGCTATTACGTCTTCATGTATCCCTTCTAATTCAACCAATAGGCTTTGTTCATCAATAATTTTTTTGGCCTCATTAATGGTTGCTTTTGATATGTGGTTTCTTGCCAAATTAGAAAACATTGGCTGAATATAGTTTAATACAGCCATCATTTCACCAATACGGTAAGGTCCTTCTTCTAACAGATATTCAATAATACGTTCATCTAACTGCCAACCTCGGCGGCGTAAAACAGAATCTAACATCGCTTGTCTATCTGCAACATTTTGCCCGTCAGGTACTTTAAACGAAGGCGCTTGTGATAAACGGGTAACCAAATCAAAAAAGCCAAATGGTAACTCGCCCGCTGGTTTATTACCGGCAAATAATAGCTGAAAGTTTTCTTCTTTACTTCGGTTAATTAGATGGAACATTGCCTCTTGCCATTGGGCACTTTTTTCAATCACCCCAATGTCATCAATCGCAATAACGTCAAAAGCCTCTAACGAAGCGAGTACTTCGACATTGGTATATAATAAATCAGACATAGATAACGTAATTGCTGAACGCCCCATGTCAATGAGTGACTCACAAATTGCCGATAACAAATGTGATTTGCCTGTGCCAGATTCACCAAACAGATACAACTGCTGAATCATGCCAACATGGAACTGTCGAACCGCATCAACAATGGTTACCCAACCAGGCCCTGCAAAATCGCTTAAGCTGGCATCATACTTAATATCCAGATTTAAATTAAGCTGTTTTTCTTCAGGCATTGAGCTACCCCACCAACTATGGCTATATTGAAGCCTATTTTTATTAAACTAATATTGCCTATATATAACATATTTGCAAAATAAAACACAAGCCAGTAACAAAAGCAACTGGCTAAAAAATATGCGCGCACTCCATCTCTGCCTGACACACAATGGCTATTTATTGCTCGTTATTCCTCAAAAAGGTTTAACTGTTTATCACCATGATACCACTTTGATTTTAAATATGCTTGGTATAAATGGTTAAACATTACATTAATCATGGCAGAAACTGGTAACGCAATCAGCATACCCACTATCCCCAATAACGCGGCGCCAGCAAGTACAGCGAACATCACCCAAAGTGGTGATAACCCAATTTTATCCCCTAATAACAAAGGTTGTAGGACATAGCCCTCCACCATTTGCCCAACAGCAAAAGCACCGGCAATTAACCCCAGATGCACCCAATCTAGCCCAAATTGAAACAAGCCTGCAATGATGGCAGCTACAAACCCTATGCCAAAACCCAAATAAGGCACAAAGCTGGCTATCCCTGCTGTCATACCAATGATTAACCCAAGATCTAAACCAATCAGTTGCAGCTGTAGCGCATAAATAACGCCCAAAAGTACCATAACAAGCAATTGACCCTGTAAAAATGACATCAATGCTTTATCACAATCTTTGGATATTTCTATGATTTTGTTTTTATAAGCATGTGGCAACGCCTCTCGCCAAGTGTTTATCCGGCTATCCCAACCATACAAAAAATAAAACATTAATATGGGCACTAGTACCACCATGCCTGCTGTATTAACCACCTGCATACCAGAAGTGACAAGTTGTTTAGATAATGACTGGGCATCTTCCACATCATAGTTTGCCTGTAAAAATTCGACAAAAGTACTCGATATAATTTCTACCTCTACCGTTGGCAAATTAAAACCTGTATATTTTGTTACCAAGGCCTTTGCAGACTCGTTATACCATTGTATTGCAACAGGCACATACTCCCATGCCGCTTGTAGCTGCTTCCAAACAAGTGGTAAAACGCCATATAAAATAATCGCCACGGCAATAGAAATCACCGCATAAACCAGTAAGATGGATAGCCAACGAGGCAAATATTTTGCTAACCGTTTAACCAATGGATTGAAAAAATATGCCAATACAAATGCAAAAACAAAAGGAATAATGACTGCCGCAAGCTTATAAACAATCAGCAATGACAAGGCAATCACCACAATAATAAATAAGCGACGAAAAAATGGATCGATAGAAGAGTGAGACATTTTACGACCTTCTTTATTTTAAAAAATGATTTATGAATGTACTCATATTACAATGAAATGGTACGTTTATCAGGTTTTTATCAGCACCTAAACACGCAATATTACAAAAGCTAGTATCTAATTTTTAGATTGATATATCATTTATTTGTTTAATTTTAGCTGATAACTCAAACAGGCTTATACTGGCAGTTATCATTTACTTTCACTATAATACTACTTTTTTAATGCTAATTAATATAACATTAGTTATTTTTTAATAAGACAGCCAACCCCTACTCGCTATGACAGATAACCTAACAGACTCAGATAATCAACAGCACCAACGTATTGTAAATACGTTTATGAAACGTCGCACCCACATGAACAAACAAGCAGAGCAGGCATTAACTGACTCCAGCTTTAGCAAATACTTAGTTAATGTTCATTGCGATGACCCTATTGTTAATAACATTGCTAACAAAGCAGAAGAAAACCCAAAAACACACCGTTTGGCAAAAATTGAAGGTATTTCTGATGATGTTAGTGGCATTACTAACTTGCGTGCGCTATTTGCCGATACAGCAAACGGCGGTGATGCACCACTCACCTTAGAAATTGGGTTTGGTATGGGAGACTCGCTAATTGAAATGGCAATTGCCGAGCCTGCGCGTAATTTTATTGGTATTGAAGTACACGAGCCAGGTATTGGACGCTGTGCTTACTTAGCGTATGAAAATGGTCTAGACAATTTAAAAATTATCAATGGCGATGCCATTAAGTTATTGCAACAACTGCCAGAAAACCACATTGACCGCATTCAGCTGTACTTCCCTGATCCTTGGCAGAAAAAACGCCACTACAAACGCCGTTTTGTTAGCCCAGAGCGTATGGAAATCGTCACCCGTGCACTCACTCAAGGTGGCTGGTTTCACTGTGCGACAGATTGGGAAAACTACTCAGAGTGGATGCTAGAAGTTTTAGATAACTTTAACGGTTTAACCAATACCGCTGGCAAAGGCAATTTTACACCTCGCCCAGACTTTCGCCCAATGACTAAGTTTGAAAAACGTGGTATCGACAATGGGCATGGTATTTGGGATTTAATTTACAGCAAAGACTAGTTGGCAATTTTAAGGGCATGAATGTCATGAACCATGAACAAAGTTAAAGTTACATTTGTTAGCTAACACATCTATCACACTTGCGCTATACTAAAAGAATGGGAAGGACACTTTAGCACCTTGCCATTCTTTTTTTATTTTAAGCTTATCTTGAGCTTATAAAAATACAAAAGGAGCAAAAAATGAAAAAGCTCTATAGCATACCTCTTATCACCAGCCTAAGTATGGCAGCTGCGCTATTATCAGGCTGTGCGACTACCAAACTCACCCCGCAACAATGCCAAGCCCAAAATTGGCAAACAGTGGGGCTTGCCGATGGCGAAAAAGGTCGCTCTCCTAATTATTTTGGTAAATACCTTGGTGAATGTGCAGGTTTGACAGGGACACAACCCAATAGACAACTTTGGGAACAAGGGCGGCAAGAAGGCTTGAAAGCATTTTGTACCGAGTTAAACGCGTACCGATTAGGACGAGAAGGTTATCAATGGCAACCTGTATGCCCGGCAGAAACCAGCATTAAGCTAGAAAATGCTTATTTAAAAGGTAGAAATAAATACTTGTCTAACCGAGCCTATGACTATTGGGATGATTATTGGTTCCCTTCTCCGTATCACCATCATTACTGGCATCGCCATCCCTACTTTTGGTAAAGCGGTATTGATACAACCTTTGCTTATGAGTTAACCATATTTTTAAAAAACCTCTACAAAAATGTAGAGGTTTTAATTTAAATGACTCATTACCAACTATTTTTGACAACTTGATGGCAAACGTTTTTCTCCAACCCCTGCTTTTTCTGGCGAGGCACAAACCCAACCTGTTAGCTGACCTGTGTCTTTGTTATAACTTGGGGTTAACGTCATTGTTTTATCTGCATTTGCACCGCTAGAAAACTTAACTGTAATCACACCATCTTTAGCGACACTAACGGCTTCTTGGTTAAAAAACTTGCCTTGAAGTCCTTTAGCATGGGTAACAATCGCCGAGCCTATATTTGCTTTTAAGTCATCATCGGTGGGTAATCGTCCTTGCTCGGTTGCAAATAGGCCAATCTCTGTTTGCAATCCTGATGTTGCTGTAAAGCCTTCGGCTGCTTGGCTTCTTGCTGTAAAGTCATTATAAAATGGCATTGCCAAAACCGCTAAGATACCAATAATTGCAATCACAATCATGAGTTCAATTAAGGTAAAGCCGTGTTGTTTACTTTGTTGCGCTCTAAGTCTTATTCTTTCCATTTAGTTAGTCATCCCTTTATTTTCGTGTCCTTTTCTGCACAAAATCCATCTTACCACAGCATTTAGATAAACAAAAAGTCAGTTATTAACCGCTAAGGGTGACACTCTTTTTTTGATTCCTCCGTTATACACACACCACCTCTATAATCTATACTCACCACGGCTTGGCTGATGGTAGACACGCCCTCAATTGGCGTAGCGATTAACTCCCAACTATCACTCCCAATTTTACCCTGAGAGGTTACAGGCTCGATACGAATTTGATACAAAGCATCCGTAGCAGGAAACAACACTAAGTTCTGATTGCCTGTATCTTCGCTATTAAAACCGATTTTATTGATGGGTACATTGGTCACTTTTTTATAATTGAGTGTTTGAGTCTCAATATTTATTGCCATATTTTGTAGTTGTACTTTTACACGCGCCTGATTTGTGTTTTGAATATAACCTTGATAATTTGGGTATGCAAAAGCCATCAGCACCGCAATAATTGCAATGGCAATCATCAACTCTACCAAACTAAATCCCTTTCGTTTTATTTGACTGGTTACCATGGGCTGCTCCGCTCTCCACAATTTGCCAATGCCCAAACTCTCTCCACTTTAATTAGCGTATTGTTGGCACATTGTACGCCTGTACTGGTCAAGGCATAGCTATATAAACCTAATTGCTTATTATGCTGGGTGGGAGTTGCTAACATAACCCAATTTGTTGCAAGCTCGTCATTTAAAACCGTCGCTTGACCATTTTTAATCGTTTTAAGTGTGATGTGATAGTCTGCCATATCGTTTGAGCTGCCCAAAGGCGAGTTAACTGATGCAAACGCCTTATTATCATAACCATTTTTTGGCACAAACCCCCTGTAGGTTAAAGTTTGACTACGCCATGATTCTAGTTGTGCTGATAAACGCAACATATCCACCTTAACTTGTGACTGCTTTGCCGTAAGTGCATATTGCCGATAGCTGGGCATCGCTATGACGCTTAAAACAGCCAAAATAAAAAGTACTATTAATAGCTCGATTAAGGTAAAACCTGTTTGATAGCGTTTATGACTGTCATTGTTTTTTACAGGCATCTCAATACTCAGCCCATGATGTTGGATTTACTTTAATGTTGCTAATTTCGCCTAAACAATTTGGTTGGTTTGTGTTTACCAACAACTGATAATCTTGGCGATGTGTACTGACAACAGCACCCAAATTTTTTAAACAGTTAGATACTTTATCTATTTGCGTGTCTACATTCGTGTGCTTAAAACACTGCAACAGTTGTGATTGATTGATACTCGACATTGCAGGGATTAACGAAGTTGCCACCCCAGTTATATTTGCAATGCAAGCAGTTGGTAAGTTTTGGGGATGTTCATTTTTGTTTAGCTTAGTTAATGGTTGGCTTAACACAAATGATAATTGAGTAATGACTTTGCCAAGGCTATTGTAATCTTTTGGGCTATCGAGATTGCAATAGCCATTATTTTTGCCTGTATAAACATTGCCATCAATCGTTTGATGTGTGACATGGTTGACATCAAACGTTAGTTGAGATGAGTCAACACAAAAAATAAGGGACTCTCCCAATTGCATGTCATTAATTAGGTAATTAAGTAAATTGGATGAATGGTAGGCGGTGTTAGTAAATTTATGGCTGTTTTCAAAACGTAAAAACGCTTTATCATTCGCCTGAAACAGCACATTATCGACTTGTGCTGCCGCTGCAATTTTTAGGCTGCTATTGCTTTGCTTCACCGCCATAACAGAAATGGCTGACAAAACCACCAACAATAACAGCACCACAACCAAAGTTGCCCCGGTTTGGTAATGCGCTGTCCTTAGCTGTTGGTGTCTAAGTTTTGCCACTTTAACTGCCTTTTTTAACCTTTTAAATTGAGTAACATCCTTTTTACAATCAATTTAAACAACGTTTTTCTATTTATTTTTTATATCAAAAACCATTATTGTAACATTGCCATAAACGCATCTTCATTTACAATGCTAACACCTAGGCTTTCTGCCTTAGTCAGTTTACTGCCTGCTTTTTCACCTGCCAACAATGCGGTGGTTTTAGCAGACACACTGCCAGATACTTTTGCACCCAAAGCTTGCAGTTTGGCTTTTGCCTCACTACGCCCCATTTGATGAAGTGTGCCAGTAATCACCCAAGTTTGCCCTGCTAATGGCTGCGCTTGCGTTGATACTTCTGTTACTGGTTGCCAATGCACCCCTGCCTGTTGCAGTCTGCAAATTACTTCTACATTATGTTCAGCTCTAAAAAAGTCATAAACCAATTCAGCTGTCACATCGCCCACATCTGGCGTTTTTTGCAAGGTTTCAATATCTGCCTGCATAATGTGATCCAAATCACCAAATTGCTTGGCAAGGTTAAGCGCGGTACTTTCTCCTACTCCTCGGATTCCTAACGCATAAATAAATCTTGGTAGTGTCGTTGCTTTACTTTTTTCTATTGCAACCAGCATGTTTTGAACTGACTTCTCTCCCAGTTTTTCTAGCGTAGTTAATGCTTGTTGATGGTCTTTTAACTGGTAAATATCGGCAACGGTTTTAACAATGCCATGCTCAAAAAAGCTGATAAGCCAGCGCTCACCCAAGCCGTCAATATCCATTGCCTTTCGGCTCACAAAATGTATGAGTGCCTCTTGCTGCTGAGCCGGGCAATATAAACCACCACTACAACGTGCCAAGGCTTCCCCTTCTGGCAATACAACAGGCGAATCACACACAGGGCAGTTACTTGGCAAGGTAACAGCAGTGGTGTCATCTGGTCGTCTTTCATGCCATACGCGCGTCACTTTAGGAATCACATCACCAGCCCTATGCACACTTACTGTATCGCCTGCGCGCACATCTAACCTTTGAATCTCACCAAAGTTATGTAAAGTCACATTACTGACGGTCACCCCACCCACTTGCACTGGTGTCAGTTTGCCAACTGGAGTGATTGCACCTGTTCTGCCCACTTGCCACTCAATGGCATTCAATGTGGTCATCACTGTTTCGGCAGGAAACTTAAATGCAGTTGCCCAACGAGGCTCTCGGCTTAAATAGCCCAATGATTCTTGCAATGCCAGATTATTTACTTTTATAACAGTGCCATCAATTTCAAATGCTAGTCCGGCTCGTTTTTCAATAACTGACTGATAAAATGCCATTGCTTCATCCGCATTTTTAACAACCACTGTATCACTAATGGTAAACCCAAGCTGATTTAACCATTGCAAAGCGTCGTATTGAGTTTCAACCTCTTCTGGCAAGCCTTGATTAACCGAGTAGCCATAAAATGCAAGTGGACGAGATCCAGCAATCGCTGGGTCAAGCTGGCGTAAGCTACCAGCAGCGGCATTACGTGGGTTAGCAAAAGTTTTGTCACCGTTTTCTTCTGCTTGGCGGTTTAGCTTGTTAAAACCAGCTTTTGGCATTAACACTTCACCTCGTACTTCTAGCACTTCAATGTTTTTTGCTTGGGGCAATACCAAGGGCAAATTGCGTATGGTTTTAACATTTTGGGTAATGTCCTCACCAGTTTGTCCGTCCCCACGCGTTACGGCTTGAATAAACGCTCCATGTTCATACTTTAATGATACTGCCAAGCCATCTAATTTTAGCTCCATCTCATATGCTGGATTTTTGCTCATTGCGGTTGTTGGGGTTTCTGCCAACCTATCATTAACTTTACGCATAAAGTCTTTTAGTCCCGCCTCATCAAACACATTACCCAGCGATAACATAGGAATATCATGCATAACTTGAGTAAAAGCAGCCAGTGGTTTATCGCCCACTTGGTTTGTTGGGCTATCAAGCTGTACAAGATTAGGATGTTGGTTTTCTAACTCGACTAACTCTCTGCGTAATTGGTCGTATTCATTATCATCAATTTTTGGATTATCTAACACATAATAGGCATGATTATGGTCTTTTAATGCCGTGATTAGCACACGCATTTGCTGTAATATTTGTGGGTTGGTTAGCTTGTTTGACATATCTGGCTTCTAATTTTAAGTTATTATCTTTTTGGGTTTAAAGTTTTAGTTTTCAACTGGCAGTGATGAGTTTGTTTTACTTTTGCTTAGGTTGATAACATCCACAAAATTTGTGTTAAGTTTAAACAAAATGCCTGCATAAAAAAAGATGCACATGATGCACCTTTTTAATTTTTTACAACTTTATATTAAGCATGCACAGCATATGCCTATTGCAAGTAAAAATAAAAATTACTCACCATAAACTTCTTCAAGCTGCGCACGTAGTTTCTTTTTGTAGTTGGTATTAATCGGCACACTATGTTCATCTACAATGTAACCATCGAGTTCTCTGGCCATCAAAGATGCAATACTCATCATACTATCAAAACCCTGAAAAACCTTAGGATGTGGCAATGGCAAAAAGAGTATTAACCCTTTAAATTCATCATTTGCTAAAGTATTTAGGTCAAATGGTTTAACACCATCTATCCCCAGCCCCATCATACTAAACCACAACAGACCAGAGCCATCTTTTTCTTGATAACGATGGAACATGTTCATCTCGCCAAATTTAAAACCGTAGTTATCGGCAAGTTTTAGTAACTGTATACCACCAAACTTTTCAAACTCATTATTAGGTAAAATGCTAATATTTAAATTAAACTCTGCATTATGTAATGGGCTGTTTTGCTTAATTTCATTGTCAGTTTTTAGTTGTTCATCCAATACTTGGTTGTTGTTATTGGTCATATCACTTACTTCAGCCTGCTCTGGCATACTGTTGGTATCTTGTTCTATTTTATTGGTTAGTTCTGGTTGAGTGTTTTCTAAACCCGTGTTATCGCTGTTGGTTTGCGCCATGTGTGCCACTGTTGCTGCCGCTAAAGGGATACTGGTTTCGGCATACACATCATGGTTAGGCTCGTTAGCTATATTTTGCTGTATGTCTAATTCTACATCTTCTATTGCACTATCAACTTGAGGCACGTTGCCAAGTATTTCAGCTTCATGCGATTTTAATACGGTATCGTCTGCAATGTCATCGGTTGGCACATCAGGGAAGTAAACTGGTTCATGCTGTACCGCAGTGGCAGCGGCCTCATCACTATTAACCTCTCGCGTTGATTCTGCTTTATATGCTTCATCAATAGTATCCACTGTTTCAACACTTCTTTCATCAAAAGTGGCTGTGCTTTGTTCAGTGGTATTACTGGGTTCATCTGTGTTTTGTTCATCAATAGCGTCAGATACAGACTCTGAGAGTTGTTCTTGCTCTATTTCTGAGTCAAGTTGTGGCTCCTCAAACTCACGCATTTGTCTGGGTAGAACAGGGAGCCCATCTTTTTGTTGTATACCTTCTGGCAGTTTTTGCTGAGCATTGCCGACATCACTTGATTTTATACCACGCATAAACAAAGCCAAACCTGCCAGCATCATTAACACAGCAATGATAATCAGAATGAATTCGATGATAGTCATAATACATCAGCGCCTTAAAATTGATAAATTAACAAATAAAACAACAACCTAAAAATACAGTACAAAGTTACTACTTACACAAAGCTTAGTCTAGCATGCTTATTAAATATCGTCATTAAACAATTCAGTTCAAAACAATAAAATCAACCTTCTATTTAAGCTTCAATGTATTGTTCGGCTTCATCTAAACTTACACTTACCAAGCTAGAAATACCAGCATTTGGCATTGTAATGCCTTTTAACTCGTCAGCTATTTGCATAGAGAGTTTGTTGTGGCTAATAAACACAAATTGCACATCGTTGGCTAGCTCTTTAATCAAGCCAGTAAAACGCTCTACATTAGCATCATCAAGCGGGGCATCTACCTCATCAAGCACACAAAAAGGTGCAGGATGTTGTTTAAAAATGGCAAAAATTAAACTTAAAGCCGTTAAAGTTTTTTCGCCACCAGACAACACAGCTAGGCGTGCATTTTTTTTACCTTTAGGCTGAGCCATTAGCTCTAACCCTGCTCGCCATTTATCCGCCTTAGCAAGGTTCTCATCATCAATGAGTGTTAGGCTTGCTTGTCCACCACCAAATACTTTGGCAAATAGATGCGCCAGCTCATCATTCACTGAGTTTAATGTTTGCATAAACAAGGTTTTAGTTTTGCTATCAATGGTATTAATGGCATCAGTCAACTTTTCAATACTTGCCAAAATATCATCCGTTTGTTCGGTTAACGGGGCAAGTCTTTCACTCACACTTTCTAGCTCTTCCACTGCCGCTAAGTTAACAGCACCCATGCGTGATAATTGCACCTGCAAGGTCTGAAACTCTTGCTGCAACTGTTGTTGTTTGTCTGCATTAATATTGCGCCCATGTGCAATAAAATCTGCTAATAACGCGTCGCTACTCACGCCACCCGCTTTACTTTGTACTAACGCATCAACACGGTTACTTGCCTCGGCAACACGCTCTTTAGCAATGGCAAGTTTGGTGGTAAGCGCTGCAAAACTTTGCTGCATATTTGTCAAAGTAAGCTGAGCTTGGTTGGTTTGTTCTCGCTGCCTTGTATGTTGTGCTTGCAACTCGGTTAGTTGTGCTTGGTACTCGTCCACATTAATTTGCTGCTGATGGCAAGCTTGCTGTTGTACTGTTAAGGTATTTTGCAACCCGACTGTTTCTTGCTCAAGCTTTTCAATGCTTTGATTAAGTGTGACTTGCTCTTTAGCAAAACGCTCAAGTTGATTTTTAAGGTGGGTTGTTTGTCCATCAACGTGTTGGATGCTTATTTTTAGTTGTTGTTCTTGCAAATGAATGCTTTGATACGCACCATCAAGTTCTCTAATTTCATTATCTATGTGATTGCGTTCATGACGCAGTTGGCTACGTTCGGCTTCAACTTCTTCAAGCTGTTTATTAATTTTTGGCAGCTGCGTTGATAATTGTTTAAGCTGCTTAGTAACTTGCTGTTGCTCTTGCTTAATTTGTTGTTCGTCTTGGGTCAGTTGTGTTTTTTCGTGCGTTAGTCGTGTTTTATCAGCACTTTGTCTATCTAGCTTTGCACTCAGCTCAGTAATGGCTTGTTGATGGTCATGCTTTTGCTGCTTCAAATTCACGCTTTGGGCAGTATGCTCCTGTAGCACAATTTGCAACTCATCATGGCGTGAAAGACTATTTTTTAATTCCTGTTGTTTTTGTTCAATTTCATCTTCTAATTCAGTCAGTTGGTCTTCTAGCTCTGATAATCTGGCTCTTTGCTGTTCTCGTTGGCGCAAAAAGTGGCTATCGCCCGTATTTTTTGAAAATTTTGATAAATGGATAATCCCAAACTGCCCTACTAGCCAGCCTGTATTGGTTATAATAAATGCGCCACTTGGCAAATCTTCTAATTGCTTTTTAAGGCTGGATACATCAACCGAACTGGCATCTACTGCATAAAAATAAACACTTTGCCATAAAGCAAGTCTTGGCGCTTTTATCAACTTGTTAAGTGGTATGAACTGACTTTCATCTACTTTTTTAGCAACACTAGATGACACAACTGACGTTAAAACAGCATTGCCATCGCCAGATGGTTGATTGTTAGCAATAAGTTGTAATAGCGTTTCATCTTCTGAGGCGACCATCACGTCTAACCAAATTGCTAGCCAATTATCTAAACTGTCAGCATTTGCTTGCCCTAATTTTGTCAGCTCTATTTTATCGCTAAGTTTTGGTAGGCTGGTTAATAAAGCAGCGGCTGAGTTGGCGGCTGTTAATGTCTCAACAGAGGTATCATGAACGGCTGTTTTTGCAGTTTGTTTTTTTGCAAAAACCAACCCATGCAAGGTGTTGTACTCACTTGCCAAAGTGGCATGGTGTTTTTCTAACGTTTGCAATTCGTTTTGCGCATCATTAACCACCGCCTTTAGCGTATTAAACTTGTTTTGTCCTTCATCAACATGCGCAAGTACGTCCTCACTTTGGCGTAGCACACTGGCAAGCTTGTTTTGGTGTTCGTTTAAACAAGTTTCTAGAGTGTCAGTATCTTCCTGTGCTGTTATTTGCTGCCAAGCGTTATCCCAACTTTGAAAGCGGCTATTTAAGCGACTTTGTTCTTGCTGCAATCGGTTGTTAGTTTGCTCACTTAATGCTTGCTGTTTTTCTAATGTCCGTTGTTCACTTTGCAACTCATCTCGTTTTACATGGATTTGTTGCCATTGTTGGTTAAGCGGTGCTTGTGTTTGTTGCAGGTTTTTTTTACTTGTTTTTAGCTCAGTCAACTTAGGTAAAATATTAGCCAGCTGTTGATTTTCTGCGGCTTGTTGATTTACTAACGTTTGTATCTGCTCTTTGCCATCTTTTATTTGTAGGCTTAAATTGGCATGCTTGTCTGTTAACTGCTCTATCCGCACATTATGTTGTACTAACGCATATTCTGCCTGCTGATGTTTTAATTGCTCATCATGCAATTTGTCACGGGCATCATCTTTTAACCATTGTTGTTCGGTAATTTTTTCTTCTTGTTTATCAAGCTTGGTAGCCTCAACATTTACCTCATTTTGAGCCACTTCTATTTTTTGGGTCAGCGCATTATAAGCCGTTTGTTCGGTTTGCTCTGCTTGTTTGGCAACATACAGCTGATGCACCGCAAGCTCTTGTTCTATATCATTAAGCGTGTCTTTTAATTGTTGATACTTTTGCGCATTTTCTGCTTGCTGAGTAAGCGTTTTATGTTGTTTTTCTAACTCGCTACGCAAGTCATTTAACCGCTCTAGGTTTTCTTGCGCTTTAACCAGCTTTTTTTGCGTTTCATCGCGTCTGGCTTGATAACGAGAAACCCCAGCCCCTTCTTCAATAAAGTCCCTTAATTGCAGTGGGCTTGAATCAACAATACGCCCAATCATCCCCTGTTCGATAACCGAGTAACTACGCGCGCCCAGACCTGTCCCTAAAAAGATATCAACCACATCGCGTCGACGGCAGCGTGTCCCATTAATAAAGTAGTCCGACTTACCATCTTTATTTACTTGACGACGTACTGACAACTCATGATATAGGTTTAGCTCATGTCGGATGCCTGTTTGCTCATCTTGTGTGTGTTCAAAAGTTAACTCCACACTGGCAAGGCTTTTGGCAGCTTTGTCTTGCGTACCCGCAAAAATGACATCACTCATTGCACCACCACGCAGTTGCTTGGCAGAGCTTTCTCCCAACACCCAACGGATGGCGTCTATCACATTAGACTTACCACAACCATTAGGACCAACAATGGCTGTGATATTTTTAGAAAAATTAAAAGTCGTTGGGTTGGCAAATGATTTAAAGCCAGACAGTTTGAGGGATTTTAACCGCATAAATAAGTATTTTCAGAGCAAAAAAGAAGAGGATTTTAGCAGAAAATGAAAGAAATTAATAATCTTGCCTATCAATCAATTCTTCATTGCCAGAGCGTTACTTTGCTAACTCTAATTCATAATCACAACTATGTCTCAAAATCCTTAATACAGATCAGATGGTAATAAGTTTTAGCAACCCATTTATTTTGTTTAAACCGCTTTCCATAAACATAAAAAACTGCCAAACCCTTTTAAAGTTTGGCAGCATTTTACTTTTAAATCATATATTATGTTAAGCGGACTAAAAGACTACTTAAACTGTCGTTTTAAAAACTCAATCGAGCTGTCTTTGGCTTTTTTAACAGCCAACTTCTGATTCTTGCCTAGCATTAACTTCATTTGCCATACTTTTTCTTGATACAGTGTCGTTGCAGGCTGCTTAAACATACGATTAACCACCCGTTTGCTTGCCAAAACGGCATCAGGCGATCGGGTTTTTAACTCTTCTGCCAATAACATCGCTTTTTCTAACGGGGCATCATCCACATGGGTGATTAACCCAACCTCTTTAGCCTCTTGCGCTTCTATAACACGGGCTGTCATCGCCAGCTCTTTTAACACATCAATATTAACAGAGCCAAATGCCGATTGCGTTAGCCCCATATCTGGCACAAGCCCCCACTTTGCTTCCATGATAGAAAACTTACCATTAGACGAGCTAATCCTTACATCACAACCCATCACTAATTGCAACCCTGCACCAATACAATGCCCATGGATACTGGCTATTACTGGTACTGGCAACTCACGCCAGCATAAGTTAACTTTTTGAAACATGTTTTGGTAAGGTTTGATTAGCTCCCACATTGCAAAAGTTCTATTTTTAGGGTCATTTAATGAACCTAAATCAATACCGGCACAAAAGTCATCACCCGAGCCTGTTAAAATCACTGCTCGCACACTTTTGTCTGCTTTAATTTTTTTAGAAACCTTGATGAGTTCTCGTATTAACTCAAAGCTCATTGCATTTTTTTTGTCGGGTCTATTTAATGTGACTGTCGTAATTTGGTTAGTCGTTTCTACCGTAACATACTTGTAGGGACGGGTGCTCATATATCATCCTTAATATCTAATTAATACCTAGCTAAGTAATAGTGAAAAAAAGCTGCTATTGGTTTTCTATTCTAACCACAGACTATGCTAATAAGTTAAAAAAATAAGAACACGCCAGTCATTTACGATATTTAAATCATTTTCCACGTCATGTCATCTTCTTTAAATCGATGATATTTAAGCTCTGCCCATGGTGATAAATCTTGTTTAGCAAGGTTATCTAATGCTATAAGCAGCTCATCATAATTGGTTTGCAACACCTCAATATCTTGCAAATTGATATTTGTTTTCGCCTCATCTGTGTTTGGTTGCATTGCCGTTCGCTCAATATGTTGTTGGCACACATCCTCTAAATTTTGGCTAGCATGGCGGATTTGTGGCACACCAGCATATCGGCTTGCGCCCAAAATACGATGACTAATTTGCGATAATTGTTCAATATCATTTGCTTGCCAAGCTTGCTGCAGTGCTTGTTTTTCACCACTAACCGAATCAATCATCATAATGATTAATTGCGAGGCTAAGTCTGGCTTATTGACAGAGCGTGTGAGTGCGTCTTCCCAATCAATCACAGCCAACTCTGTTTGCATATTTATTTGGCTGTTAACATGCCCGTTTTGTTGGTTATCTACAAAGGTTGGGCTTGTATGATTTCCCGTTAAGCCAGGATTAAGCTTGCTTGTTTTTGGAGTTTGCCCTGTTTTATTACCCAGCCATTTTTGCAAAATTTGTACCAATTGCTGCTGATTAATTGGCTTACCAACATAATCATCAATCCCTGAGCGCATTAGCTTATCTCGCTCATCTGACATGCCATGTGCCGTTAGTGCAACAATAGGTATTTGTGGCTCATTGCTATCAATTCTACGGATTTGTGCCGCTGCTTGATGCCCTGACATCCGTGGCATTTGGATATCCATAAAAATCAAATCAATTGGTTTTTTATCTACGCCACTTTCACTCGCATTATTTTGCATGCTCACAATTTCTATGGCATCAAAACCACTATTGGCTGTCACCACCTCAATACCAAATTCATCAAGCAAGGCTTCTAAAACCAGCAAGTTAGGCGGATGGTCATCTACTGCCAATACTCGATAGCCCTGCCAACGTGGTGCCTCCTGAACGGGTTTTGCCACCTCATTATCTTTAGAGTCAAACATGGCATACAACTGATTTTTATTAAGCGGCTCATACAATGGATAAGCTTGATATTTATTGAGCAGTTGCATATCCAATGCCACTTGATAGCCATAAACGCCTAAACGTCCTTGATAATGTAACCTAATTTGTTTTAGCAATGCCGTCATATTATCTTGGGTTTCATTGGTATCGCTATCTACAATTACCCAATCAAACTGATTCGCTTGTTCTTCTAATTTATCCAGCGTGCTGGCTAAACTGTTGGTAATCGTTATTTTAATTGGTAGTGGCTGTAAGCTTGCCTGTAATACTTGGATACTGGCAGGGTGATTAATCCATGCTAATACCCGCAGTTGCGTATCATCGCTTGCTAATAGTGACGGTGGCATCTCTATTTCTGGTAAAACAACATCGCCAGCATTTTCTACATCCAACACATCTACTTGTGCAGGCAAACTAAACCAAAAGGTAGAACCATGGGTGGCAATGTTTTCTACTTTATTGTCTAAATAACCAATGCGTCCGCCCATTAAGCGGGTCAACTGCTGAGAAATAACCAGCCCTAACCCAGTACCACCGTATTGGCGGGTAATGCTTGGGTCACCTTGCGTAAAGCTTTTAAATAGCTGCGCTCTGTCTTGCTCGCTTACGCCTCGACCAGAGTCTTGCACACTAATGTTTAAGTAGTTTTCTTTGTTATCATCTAGCTTAACGGTCACCACAATTTCGCCATCATCGGTAAATTTAATGGCATTGCCAACAAGATTGGTCATCACTTGTTTCATCCGCAACGCATCACCAATAACACGCATAGGTACATCGTTATAAAACACAACCGCCATGCGTAGCCCTTTTTCACTGGCTAAAGGCGATAACATGTCTGCCACTTCATAAATGGTTTCAAAAAAATTGTACTCATGGTTATCTAAAACCAACTTGCCTGCCTCAATTTTAGAAAAATCAAGGACATCATTGACTAATGCCAATAAATGAGCAGATGATTTACGGATGGTTTGCACATACAGGTTTTGTTCAGCATTCAGCCCATCATGCCGTGCCAACAAATTAACAAACCCATCAATACTGTTGAGTGGTGTGCGCAGTTCATGGCTAATGTTTGCCAAAAATGCTGATTTGGCTTGGCTGGTAGAAATTGCCATATCTCTTGCATTACGGATAGAGATATTTTGCATTTCCATTTCATCAAATGCCTGACGTAAGTCATCTTCGGTTTGTTCGGCATGTTCTCTTAATTCATTAAAACTTTTATTTAAGCGGATACATGTCTCTTGCAAGTCTCTTGATAATAACAGTACCTCGCCTTTTGATTTAATTTTAACGGGCTCGTCTAAGGTGTCGGCACGCATTTTTTGTAAATGCAGGCGCATTTCATATATAGGTGCAAGCCAACGTGAGGCATAGCTTTGTAAGCTAAATAGTAAAAGTAATAACGTTAATAAACACGTCACTGTTAATGTTAATAAAATGCGGTATCTTGCTAACTTTATCGGTTGATTATCCATATCAACAATTAGCCAATATTGCTCGGTACTTGTTTGCCTAACCGGCAAGCCATATGCCGTACCTACCTCTGTTTTTACCTTTGTGATAAAGGTTGATGTTTTATCTGCATCAGTAGCATTTTGTTGGTCGTTATTTTTTTGGTTTTCTGCTTGATTAGATAATTTTTTTGCCAAATTACCCCAAGACTTTTGGGTTTCAAAACCTGTTGATTTAATCACCTCACCATGGCTATTTACAATAGCCACTCGGTTTAGCTTAGTATCTGACTGTACAGACAATAAAACTTGTTGTAGCATTTCATCATTAGTTGACCCAAGTAGGTATGGTAGGTTTTGAGAAATGATGGGTTGATAACGAATCAATACCGATTTAGCTATCGCTTGTTGTTCATGTAGCGTCGCTCGTTGGGTTTCTTTATAAACCAGCACCGCACCAACAATTGCCAACAAACAAATTGGAAAAAACACCAACACAATCAGCTGTCCATAAGCACTGCGTAAATTCAAATGTCGTTTGCTAATTATTGCCATTTATCTTACCGTAAAAATTTATTATCAAAATAAACCAAAATGTATAAAATTATTGTAACAGGTTAACCCAAGATAAAATATAGGATAACTGACCTCATTAAATAAAACTGCTACAATGTTTTTTATTCGTACATTAATATTGATATATCAAGATACCACTTTATTATAGAGACCATTATGCCAACAAAAAATTTTATAACTCAAACAACACGCCTAGCAGACTGCCTAGGCAATACGCCATTAGTTGAGCTACAACGTTTGGGAGAAAATATCATCAAAGATAAAAACATCACCTTACTTGCTAAATTAGAAGGCAATAATCCTGCTGGCTCAGTAAAAGATCGTCCAGCATTTAATATGATTTTGCAAGCAGAACAACGTGGTGACATTAAACCTGGTGATACCTTAATTGAAGCCACCAGTGGTAATACAGGTATTGCTTTAGCCATGGTTGCCGCCATGCGTGGTTATAACATGATACTCATTATGCCGGCTAACTCTACTCAAGAACGTAAAGATGCCATGCGTGCCTATGGTGCTACGTTAATTGATTTTGATGGCAGTATTGAAGAGTCGCGTGATTTAGCTCTACAAATGCAAGCAGAAGGTAAAGGCATTGTATTAAACCAGTTTGCTAACCCAGATAATAAAGAAGCGCATTACCTAACCACAGGACCAGAAATCTGGCAACAAACAAATGGTAAGGTCACTCACTTTATTAGCTCTATGGGTACCACAGGCACAATTTCTGGTACAGGTAAATACTTAAAAGAGCAAAACCCAGACATACAGATTATTGGTTTACAACCTGCCGATGATGCCCAAATTGCCGGCATCCGTAAATGGGGCGCCGATTATATACCAGAAATTTTTGATAAAAGTGTGGTCGATAGGGTCATTGATGTGCCTCAGCTTGAAGCAGAAATCACCATGAGAAAACTGGCTAAACAAGAAGGTGTTTTTGCTGGAGTTTCTTCTGGCGGTGCAGCCTGGGGTGCATTAAAAGTTGCAGAAGAAATCGCAAAAAACATCCAATCAGATGATCCAGATGCCGTGATTGTATTTATTGTTTGCGACCGTGGCGATAGATACTTATCAACAGGGTTGTATGGTATTGAAGACTAAACAAAACTAAAAGAGAACGGTATGAGCGCAACGTTAATATTTGATATAGAAACCATCCCAGATGTAGAAACAGGCAAACGCCTAAACCCAGAACTTGCAAAGCTAAGCAACGACGATGCACAGCAAGCTTTAGTCGCTATCAGACAAGAAGAAGCTGGCAGCGATTTTATGCGTTTGCCACTACACAAAATTGCTTGTATCTCTTTTTTGTGGGTAGAAGACAATCAATTGACGCTAAAAACCTTATCACTCAATGATATGAGTGAAGAACAAATTTTAACCACCTTTTTTAGGGCGTTTAATAAACAACCCACCTTAGTTTCATGGAATGGTACCGGCTTTGATGTGCCTGTTTTACTCTATCGAGCCATGTTACACAAGCTTTCTGCTCCTGCTTTATTTAACCCAAAACAACGCCCCGACTACCTTTACCGCTATGGCGATATGCACATTGATTTAATGGATAAATTGTCTATGTTTAACGGTTATAACCGCCAAACCTTGGATGTAGTTGCAAGCCTTTGCGGTTTTGCTGGCAAACAAGATGTAAACGGCAGTATGGTGGTTGATTTGGTTAAAGCTGATGAATGGGATAACCTGCACACATACTGTGAAAGTGACGTTTTAAACACATGGTTAATATACCTGCGTTGGCAACTATTGGTTGGCAACATAGATAACGAGCAAGCGACTTATTTAGAGCAAAGCACCAAAGAGTACCTTTGTGCTCATACCAACGAAGCCGGCAATATAACACACCAAAAGTTTTTAGATGCGTGGGCTTAAACTGCCAGTTTAATCAACACTCGTTTAATAAAAGAAGACGCTTAAACATAAGCGTCTTCTTTTTCTTAGCTCAATAACCATAAAACTGCTTTCCATTAAAAAAAATTATTGATATATTAACCAACAGGAATAAGGACTATTCCTATATTCAGTTTGACCTGAATAGTTGCTTGTTTCTATTTTTTATACAATTATTTAAAAATACAAGGATGTTAATTATGTTATTTGCAAACCCCAATACCCCCAAAAGCTCAGTCCAATTTAGAGACACTTACGATAATTTCATTAATGGCGAGTGGATTGCCCCAGTTGGTGGCGACTATTTTGACGATACCAGCCCAATCAACGGGCAAAAAATATGTCGAGTCGCTCGCTCTCAAGCTGCTGATATAGAAGTGGCACTCGATGCTGCTCATGCCGCTAAAGACGCATGGGGAAAAACCAGCCCGGCGGAACGTGCGGCTATTTTGCTTAAGATAGCAGATAAAATTGAAGAAAACTTACAAGATATTGCCATTGCCGAAACTTATGAAAACGGCAAACCCGTAAGAGAAACCTTAGCCGCAGATATACCGCTAGCCGTCGACCATTTTAGATATTTTGCCGCCGCCATCCGCACTCAAGAGGGTGGGATTAGCGAAATTGATCATGACACCGTTGCTTATCATTTCCATGAGCCATTGGGCGTCGTTGGGCAAATTATACCGTGGAACTTCCCTATTTTAATGGCTGCCTGGAAAATTGCACCTGCACTTGCCACAGGCAACTGTGTGGTTATGAAACTTGCTGAACAAACCCCCGCCTCTTTTTTGTATCTACTCGATAAAATTGGCATACAAGATATTTTGCCAAAAGGCGTGTTAAATGTTGTTAACGGTTTTGGTATTGAAGCTGGTAAACCTTTGGCTTCTAACCCTCGTATCGCAAAAGTTGCCTTTACAGGTGAAACGGGCACAGGCAGCCTAATCATGAACTACGCAAGCAAAAATATTATCCCAGTTACATTAGAACTTGGCGGTAAGAGTCCTAACATCTTTTTTGAAGACATTATGGACAAAGATGATGACTTTTTAGATAAAGCGGTTGAAGGTTTAGTGATGTTTGCGTTAAACCAAGGCGAAGTTTGTACCTGCCCATCACGCGCACTAGTTCATGAAAGTATTTATGATAAATTTATAGAAAGATGTGTCGAGCGCGTAAAAGCCATTAAACTTGGCAATCCATTAGACCTAGAGACTATGGTAGGTGCTCAAGCCAGCCAAGAACAAATGGAAAAAATAAAATCTTACCTAGAAATTGGCAAACAAGAAGGTGGTAAAGTGCTAATTGGTGGCGATGTAGATAAAAGAGAAGGTGAGTTTGAAAACGGCTGCTATATTCAACCAACAATTTTTGAAGGCTCAAATGATATGCGAGTATTCCAAGAAGAGATTTTTGGACCTGTACTATCGGTTGCCAAGTTTAGTAGTGATGAAGAAGCCATGCATATAGCAAATGACACTAGCTATGGTTTAGGAGCAGGCATTTGGACACGCAATATCAACAAAGCCTACCGGTTTGGGCGTGGTATTCAGGCAGGTCGAGTATGGACAAACTGCTACCACTTATACCCTGCTCATGCCGCGTTTGGTGGATACAAGCAATCAGGTATTGGACGTGAAAACCACATAATGATGCTAGAACATTATCAACAAACTAAAAACATGTTGGTATCCTACAGCCCTAAAGCTATGGGATTCTTTTAAACTTAATTCAAGTCCTATTTTACATAAAAAAAGACGCTTAAATTTAAGCGTCTTTTTTGTATTGTTTTCAACCTAATAAACTTAGTGTTTATCTTTTCTGTTGTAAGATTCGTTACGGCTTTCTTCGCTTTCTAACCACATTGCATTCATTACTGCAAGCAAAATAGCAAAGCCTAACCCTAATATCCAAGCAAAATACCACATAGTTAATCTCCTAAATTATTAACAGTTAGTAAACCGTGTGATCATTTTCACGGATATAAGCCTTAGTAACTTTACCACGCATAATTGCATATGCATAACTGGTATAAGTTAGTACGATTGGTAAGAAAATAACCACAACGTATAGCATAATCATCAGCGTTAAATGGCTAGATACGCTATCCCAAACTGTTAAGCTTGAATTTGCGAAAGTAGATGATGGCATCACAAATGGGAATAAAGATACGCCCGCTGTCATAATCACACCAACGACTGCAAGGCTAGACGTTACAAATGCCGTTAGCGTCCAACGAGCTTTCATTAGCAATACGGTTAGTAATGGCATCACCACACCAAGCGCAGGGAACACCCATAAAGCTGGCATTTTGTTGTAATTTGCCATCCAAGCACCTGCCTCACGTGTTACCTCTTTAACATTTGGATTTGCAACACCTTGTGGATCAATAGTAGAGGTGATGACATAACCAGGGATAGATTGTAACCAAACACCAGCGGCAATAAATAGTACGACCATTAAAACTGCCGCAATTGATGCAAACTTAATTGTACGATCTTGTACTGATTCAACCGTACGATGGGCAAGATAAGCACCACCCTGCATAATCAGCATCGTAGCACTGACCAAACCACATACCAATGCAAATGGATTTAACAATGCCCAAAATGAACCAGTGTAAGTAGATACCATGTTGTTATCAAAGCTAAACGGCACACCTAAAAATAGATTACCAAAAGCCACACCAAACACCACCGCAGGTACAAATGAGCCTGCAAACAATGCCCAGTCCCATGCACCACGCCAAGTTGGGTTATGCACCATACTGCGGTATTTAAAACCAACAGGACGGAAGAACAATGCCCATAGCACCGCAATTAACGCCCAATAAAAGCCACTAAATGCCGTTGCATAAACCAGTGGCCATGCAGCAAAAATTGCACCACCACCTGTAATAAACCAAACTTGGTTACCTTCCCAGTGAGGACCGACGGTATTAATCACAACTCGACGCTCTTCATCATCTTTACCAACAAATGGTAATAGCGTCATAACACCCATGTCGTGACCATCCATGATGGCGAAACCGATTAACAAGGCACCGACCAATAGCCACCAGATAACCTTTAAGGTTGCATAATCTAATATCATTAAACTCATGGCTATTCCTCCTATTTGTCATTTAGACTTTGAGTGTAGCGACCTGTGCCAAGACTGGCAGGACCTAACTTCACATATTTAATCATCAAGTACATCTCAATAATCAGTAGAATAGTATAGAAGCCAACAAACCCAGCCATAGAACCAATGACGCTTGCAACACTTAAGTTTGAAACGGAAACATAGGTTGGTAACACACCATATACTGTCCAAGGTTGACGACCATATTCGGCTACAAACCAACCCATCTCAATAGCAATCCAAGGTACTGGAAGCATTAATACAGCAAAGCGTAGTAACCAACGTTTATTCTCAAAGTTACCTCTAATACTTGCCCATAAACTCGCCACAAATAATAGAAGCATAAGCACACCAGCAGCAACCATAATACGGAACGACCAAAACATAGGCGCAACTTGAGGAACACTGTCGTCAACTGCCATTTCAATCATCTCTGGGGTAGCTTTTGATACATCTTCAGAATAAGGTTTTAAAAGTAAACCAAAACCAAGATTATCTTTTAATGGTTCAAACTCAGCTTTTAGGGCTTCATTTTGTGGGTCTTCGCGTAATTGGTCTAATAAAACTACCGCTTTTTGACCTTTAATAATACGCTCACGGTTACGCTCTTTAATATCATGGATACCTATGATTTCTTTGTCTAAAGAGCGCGTACCAATAATACCCATCACATAAGGAATTTCTACAGCCCAATCATTTTTCTCTTCTTTATCATTAACACCTGCAACTAGGTTAAATGATGCCGGTGCGGGTTCTGTATGCCACATCGCTTCCATAGTTGCCAGCTTAGTATGTTGCGCCTCACCTGTAGAATAACCAGATTCATCACCCAGCAAAATTACACTAAAAATTGCTGCAAAACCAAAAGCTGCCGCTACTTGGAAGCTACGTTTAAAGAAGGCAACCTCTTTGTTACGTAATAAGTACATAGCAGAAATTGCAAGTACAAATACTGAAGCACAAGTGTAACCAGCTGATAAAGTATGTACGAACTTAGCTTGAGCTACTTCATTAAAGAAGACGGTAGCAAAGTTTGTCATTTCCATACGCATGGTTTCGTAGCTAAACTCGGCACCAACAGGTGCTTGCATCCAACCGTTTGCAACTAAAATCCAAAGGGCTGAAAGGTTAGTACCTAATGCCATCATGACAGTCGCAAATAAGTGCTGACCACGGGTCATTCTGTCCCACCCAAAGAAGAACAAACCAACAAACGTTGATTCCAGCCAAAATGCCATCAAGCCTTCAATAGCAAGTGGTGCACCAAAAATATCACCAACATAATGAGAATAATATGCCCAGTTAGTACCAAACTGGAATTCCATTGTAATACCAGTCGTTACACCCAGTGCAAAGTTAATACCAAATAACTTGCCCCAGTAACGCGTCATATCTTTCCAAATTTGCTTACCAGTCATCACATAAACTGCTTCCATGATGACAAGTAACCAAACCATACCTAATGTTAGGGGAACAAACAAGAAGTGGTAGAGTGCCGTAACCGCAAATTGTAAGCGGGAGAGGTCTACCAGTTGTTCAGTAATCATACTAAACCTCCAATGAGTCCTAAGAAATTACCCTAGAGAAACCTTTAATTCATAAAAAAATACAGAGTCACTTACCGCTTTGAGCTCCTGCTCTGGTAAATACCTCTGTATCAAATAAACATGCAGCTTGTTTGGCAACACATAATTGTTTGGCATTATGTATTATTAAGAATTGGCTAAGTAAGGATAAAACTTTACTATTCATAAGCGTATCACCTTACATCTATTTTGAGTAAAACCTAAAAAAAAATAATAGATGGCTACATATTGTTATTTCATTGTAACAAATATTTTTTATAAAAGTATAGCCTAGTTACAAAAAAACCTTAGATTTCTTATGGAAATTTATACTGACCAGTTCATCCTTTGCATGCCTTTAATTCCAAGTGTTTTAGTCAGATTTCAAGTAAATCAAGCGCTGCTTATCATTTCTAAAACTTGCCAGTTAAGGCTTTTCCAGAGCAAGTAAAACCCAATCATTATGCAAAAAAATATAATAAAATAGAAACAATTGCGTAACATTTTTGATTGCCATTGCCAAACTAAAGTAAAAACAAATGCAAGCACACCACCAACCATAGCACCACCAATATGACCTGCATTATCAATGCCTGGTACAATAAATCCATACATTAAATTAATACCCATTACAAGCAAAAGCCCTTTAAAATTTAACCTGTGCCCACCAGCATAAACCTTAAACAAAGCAAAAATTAATAGCCCCATACCAATGCCCATAATGCCACCTGATGCCCCAGCCGAAAGTGAGGTATAGGTAATAGGGAGGTTGTTATGGATAATATAATTAAATGTCACATAGCTGTTTAGCATATTGCCACCCAGCACTGACAGCAAAAATAGCAACAAAAATTTAACCGAACCCAGCATTGGCTCTGCCACTTGCCCAAAATAATACATGGCATAGCAATTAAACAATAAATGCATTAAGCCTATGTGCAAAAAACCACTGGTTATCAGCCGCCAAGGTTCTGTAACCATACTTTTAGAAAAATAGTTCGCCCCCCAATTCAGCAAGTCTTCTCTTGCTGGGGTATTAGCGTCTACCCCTGCAAACAAGACCTGATAGGCAAATAGCCCCACAAAAATACCAAGTAACAGGGTTGTCATAGGTGCTGTTTTAAATAGTTTTTGAACATTCATATGTTTTACTTTACGGTTAAAATTTTGTTTTAAATAGGTCCATCATACAATAAAAAAGCATAGCTTTTAAGCTATGCTTTTTGTTTAAAAACAAGGTGTTTACTTTATAACATTAAAATTGGCTTACTGGTATTACCAAGCCAACCGATTGGCACTGGTTTGAGTAATAAAACCATCTGGCGTTTGTCCATTGTCTGCTTGCCAGCGTGCAAATGCTTTACGAGTGTTTGTACCAATGATGCCATCAGCACCTTTGGTGTCATATCCTTTGTCGGTTAAGTTAATTTGTAAGTTTTTAACCTGTGCCGTTGTTAAGGGTTTTTCATAGCGAGGCCAAGCTTTTTGTATGGTGCGTTCTCCTGCAATTTTTTTTGCAAGTGTGCTCACACCCAAAGCATAACTTGATGAATTGTTATAAACCTTAATAACATCAAAGTTGTTACTGGTTAATAAAGCAGGTCCATTTTTGCCTGCTGGTAGCCACAGCTCAAGTAACGACCCTTTTGGTATATAACCACCCAACATCTGTACGCCTTGGGCTTGCCACTGATCATACGTTTTTTTATTGCCCATCTGACGGTAATCAAACCCACTTGGTAACGTGACCTCATAATAAGGTGATAAACCTTGTACCCAACCAGAGTTTTTAAGATAATTTGCAGTTGAATTTAACGCATCGGTACTATTCCAAGGATTTTTTTGCCCATCAAGGTTGCCATCAACGCCTTGTTTTAACCAAGTGGCAGGGATAAACTGGGTATGCCCCATACCACCTGCCCATGAGCCATCCATTTGATACCAAGACACATCACCCCGTTTAAGCAAAACTAGCAAGGCTTTTAATTGCGCTTCTGCAAAATCACGACGACGCCCCTCGTACGCCAGTGTTGCTAAAGAGCTTGCCAAATTTGATGAGCCAGTATAACCACCATAAGAAGACTCCATACCCCAAATGGCCGTCACAATCTCTGCATCAACACCATAATTAGATTCGATACTATTAAATACTGCACGGTTATTTGCAAATTTAGACTTGCCCATACTCACACGGCTAGATGATGCCGCCGAATCTACATATTCCCAAGGCATTTTGGCAAATTCAGACTGACTACGATCATTAGAAATAATTTTTTGATTCAGCGATGCCATGCTCATCAAACGGTTAACATCATTTATGTCATAACCTTCTGCAATGGCACGCATGCTAAAATTTTGTTTCCAACCATAAAAACTATTTGTATCACCTGTTATTGCTGGATTACTTGGCTGCTGCACAGGCGGTTTGGGTGCCGTGGGTTTATAAACCGTTGGTTGGTTTTCTGTTACATAGTTACCGCCAGCACAAGATGCTAGCAACACCGCAACAACTGACGTTGCTAAAATTTTTGTTATATTTGTTGTTTTAGTCTTCACTTTTTGTCCCTTAATATCCATTGCTAAAATATTCGCATTTAAAAAATAATTACTGTCACACTTTACCAACAATCAAAGTTAAAGTCGATGCAATCGCCAAAGAAGATAGTAACAATCTGTAGCGTTAAGTTACTGCCATAAAAAAACCCTTTTCTACAGTTAAGTTAAAAAAGAGTTTTTAAATAATTAGCTAAGGCTTTTAAGCAAAGCTAAGTTTAAGCAAAAAGCGCTGCGATATCAGATTCATCAAATGGATACAATGCGCCACAAAACCCACAGTCCATTTCAATTTTTCCGCCATGTTCTTCGGCAACCGCTAAGGCTTGTTCTTTACCAAGTTGCCTAATTGCAGAGGCACTTTTTTCTTTTGAGCAGGTACAACCAAAACTAAGCTGGGTTGCTTCTGGTGTGACGACCTTTTCTTCATTATAAAGGCGATACAACACCTCATTTGGGTCTAATTGAGTTAATTCATCAGCTTTAATGGTGCTGGTTAAAGCCGATAGGCGTGACCATAAGTCTTCATCGGCATCACCATGTTCTGCCAAGAGTTTTTCTTCTTCGCTTAATGGCAATAACTGTACCAGCAACCCACCTGCCTGCAAACCATTACAAGCAAGGCTAATTAACGTGGGTATTTGTGCAGACTGTAATTGATAATGTGCCAAACAATCAGCAAGATTATCATACCCTCGCTCAACAATACCTTGGTAGGCCTCTCCTTTTTCTGGCTGGATATTAATAAACAAAACGCCTTTGCCTACATCACCCAGCTCTGCAAATGCCTC
Organism: Psychrobacter sp. HD31; assembly: GCF_051097895.1. Lineage (GTDB taxonomy): Bacteria > Pseudomonadota > Gammaproteobacteria > Pseudomonadales > Moraxellaceae > Psychrobacter. The sequence goes on from NZ_CP142525.1 coordinate 1,333,648, forward strand.
ATTGGCTGTCTTTTTCTGTTGCCAAGCAGCTTGTTGTTCATCCGTTTCTTGTTTCCATTTTGCCAAGCCTCTTACCTGCCCGTTATGGTCGCATTCTGCCATGGCCCAATTTAATAAACTCGATTCATCTGATGACTGAAGCTGAACAGATAAGCGTCCATTAATTTTTAACGTGCCAATTAACAGGCTGGCTGCTGTCAGCATCTCTCCCAACAGTTGTTTAATGGCTTCTGGATAGTCTTTTTGTGCAATAACATGGGCAAAGCTGCGAGTTAGATGAACCGCATCTCCACGCACAGGCGAATTATCAAAATAAAAGCGTTGGCGTAAATCAGTTTGGCTAATCACTTGGTTTGTCATTTGGTTTGTCATATTTGCTCTTAAAATCTTACTCGTCACTCATGGTTAAGTTGTGACCTTTAAGATTAATCATTTATTCAGTATTAAGGATATTTTGTTATTAGCTTAATGGGGATAAACTCATAAATTCAAACAATAAAAATAGAATCTTTTGTAAACAGTTACATAAATATGGGCATACGAGTTGATAAAGATTTAGCGCACGATAAGCGATTAACTATTTATTAAAGTATCGCATCAAACCACTGAGTAATAAATCTTGACGTATATTGACTGGTTTGTGTATATGTTGACTAATGATTGAGGCATCGCCCCCTGTCATAATAATTTGGTAGTTGTCATGTCTGCCGCTAATTTCATTAATTGCGCCAACTATCGACAATAAAATACCTCGGTGTACCGCATCTTGAGTCGTCACCCCTTGTAAAATACTATCAAACTCACCATCAGAGATGCTAATTTGCTTAGTACCAGAAAACAATGCCTCTCGCTGTAAATAAATACTGGGGAAGATATAGCCACCCAAATGGTTACCATGATCAATTAAATCGATGGTTAATGCCGTACCACAACCCACAATACATTGTCGTTTACCACTATCAACAACGCCCAACATTTGTAGCCATCTGTCTACACCCAGTTGATTAGGGTCATATTCGCTCGTCATTAATTTGTGTCGGTTATCAACATGAACAAACTCAAAAGGTATGTTAAGCCATGCTAGTGAGTCGGCTACTTTGGCATTAATGTTGTTACCCAAAACAGAAGAGATACCAATAAAATTGGGGGCGTATTTTTCAAATTGGTAGGTTAAGCCCATTAACAACTCAGCAGGCGCTGATAAATGTTGTTTCGCATCGGCACTAATCACTCTGCCAACCTCATCAATTAGCCAATATTTTAAACGGGTGTTGCCAAGGTCTATCCAAAGGTTTGCCATGTTTAATCCTATCACTTAGCGTTATGCAATGACTTTTATTTTTGCAGAAAATAAACGCATCACCTTACCATCATCTTTTTGTATCTGCAAACAACCTTGGTCATCTATCCCTAATGCTTTGGCAGTATATGCCATTTGCTCTGCATCTAAGCTATCTCCCAAACTGGTTGGCGATTGACGCTCATCAGCACAAATGCTTAGGGTGCGCCCCATTAAAACATCTGACATTGCAAAGTTTGCCAAAAAGTCTTGCCGTACGCTGTTTTTATTAGGTTGGGTTATGTATTGATGGCACAAAATAGCCGTTAATATTTGTTTGCAGATTGGGCGATACAAGTCAGCAACTTGTGGGCAGTCAATCGTCTTATCTGATTTTTTAGATGCAGCTTTTGATTCCGCTTGTTCAATTAATTGTGCAATACTTGTGCTTTGGTATCCCATGCCCTCTTGAGTTTGTTTGCAAAGTTTGGGGGCATTTTTAACATTTAAACCTACCCCAACCACAACCCCCAACAAATTACCTTTGCTTATTACGGGTTCTATTAAAATACCTGATAGCTTACGAAACTGAATCAAGGTTTGCGCTGGTGGCAAACTTGCACGCCCATCCACTATTTCTTTATTCAAATACTCACTGTTAGCAGTCTTCTTATCTATCGGTTGATAAAACCCTATGTCATTCGCCCACTTTACCCCAATGGGTGTGTCTAAACCGTTATTTAAAGTTTTAATAATATCCAGCTTAGACAAGCTAAAACCGACGCACAGCGATAGCAAGCCTGATATTGGCATATCTAAAGGGTGCAAACGATGGCATTTAGGATAAAAAAGCGACAAATACACATTGCCCATTGGCGACTGCCAACTACGACCATTTTGCCCACGCCCTTGAGTTTGGGTATCTGCTGTTAAAACATGTACCTGATTTGCTGACAACTGCCCGTTTTTTATGTGGTTTATCAACTCACTGTTAGTAGAAGGGCTACTTGTTATATGCCGATGGGTTTTTTGTTGATGGACAGATTGCATCAGGTAATTGACACTATCTTCGATTTGGTTGTTGATACTTTCAGGCATTCTTTATACACGATTCACACATTAATTTTTTATAAGGATACCACAAGGCTAAGGTTGTATATATGGTTCATATTGGTGGGCATTTGTATTGGCAAACAAGTTTTGCTGATAAAAATAAAGCAAACTTAAATAGCTTAAATAAAATAGCATTTAACTTCATATTTTACTGTTAAAACATTATATAATTTATTATAATATAATTAATATATATAATATCTTGGAGTTACCATGTTACGTTTTGATATACCACCGGTTCATGCCAATGTCATCCGTTGGGAGGCATTTATCGTCTGTTGCCTTTGTTTATTAGCCTTGTTTGTACACCCGTTATTTATGATTATATTGCCCCTACAAGGTTTTGTTAAAGGCTTTTTTGGTCATCACAAATGCCCATCACACAGTCTTTGGAAGACCATATTTACCAAACGAGGTTGGGCAGGTAAAACAGAAAATGTTGGCGCAAAAATGTTTGCCGCTAAATTATTATTTATCGCCAGTACCGTATCTTTAATACTTTATTTTTCTGGCATAGCTTTATGGAAGGTACCTTGCACAATTTTGGTTATTTTTTCATTTTTAGAGTGGGCATTTTCGTTTTGTGCCGCCTGTAGCGCTTATAACGCTTGGTATAAGTTCTTCCCACCAAAAAATTTATGATTATTGCACTTAAGTTAAAATTACTTAACGTGTTTTAAAACAATAAAGCCCCTCTTTGTTAAGAGGGGCTTTAGACTTGCAATAGTTCATAATTGCAATTAACTGTAAAAAACTTACTGCATCACAAGATAGTCAAACGCACCCAAAGCCGCTTTACTGCCCTCACCCATCGCAATGTTGATTTGCTTAAATGGCACAGTAGTTACATCCCCTGCAGCAAAAATACCTTTACGGCTGGTTTGACATTTTGCATCAATCTCGATTTCACCAAATTTGTTGGTATCTACAAAGTTTTTGATAAAGTCAGAGTTTGGTACAAGACCAATCTGCACAAACACCGCTGATAGGTTAATCTCTTTGTCTTCACCTGTATTGCGGTCAGTATATATTAATGAAGATACTTTACCATTGGTTGCTATGATCTCTTTGGTGGCCGCACTGGTGATAATCTCGATATTATCTTTTGCCATCGCTTTATCAATCAATACTTGATCGGCCTTTAAGGTATCGGCAAATTCAAACACAGTTACATGATTAACGATACCAGCTAAGTCAAGTGCGGCTTCGATACCTGAGTTACCACCACCGATAACCGAAGTATCCTTACCTTTAAAGAAAGGACCATCACAATGTGGACAATATGCCACACCATTGCCGATGTTTTCATCTTCACCTGGTACACCCAATTTACGCCATTTTGCGCCAGTGGCAATAATAACCGCACGTGTGTCAAATTGCTCGCCAGTGTTCAGTGTGATGTTATAATTTAGCTCATCATCTTGTGTTTCGCTCAGCTTTTTAACACTCACATGTTCTTTAACCGTAATGCCGTATTCTGCAATGTGTTTACCAAAATTTGCCGACAGCTCATTACCATTAGTTAGCGGAACAGAAATCAAGTTTTCAATATCTTGCGTGTCTTTAACTTGCCCACCAATGCGGTCAGCAACAATGGTAGTTGCAAAGCCCTTACGAGCCGAATAAATTGCAGCAGCAACACCGGCAGGTCCACCACCAATGATGGTCACATCTTGTTTTGGCAAAGACTCACCACCCGCTTTTTGTACAAACAAATCTGGGTATTCTTCTTGCAGTTTTTGTAATAATACCGCTGTGTCAATTTTACCATTAGCAAATGGCTTACCATTTAAATACACCGCTGGCACGCCTTGTATGTTGTTTGCTTCTACAAGTTTAGGAAACAATCCGCCATCAATCATCTCACTGCTGATATGATCATTTAAAATAGCAAACTGGTTTAATGCTTGCACTACGTCTGGGCAGTTATGGCAACTTAACGATATATAAGTTTGAAAATTTAATGGTTCGTTTGGGTTTGCATTTTTTATCATGCTTTGTATGCTGTCATCTAGCTTCATGGTATGACCGCCAGCATGCAAAATTGCCAAAATCAATGAAGTAAACTCATGACCACCAGGAATGCCGCTAAAAACAACGCCTGTATTTTGACTATCGGTTGTAATTTTAAAGCTAACCGAACTTGGTAAATCATTGGCTGTTTCTGATTGATCAAAGCTAATTTTATCAGTCGACCCTGCAATTTGGCTCAAAAAGTCCACCAATTCAGCACGTTTGTTTTCTGAGTCATGTCCGAGTGATTCATCGCCAATCACAAAATTGATTGAGTGCGTCATGTTTTCGCTGTAAGTTTTTACAGCATTGAGTAAATTTTTGTCTAACATGCGATTTCCTCTTTTGTTTGTTTTCTATAACTTACCTATGTCATTAATATGAAAAGGCAAGGTAATTACCCGCGTTTTCTATATTGTTATTATGATATTTATGACTCTATCTATCAATCATAGAATCTCAAACATTATGTTTTATAAAACAAATCAAAAAATAATAATCAATAATAATAACAAATTAATAAACCCCATAAAAACCATGGTTTTTTGGGTTCTTTTACGCTATGATGAGGGTATGGAAAGTTGATAAATCATTCAATTAACCAACGTATTATTCACCTATTTTTACAGGTTAATAATTTTTTAACTCACTAACAATAAGGATAAAACCATGTTCCACGAATATCGTGATTTAATGGCAGAGCTAAAACATTCAGACGCACATTTTGCTAAATTATTTGATGAGCATAACGAACTTGACGAAAAAATCACCAACCTAGAAAAAGACCCTATCGCTTCTCATCGCCATGACGAAATAGATGAACTAAAAAAACAAAAACTACATTTAAAAGATGAAATTGGCAAAATTTTAGAAAGTAAAAAGTAAAGTAAAAAATAATGTCATTAAAAAAACACCTCATATCTGAGGTGTTTTTTTATGTATGTAAACCTAATAAATACGGTTTTATTTGTCTTCGTATGTACATAAGTATGCTGTTTCTACAGCCACTTTAACATTAAATTTTGTGTTAGCTTCAACGGTAAAAGTTTCGCCTGCTACAAAATCTTGCCATTCATCACTTTCTGGCAATTTAACAGTTAATGCACCGCTTACCACCGTCATGGTTTCAAACTGGCTCGTGCCAAACTCATATTCGCCAATTTGCATCACTCCCACCGTTGCAGGTAAAGTTGCTGTTTTGAATCCAATCGAAGCAACGGCACCATCAAAATATTCATTAACTTTTAACATTGTTTATCCTTATTGAATCTATAAAAGAGCTGTTATCATAGCCTATAATATAAAAAACCGTAACCCATATTTTACAAACAATGATAGATATGCATACCCGTTTGGGTTAAGATAATTCCATCATTTTGATACGTGAGAGAATATTGTGAAGCAAGCAAGCAACCATCAACAATCAAACAAAAACATAAATAACGAATTTGATTATCTAATTTTTATTGGGCGTTTTCAGCCATTTCATTTAGGGCACAAGTCGGTGATTGATGCTGCACTTAAGCAAGCTAAAAATGTCATCATGCTGATTGGATCAGCAAACTTACCACGCAGCTTACGTAACCCCTTTACAGTAGAAGAACGCACCGCCATGATTAAAGGCAGCTATGATGAGCAAACTGCCAAACGCATCCACTGTGTGGGGTTAGATGATGCTTTATACAACGACACAAAATGGCTGCAATACGTACAAGCGGGTGTAAAGTCTGTCACTGGGGATATCAGCAACACCCAAGTAAAAATTGGTTTAATCGGTCACTCAAAAGACAGCTCATCCTATTATTTATCGCTTTTCCCCAATTGGCAGTCTGTTTCGGTACCAAACTATCATAACCTTTCTGCCACCCCAATCCGTGATGGTTATTTAATCGGCGCAACCCCCACTAGCGACCGTATTACGGCTGCCTCACAAAAAATATTAGATAACTTTAAAAAAACCAGTGCATACAACCAGCTGCATGAAGAAGCTTGGTTTATCGATAAATATAAAAAACAATGGGAAGACTCGCCCTACCCACCCACTTTTATGACCGCAGATGCCTTGGTCATCCAGTCTGGACACATTTTGTTAGTAGAACGCCGTAGCATGCCAGGTAAAGGGCTTTGGGCATTGCCAGGTGGCTTTTTAGACCCGAAAGAAACCTTGCTAGATGCTTGCATACGAGAGCTAAGAGAAGAAACTCGACTCAAAGTACCAGAGCCAGTACTACGAGGTTCACGCCATAGTCAACACACTTTTGATGATCCCTACCGTTCGGCACGTGGACGTACTATTACTCAGGTATTTTATTTCCAACTAAAAAATGATGCCAACGGGCTACCAAAAGTGAAAGGTGGCGATGATGCGGCTAAAGCATTTTGGTTACCCCTTGCAGAGCTAGACAGCAAAAAAATGTTTGAAGACCATTACGCCATTATTTGTAAAATGGTTGGGTTGTAAATAGCACTAAAAAACTACATGCATCATCATAAATAACGACTAGAATTATAAGGACTTAACCTATGTTTACCAATAACATACACAACCTGATTTTAAATGCCGATAGCTATAAAGCATCACATTGGGTACAGTACCCACCCAATACAGAATATATGTCTAGCTATATTGAAGCACGTCGGGGTGACTACCCTGTGGTATTTTTTGGGCTGCAAGCATTTATTAAAGAATATTTGAGCAAACCAATTACCCTACAAGACATTGACGAAGCAGGCGCTGTGATAACCGCACATGGTTTGCCATTTAATCGTGAAGGGTGGGAAAACATCGTCAACAAACACGGTGGGTTTTTGCCAATTCGTATTCAGGCTGTCCCTGAAGGCAGTATTGTTCCGGTTAGCAATGTTGTGTGCCAAGTCGTTAACACCGACCCAGAATTTTTTTGGCTACCAAGCTACATAGAAACCGCTTTATTACGTGGCATTTGGTATCCATCTACCGTGGCAAGCCTATCAAAATATTGTAAAAACATCATTACTAAGGCTATGGAAAAGTCAGCCGACAGCTTAGAAGGCTTACCATTTAAACTTCACGACTTTGGTGCAAGAGGCGCCTCTAGCATGGAAACCGTTGCGTTAGGTAGCCTTGCTCACCTCGTAAACTTTGTGGGGACAGATGGCATGAGTGCGTTAGCAGGTGCAAGCCGTTGGTATGGTATGACTGATGACATGCCAGCATTTTCGATCCCTGCCGCTGAGCACAGCACAATGACCTCATGGGGACGTGATGGCGAACTAGACGCTTACGAAAATATGCTTAAACAGTTTGGTGGTGACGGCAAAATAGTAGCCGTGGTATCCGACAGCTATGATTTATGGAACGCCATTGACAACATTTGGGGCAATAAACTTAAAAATCAGGTCGAAAAAACTGGCGGCACTTTGGTTATCCGCCCAGACAGTGGCGACCCTGCTAAAGTGGTGCGTGAAGCCTTAGAACGTCTTGCGGCCAAGTTTGGGACAACCACCAACAGCAAAGGTTATAAAATTTTGCCAGATTATGTACGACTCATTCAAGGCGATGGCATTAACGCCGCCAGCATTGATAAAATTTTAAATACCATTATGCAAGCTGGTTACAGTGCCGACAACCTAACTTTTGGCATGGGTGGCGGTTTATTACAGCAAGTCAACAGAGATACGATGAGCTGGGCAATGAAAGCCAGTGCCATATACAAAGACGGCGCAGAAGGTAAAAAGTGGTATGACGTATTTAAAGACCCAATTACCAGCCGTTCTAAACGTTCTAAAAAAGGTCGCTTAGCTTTGGTAGAAGTAGACGGCAACCTAAAAACCATACGCGAGACTGAATTAGCAGATGGACAAATTAACTTATTAAGAGATGTGTATGTTGATGGCAAGTTATTGATTGATGAAAAACTAACGGAAATCCGTGAGCGTGCTGGTTGGTGATTTGCTAATTAGCTAGCTAACCCCAGTCAACCACGCTAACTAACCAATGAAACGATAAACCCAAAACTGATTAGCAATATCAATATACAAAAAAGGTAACCGCATGATAACCAAACCAAAGCATTTGTTATTTGCCCCTTTATTGTGGCAACAGGGCAAACGTGTTAAAAGAGATACCCCAAGCTTACCGGAACCCACAGGTGACAGGCATGGTATGGTTGCTTTATCAAAAACAAATGATAAACAAGCTAAGCACAACGTTTATCGTTTAATGATTGTTGGTGACTCATCCGCTGCAGGTGTGGGCGTAGAAACGCAAGAACAAGCATTAGCCCACCAGCTTGTTAAAAACTTTAAGCAACAACCACAGTTTTGCCAAAGCTATACCCATATTGACTGGCAACTGCATGCCACCACTGGACACACAAGTTTTGACGTTTTAAGACGATTGTATGTCCTTGCCCCTTCACCTAAACCAATTGATTTAATGATTATTGTGGTTGGTGTCAACGATACCACCTCAATGCTTTCTTTGGATAACTGGAAAGCCAATATTGAAGAAATTATTACAGTTGCCCAGCTAAAGCACAGCCCAAAAAACATCATTTTTTCGGCACTACCGCCAATTAGGCACTTCCCTGCTTTACCAGTGCCATTAAACGGATTAATTGGGGATAAGGCTGAACAGCTGGACACTGCCTTAGCAGAAATTTGTGATGGTTTTAACCATATTCACTACACCAGCTTTAGTTTGCCTTTTGACTTAGCCAAACGCCAATTTACATTTAGCTCAGGCAAAAAAGCAAATAGCAATGATGCCCATATCGCTAAATACTTTGCTATTGATGGGTTTCATCCAAGTGATTTAACCTACCAATATTGGGCAGAACAACTAACTGAGGTCATTATTAAGCTTTAATATTGACCTTTAACAAAATAGATTACCGTAGCATCTAAAAATATTGGGGTATGGTGTTCACCCTACCTAATAGTGCCACAATAAAAAACCACCAAGCCTTTCGACTTGATGGTTTCTCAATTGACTGTTACTGTCAATCAAACGTAATAAATTACTCGCTATCAGCAGCTTTTTTACCACGACGACCAAAAGCACCGCCAAAACGCTTGTTAAAGCTAGCAACACGACCTTCGTTAGAAGCTTTACGCTGAGCGCCTGTGTAGAATGGGTGTGATGCACTAGAAATATCTAACGCAACATATGGGTATTCTTGACCTTCGTATTCACGAGTGGTTTTACTGTTAATCGTAGAACGAGTTAAAAAGTAAACATCAGCATTGGTATCGTGGAACAAAACTTCACGGTATTCTGGGTGGATATCTTTACGCATAGTAAATCTCTTTTCCAATTAACTAGGGCACTAAGGGCATAAAAAGGTTAGCAGTTAAATCACTGGCTTATTCCAGCATTTAATACCAACGCTAAACTCACTTAGCCTTCCCAAGTGGGATTAAGTTTAAGCTTGTATGATGCATTACATACAAAAATAGACCGCATATTTTACAATTATTTAACACTAGCCGCAAGGGTTAAATTTTATCCACACAAAAATCATCTTTAATAAACACCACCCCTTGCAGTGCTTCAATTGCTTCTTCCACATTGTCGCAAACCAGCAGCCTTTCTACATCTTTATCACTAATAAAGCCTTCATCAACACTAAAGCGTAGATGCTCAATTAACCGATTATAATAGCCATTAATGTTTAAAATTATCATGGGTTTTTGATGCTGGAAAAGCTGTCTCCATGTCGCAACTTCCATAATTTCTTCTAATGTGCCAAGCCCACCTGGTAGCGTGATAAAGGCATCGGCATATTCTGCCATGATTGCTTTTCTAGTGTGCATGGTGTCAGTTAAATGCAGCTTAGTTAAGTTTTTATGGGCAACTTCTCTTTGCAACATAAACGACGGGATAACCCCAACTGCCTGTGCCCCTGCTTGCACTGCTGAATCAGCAACTGCGCCCATAAGTCCGATGCTGGCACCACCGTAAACCAATCCCAAGCCATTTTGCGCTAAAGCTTGCCCTAAGTTTTTAGCCGTTTCTTCATAAATTGGGTTTGTACCCATGCGTGAGCCACAATAAACAGCAACCAAAGGCATGGTTATGTCTTTTTTATCAACAACTTGATGAATATCTTGCATGTGCTGTGCGGTAATTACTTCTGGATTGATGGTCGTTTTTTGAGTCGAATCTGTCATATGCTTACCTTTTTACTTCTATGGTCATTGCTATTGCTTTTATATCATTATTACTTACCTATCTTACTTTATTTTTATGACAAAAATAACAATAATTCGCCTTTTAGTTATTCAATGGCAACCACTCTAAAAAGAACATTATAAGACTATACAGTCATCATAACTAATAGTTGGCTGTGGCTTTTTTTGTTACTTTAGGGTTTTATTTTACAATTTAAATTACAATCGCTTAAATAAGAAACGCCTAAACAAAAGCAAGCAAAGGACTGCACATGACTAATAACACCTTTACCTCTAAAGACATCTCCCTTGAAACTGAAAGAAAAGCAACACTGAGAGCAACTTTATTTACTCCAAATGATAAAAAAGTAACACAAGCCATTTTAATTGCCCCCGCAACTGGCATAAAACGCACTTTTTACAAACATTTTGCCCGCTACCTTGCTAGCCACGGCTTTGGCGTTATTAGCTTTGATAACGAGGGCATTGGTAACTCAAAACAATATAAAGGGGCTGCCGGTGTTAAAAAATGTGATGCCTCGTTAGTAAGTTGGGGGCAGTTTGATATGCCAGCAGTATTAACTCAGCTAAAAAATACGTTTCCAGAAGCAAAGTATCATTTAATTGGGCACAGTGCTGGTGGTCAGTTATTTGGACTGATGCACAACCATGGTGATTTAACCTCGGTGTTTAATGTCGCCTGTTCTTCTGGGCAAATTGCCAATATGCAGTTATCCCATAAGCTTAAAGCCATATGGTTTATGGACTTTTTTATCCCTACCAGCAATTTAGCTTTTGGTTATGCCAAAAACAACGCCGTTGGCATGGGGGAACCCTTACCAAAGCTGGTTGCCAAGCAATGGCGTGACTGGTGCAACGGATCTGGCTATGTAAAAATGGCATTTGGCAAAGAAGTAAAAGAACATCATTATGATGAAATTACTTTGCCAAGCCTATGGATTAATGCACCCGATGACTACATTGCAAACGATGCAAACGTTGCAGATATGTTGAGGGTTTTTCCTAACATTAATGCCACAACCAAAACCCTTATCCCCAGTGATTATGGTTTAAAAGAAATTGGACACATGAAGTTTTTTAGCCGTCAGTCAGAAGTGTTATGGGATATGGCGGTTGACTGGATAAATGCGCATGCTTAACTACTTTTTTAATGCGTGTTAAAAAATATAAACTAAAAAACCCTCATTGATAACCAATGAGGGTTTTTTTAGTTAAAAGTAGCTACGTAACTGGTAACTGCCTAATCATCTTTAAACCAATCGAGAAGAATAAAGAACGATAGTCGGTTCAAAGCAAAAGTGCTACAACGAAAGCAAACAAAGGTGTACACATAGTACTCCGAGTAAGCTTAATCCATACTAAAAAGCAGTAGCACAAATACCCATAAACACATTGTAACCTGTACTAGTAACGACTAATAATTAGATTTTACCTACTAGGTCTAGGCTTGGTGTTAAAGTCTCAGCGCCTTTTTCCCAAGCTGCTGGGCAAACTTCACCGTCGTTTTCACGCACGTACTGAGCCGCTTGTACTTTACGAACCATGTCTTTAGCAGAACGACCAATGCCTAGGTCATGGATTTCTGCAACTTTTACGATACCATCTGGGTCTGCCAAGAAAGTACCACGAAGTGCTTGACCAGCTTCTTCAATCATAACGTTAAAGCCACGAGAGATTTTGCCAGTGGTGTCACCAAGCATTGGGTATGTTACTTTACCGATTGCTTCTGAGCTATCGTGCCATGCTTTGTGTACAAAATGTGAGTCAGTAGAAACTGCATAAACTTCTACACCCAATTCTTTTAATTGGTCATAATGCGCAGCCATGTCTTCTAGTTCTGTTGGGCAAACAAAAGTAAAGTCTGCTGGGTAGAATAAAAAGATTGACCATTTGCCTTTTACATCTTCGCTAGAGATGGTTTTAAACTCACCGTTTACAAAAGCTTCTGTTGTGAATTCTGGGATTTCTTGATTAATAATTGATGCCATGATTAGCTCCTAAATGTATTATTGTTAATAAAGTTGTATGTTGCATACAGATAAAACAAAGTGACATTTTGCACATCACCCTACCTACTGGTATGAGTCTAATATACTTTATTTTTACCATTAATACATTTTAAAGAATTGAATATACTGTTTTATTTTTTAAAACTTGATAAAATAGCATTATTCATCTTCTTTTCATAAAAATTCGCTATCTTTAGGGTTTTATCATGATTACTTTACGCCAATTAGAGTTTGCCCTTGCCGTTGCCAAACACCGCCATTTTAAACGTGCTGCAGAAGAGTGTAGCATCTCTCAATCTGCATTGAGCTTGGGCATTGCCGAGTTAGAAAAACAGCTAGATACCCAAATTTTTGAGCGCAATAACAAACAAGTATTAATCACGCCGATAGGAGAAGATATTTTATTGCGGGCACAACGTGTTTTTAGTGAAGTTAATGACTTAACCACCCGTGCGCATAGCCACCAAACCCCACTGGCGTATCCGATGGATATTGGCATTATCCCCACAATTGCACCCTATTTATTGCCTAAAGTGTTGCCGTTATTAAAAGAAAAACACCCTAACTTCCGTATTCGAGTGGTCGAAAAACAAACAGAACGCCTGCTTGAACAAGTCCGTTTTGGGCATATTGACACAGCAATTATTGCCTTACCTTATGACATTGATGGCCTACTGGCTTTTGAATTTTGGCAAGAAGATTTTCATGCCGTGTTTGCCAAAGATGACCCACACGCTAGTTTAAAATCTATTAGTGCAGAAGAGCTCACCCAAGCGAACTTAATGTTGCTGGGCGAAGGACATTGCTTAACCGACCAAGCATTATCCGTGTGCCATTTTGATAAAAATGATATGAAATCTTGCTTTGCTGATGCCAGCCTAAACACGCTCATTCAAATGGCAATGTCTAATATGGGTACGACCCTAGTACCACAGATGGCACTAGACCAAGTTCAAAACCAATTAAAAGATATCGCCGTTGTGCCACTTGCCGAAGCAGGACCACACCGCCGTATTGCCTTTGTTACCCGCCTAAATTATGCGCGTGTAGATGAAGTCAACTTGCTAGGGCAAATTTTTAGTAGCGCACTTAAAGAGTGTACTTAATTTTTATTTTAAATTTAACTATTTGGCAATCAACTCCACAAATAACTCATTGCCCTGACGCTTGGGGTGTGAGTTGTAACACGGTGCCATAATGTTGGTGATGAACTGACCTGCAAATAGTGTTTCATACTCTGCTCGGCTGCCTCCAAAAGGCGGTTCATCACGTCCAAATTCTTTATCCCACAGCAAACCAATAAGTTTGCCTGCTGGTTTAAGCAGCTCATGCATTTTTTCTACATATTCTGCTCGGCGAGCGATATCAATCGCACAAAAAAAGGTCTGTTCTATTGCATAATCAAACTGGTATTGTTTACTATCTATGTTAAAAAAATCTGCCTGCAATAAATGTGCTTTAGGAAAGTCAGGAAATTTATTTGCTAAATTTTCTAGCGGGGCTTTTGCAAAATCAACCACAATCACATTCACAAACCCTTGCTCATGCAAGTACTCTGCTTCATAGGCATTGCCAGCCCCTGCAATTAAAATTTTTGCCGTTTTATCAGCCACTTTCATAACGGTATCAATATACGTTTTTATAGGCGGCGAAACATGCCCCATATCCCAACCTATTTTGCCCGCTTCATAACGTTGTTGCCAATAATGAGCTTGATTAACATCCGCTGTATTTGTCATTTTTATCTCTTCCATGTTAAAAAAATGGGTTTAAAAACCTTGCTAAAGCACATCATCACACAGTCAATTTATTGAATCACTTAACCTACTCGCTAACCAACTGTCTGACGGTTAAAATCTGTTCGCTGCGACCAAAAACACCATGCACATCATGCAAAACACTGCTGGTTAGTCCAATACCATCGGTGCCAATTTGCTGAATCGTTTCTAGCCCTAGCCATTGCCCTTGCGGTATGCGATGCATATGGATTTGCAAGTCGATATTTGGAAATAACCACTCAACATGCCCTGTTGAGGTATCTTGTTGGATTCTTGGTACCACACCATTTGCAGTATCGACCAATCCCATAAGTTTAACAAAATCGGTTGTTGGCTGCCCTGCTACCATGTCAACTGGCGTATGCACCCAAACAACGCCACTACCGGCTCTTCTATCTGGGCTTGCATGTGTGGTAATAGAGCGAATAAAGCCACCACCCCAATGCGCCATGCCATCCCAATTGGGTAGATCTTCTGGATGCGATATTCGCTCATCTTCTAGTCCATGCACCTCGGTGGTATCACTGGTAAGCATTCTCCAGGCACGCGCAACCACACAAATTTTGTCATTGGCAATTAGGCTGGCTTCTACCAGCTCAATGGTGCGTCCACCTCGGATGACTTTGGTAACAACCTCAAAATCACCAAAATGTATCATGCCAAAAATATCTAAGCTAATTCGTCCAATCCGCATTTCATCACGTGGGTTAAACTGCTCAAGCTCAGCACACAATATGCCAGTCGCTGGTCCCATGTGTTGCTCGTTCTCATTCCATGCGCCTTGCGCATGAGGGGTACTTTTATATTGGGTGGTAGTTACACCATTGTCATCAATAGTGCGCCCTATTAATTGATAATAAGCTGTCATTTAAAATCCTTTTTTAATTACCCAACTGTTAGGCAAACTTGTTGATTTAAAGTAATAAAATATGAAGTTGGTTGATTGTAGTATAGGCAAAAAAATAGATTTAATCCATTTTGTTTAGTCAACCATATCATTACTACCCACCAATTTACCTGCCAGCATGTCATGCCAATGCTGATAATCTGGCATCGCTTTTGACACTGTGCGCCAAAATTTTGGACTGTGGTTAGCATGGTGTAGATGGCATAACTCATGGACAATCACATATTCGGTACATTCAATGGGGTACTCTGGTAAATATAGTGACAACCAAATACGTTTGGCTTTGATGTTACAGCTACCCCAACGCGTTGTCATTTTTTTAATACGCTGTTCGTTAGCCGTTTGGCCCACTACTGGCTGCCATTTGGTAAATAGCGTTGGCATCACTTTGGCAAGCTCTTGCCGATATAGCTTTAATCGCTGCATTTCATTAAGCTGGATATGAGGGTGCACCTCACCCCAAAGCTTTAATGGAAAATTTTGATTGGGACTTTGCTGATGCTTAAGTTTATCTTGTTGTTTATTGAGTAGTTTTTGATGAGCGGTGATTGCCCAGTCAAGACGTTGATGTAAAGCATAAGCCACCTCAACATCGCTGGCATACCAAGGTGCGGATATATTAAGCTGATATGGCTTAATACGAAAATTAATGTTTTTTACTTTTTTACGAGTGATGGTTACTTCAATGCCATACTCATGCAAGGTTTTTAAAGTGGCTTTAAAAGCAGGGTTCATCAAGCCAAACCCTCTATGACTCAACAAATTGCATGTGGTTATCAAATGCCATTGGCTGTGTTACCGTATCCGCCTTAAGTTTACCACTTACCAGCGTTAACTCTGTCAAGCCACCTTTGCCATCACTAACAATAAATCCCTCTCCAGCAACGGCAATACCGGCACAATCAGCAATCTTAACTGTGTCCATCATTTTGTTTGTGAGCATATCAAATACAGATACGCAGCCACCAATTGGGCTAGTCGCACATATTAAGTTTGATTTAGGGTTAACCATCACACTGGCAATGTAGTGATGAAATTGCCGCCAGCTCACCTCTGCATTATTTGTTGCATATTCGGTAAGTGCCGTATCCCCAAATTTATGAGTAAGCACCAATGGCATATTAAGGTGTTTTTCTCCCTGAAATTGGATACCCACTGCCACGGTACCTTTTAAATTACCTTCGGTAATTGCCGAGATATGCCTAACACTCATCTGATTATGTTTTGGCATTATTTGTTGTAATACTTTACCTTCTTCACCACTAACAAGTGATAGATAAACCAAGGAAGGCTGCATGGTTTCAAGATTTAGCTCTTCTCTCGAGGCACGCTCGGTTTTAATACCACCGTTAGCAATAATCAGCTTATCACCATCAGGATGCAAAATAACCTCATGCGGACCTATGCCATGGGTCGCAAACTCAGCAATTTTTTTATAACCATGCCTCGCATCATACACACCGATAATACCTGCAAACGTTGTGGTATCATTTTCTGCCACATACAATAAGTTGCCATCCAAACTGTAGCAAGCATGTCCATAAAAATGACGATTAGGCACTTTATCTAACCCTTTGGCTTTAATGGTGTACACAAGCTCGCCTGTTGCACAGTCCATTATCCAAAAAAACTCACTCGGGCGACGCCCCATAACGGCTACATTTTTATCACACCATACTTTTTTAGGCTGCACCACAATATCATGCACACGTTCAGGTACACTTGTTTGCCAAACTATTTGGCGTTTTTTATCTATACCAACTACTGAGAAGTCATCAAATTCTGCACCAATGGTTTTGTTAGCAACCCCACTCACCCATTCAACTTTTTGTTTGTGATTAAATTGAGTAACCTCGTGATTAACCTCTGTTTGACTATCTGCTAACTTTGTCTCCTCAGCCGTATCAAATGCTCGATAACGCTCCAGCCAACTTTTATTGGCTTGTTCAATACGTTTTAATTGACTAGTAACCCCCTCGAAGTAATCCGAGATTTGGGCATTAGGATTGTTACGTTTTCGCCAAAAATGATGCGCCGTTATCGCAGCGGTGGTCGTCATCACTGATAAGCCGAGTGCGCTAGAAATGGCTGAAAACTTATCATTGAACCTATCATTAGGCTTATGTTTGCTATTTGAGTTAGACATAATGCAACAGAAAAGTTGAGAATGGTTATTGTCTGTTTATTTTACTATAAATAAAACGCACCCTCTAACATTATTTGCGCCTCCCCTTTTAAAGTTACCGTGCTTTGTTCACTCAATGTTATTTGCATCGAACCACCACGAGCCGAGCACTGTAAGGCATTTAAATGTGTTTTACCCAGTTTTTTGCCCCAATAGGTAGCTAAAAAGGTATGAATTGCCCCAGTTACTGGATCCTCATTGGTACCGACCCACGGCCAAAAATAACGTGACTCAAAATCGTAGTCAGGTTTGTTAGAAATCGCCGTAATGACCACACCATCAATACCGTCAACCGATTGCAATAATTGTTCAAAATCTGGGGTTAGGCTTGCTAGTTTTTCACAACAATCAATTTCAATAACCAAGCTGTTAATTTCTTTATTAAAACCGGTATTAACTATCTCGCTAATGCCTAGCGATTGCAACATGGCAGTTGGGATATTTGTTGGCTCAATTGGTTTAACTTGATACGCTGGGAATGCCATTAATAGCTTATCACTGCTTTTGTCTTGTTTAACAGTTAAGTCCACATCATTGATATTTTTAAAACAAATGATTTCCGATTCCCATTTTTTGTGGAATAAAACTTTTGCAGTTGCTAAGGTTGCATGTCCACATAAGTCGATTTCTTGCGATGGTGAAAAAAATCGGATTTGATAAACCGCTCCCACTTTATGCGTAAATGCGGTTTCAGAAAAACCCAACTCATTAGCAATGTTTAGCATTTGCTCATCAGTCAATGGTTCATCTAAAAAGCAAACACCTGCTGGGTTGCCTTTAAACTTTTCATTGGTAAATGAGTCAACGATGTAAGTAGAGATGTTCATTGAAGTTCCTTTATATTTGACGTGACATTGAGTTTAACAAGTTTCATCAAATCACAACCCATACAATTAAAAATTAAAAACAAAAACTGTACTGGTGGTTTGTGTCGGACAATTTTATATTAAATCAACTTCAATTATGTTCAAGATCCTTTCTTTTGGCTCTTCAATTTCAATGTACTTTAAATTAGTAAAGACCTCTTTCCTATTATTTTTAGAAACCCAGAAATAGGTTGGGTATACATTTAAAAAGTAAATCACAATTTTTAATATAACTTTTTACATAATATATTATTATATATTAATAACACCTTTTCTTTAATGTATTTATAGGAGTAACTGATGAACAACAAACCTTTCTCTCCATTAATATTTCTATCTTCGTTAGGCGCTGGTGGTATTTCCATCATTCCTTTCGCTTTTATGCAATACACCACTGAACATGGTTCTGGTTTAATACAGCGTGCTGATATTAATCATAATGCTTTGAGCGGGTTATATCTATTGTCGCAATATGGATTAGAAACCATCATGCTGGTGTTTATTGCGTTGCATTTATTGTTAACTATCGCACATGTTAAGGGTTTATGGCAGTTTTTGCATTCAAATAGATTGATTGCGGTAGTAAAAAATCCACTGGCTAGTCCAACATTAATGGCACCTTTTATTTCTATAGTCATGACCATGAATGTCGTAATTGGTCCTTTACGCTATTTCACTCCTTGGTTAGCAGATAATTTACAACTGGTAATGTTACCTGCTTTACTATTTTGGAGCTTAATTTATGTTGCTTTATTGGGTACGGTGATGTATTTACTCCAACACGCTTTTGTGCAAAAGTTTGATACTAGCCAAATTTCATTTTCTTGGTTGCTACATCCCTTTGCAATAGGCATGCTAACCGTAACTGGTATGGGCTTTGCAGCACTGGCAAATGCCCCTATGATTGCCAACACAGCAGCCTTTATGTCATTGGTATCAGGTAGCATGGGTATTTTTTTGTTGGTCATTACCACCATTATTATATTTCAGAACTTTTTTTCTGGCGCAGGCTTAGGTGACAAAAAAACATTACCGAGCATATT
This sequence comes from Psychrobacter sp. HD31, assembly GCF_051097895.1. GTDB lineage: Bacteria > Pseudomonadota > Gammaproteobacteria > Pseudomonadales > Moraxellaceae > Psychrobacter. The sequence continues at coordinate 1,353,015 of NZ_CP142525.1, forward strand.
AATTATTATCCCCAACATCACTTTATATGCTATCTCTGCATTTCGTTTTGGGCATTATTTAGAACACCAGCATGGTGCTCATTTAGATAGTTATTTTGCTATCGTGACTGGCATATCATTTGCAATTGAAACTTGGTATTTTTTGTTTGGTTTACTCTTATTAAAAAAGTATTTCCAAAAAGATTATTTTAATCAAGAATACTATGTAACACAGTGGGGGCTAATATGCCCAATTGTTGCCTACTCAGTGCTTGCAAGCTTTACTTATAAAGCATTTACGCCATCTTTTGTATTTTATGGGTTATCAATTACATTTATGCTGATTGCTATTATATTTTTCTTTGACTTAATCAGCCGTTATCTAAGATGCTGCGGTGTAATACCAAAATCTAAAAAAATGGTATGTCAATAAAAAAGGCAGGAACTAAAACAAACAAATAGTTTGATAACCTTGTCTATTACTCTAAAAAACCCTTTTAATAGGGTTTTTTAGAGCGTACAGATTTTTTAGTCTGTCTATGGCTAATATTCTCCTCTTTCAATCGCCCCATAAATTGCCCCACAAATCTGCTCAATATCCGCTTTGTTAAAGTTAAAATGAGGCATGGTATAAACAAGCTTACCAAACGGGCGAATCCACACCCCTTGGCTAATAAAATAGGCTTGGATTTTTTGCACATCAACAGGTTTAACCAGCTCCACCACACCAATTGCTCCAAGCACTCGCACATCTGCCACATCAGGCAAATCACGGCAAGGGGCAAGCCCCTCAATCAACCAAGCTTCAATGTTTTTTACATTGGTTTGCCAACCGTTTACTTGCAACGTATCAAGCGCCGTTTTTGCCACCGCACACGCCAGCGGATTGCCCATATAGGTTGGTCCGTGCATAAAGGGGTTGCCGTTTTGAGATATGCCCTCGGCAATACGTCGACTCGCTATGGTACAAGCAAAACTCATAAAGCCACCTGTTAACGCCTTGCCAAGGCAAATAATATCAGGCGTGACATCTGCGCCCACCACTTTACTGGCAAAGGTGCTTGCAAACATCTCGCCTGTGCGTCCAAAACCAGTCGCAATTTCGTCAAATATCAGCACAATATCATGCTCATCACAAATTTGTCGCAAGTGCCGTAAATACTCAGGATGATAAAAACGCATACCACCGGCACCCTGTACAATAGGCTCAATAATGATACCTGCTATCTCATTTTTATGCTCGGCAAGAGCTTGATTAACTGGCAGCAGGCAATCAGGATCAAAAGGTTGATTTTTACGCAAGGCATCATAATAACAATCAGGACGAGGGATAAAAACCTGCTCGGCAAGCATGCCTTTAAACAAGCCGTGCATACCATTAACAGGGTCGCACACACTCATTGCCCCAAAAGTATCACCATGATAACCACCCATTGGGGTTAAAATTTTGCGTTTGCTAGGGCTAACGACTTGCTGATACTGCAACGCCATTTTAATCGCCACTTCGACACTAACCGAGCCTGAATCCGTATAAAAAACATGCGCTAGCTTTTTATCAGGCTCACTATTAGGCATCATATCAATCAAGGTTTTACCAAGTTCCACCGCTGGGTCATGTGTCAACCCACCAAACATCACATGTGAAAACTGGTTAATTTGGCGTACTGCCGTATGGTTAAGTTCGTCACGGTTATAACCTAAGTTCACCGCCCACCATGAGCTCATGGCATCTAATAGCTTGTGGTTTGCCCCTTGTTCATTATCAATGTATATATGCTTACCTTCGGCATAGCTCACATGATATGCCGTTAATGGCTCAGTCATACTGGTATAAGGATGCCAAATATGATTTTTGTCAAAAGTTAGTTTTTCAGCAAGCCCATCAATTTCAGTAGGCTCGGCTTTAGCCCAGCTATTATCGCTGTTATCATTGTTACAATCTTTGCTTGGCAAAATGCCCAGCTTACGCGTTGATAAAACAGTCTCAAAAGCACGTTCAAATGCCTCAAAGTCAGCATCTTTATTCAATTGCACAACTGGCACATTGGTTTGGCTTTGTACAAAGGCAATGTTTTCTAATGCCAGTTGACTGTTTGGATCGGTCTGGTTCATCACCACACAGGCAATATCAATGCCATGAAACTCACAAAGTTGGATGTTAACTAGTGCTTGGTTAATTGCCCCCAGTTGATTGTTAATAACCAAAATAATTGGGCAATTTAAACGCTTAATAAGATGCGTAAAGTTGTGGCTCTTTTGCTGTTGAAGCTGATTAAAAGGGACAAGAAGACCGCCAGCCCCTTCAATTAAAGTGACTGGTGCTTGCTCAATATGCTCACGGCAATAGCTTTCTAATACATCTATATTCACTTCACTACCCGCTAAACGCGCAGAGTAATGCGGTGACGCAGGTACATCAAAGTAATAAGCAGGCGCAAACACGTTTGCAGGGTTAACCAAACTGTATGAATGCACATCTGACCCAACTGGCACGCCTAAGGTATCGATATTGCTATAATCAAACCCCGTTTCTATCGGCTTAATGGCTCGTGCATTGGCATGATGTTTTAATAATAATTTAAGCAGATTAGCAGTGATATGGGTTTTACCCACGCCAGTGTCTGATGCGGTAATAAATAGAGTTTGGTTCATAATTAATGCAATTTTTTGGTTTGATAATTGTACTATCCGACTATAGCATATCTATACTTAAACCACTATACAGGAGCTATTGTTAGCAAATTTGTTAAATTGAGGCACAAAAAAACGCCAGCAGATGCTGACGCTTTTATAAAAAAATACAGGTTGGATTAAGCAAACAAGCTTTGCTTACCTAAATCAACCACAATTAGATAGCTTAATACCGCACGGTATTTACGTGGGTTTGATGAACCCATTTTTTCTACCGCGGCATCAAAAGCAGCATCAACTTGTGCTTGGTCAGTTACACCCAGTTTACCTTTAATAAAGTTTTCTTTTAGTGTGGTCACTTCATCTTTTTCGCTTGCTGCAACAATCTCTGCATCTGCATTATAGATTGATGGACCCATTGCTTTAGTAACCGCTCTCAGCAGGTCAGCATCTGGTGTAACACCACATTTTTCAACAAGTGTGTTGCTATATAATTCAATTTTTTCGTCAAGCTGGCTCATAGTCATTCCTTATTTTTTAAATTCATCTTTTAAGTTACTGCCATCACCTAAAAATTAAGCGATGATACGATAATAAAATCAAATCAAGAAAATCGCAACCATTACAACAGTAACTTAACATAAAGGTAATATTGGCGTTAAAAGATATCGCGGTCAAAGGTCGATGAAATCTTGTGTAAAGACAAATCTGCCCCGTCGAATTCTTCTTCTTCGCTTAATCTCAACCCAATCGTGTATTTAATCGTTCCATACACCACAAAGCCACTCACCAGTGCCAACGCCACACCAAATAGGCTGCCAATTACCTGCGATGCAAAGCTCACACCGCCCAATCCGCCTAAAAAGTGCTGCCCAAAAATACCGGCAGCTAACGCACCCCAAAGCCCACAAACACCATGCATTGGCCATACGCCTAACACATCATCAATTTTTAGTTTTTTATGGGCAAAGGTAAACATCCACACAAAAACTGCCCCAGCAACGCCACCAACAAACAATGCGCCTAATGGATGCATTACATCAGAACCTGCACACACAGCAACCAGCCCAGCCAATGGACCATTGTACATAAAACCAGGGTCATTTTTGCTCATGGTCATGGCGACTAAAGTACCCCCAACCATTGCCATAAGCGAGTTCATAGCAACCAAGCCAGAGATATCACCCACTTTTTGTGCGCTCATCACATTAAACCCAAACCAACCCACAATAAGAATCCAAGAGCCTAACGCCAAAAATGGAATAGATGATGGTGGATGCGTGCTGCTAAAACCATGTTTAAAACGATTACGACGCACACCCAGTAAGTACACCGCAGCAAGTGCTATCCAACCACCAAAGCCATGCACCACGATTGAACCAGCAAAGTCATGAAAACCTGCCCCAAACGTGTTTTCTAACCAAGCCTGAAAACCAAAATTACCATTCCATATAATGCCTTCCATAAGCGGATAACAAAATGCAACGATAACAAACGTTGCCACAAACAGCGGAATAAGTTTGGCACGTTCTGCCACACCACCAGAAACAATGGCGGGTATCGCTGCTGCAAACGTTAATAAGAAGAAGAACTTAATCAGCTCATAACCATTATTTGCAATCAGCACATCGGTACTCTGGAAAAAATTAATACCATAGGCAAATTGATAGCCAATAAAATAATACGCAATGGCAGAGATACAAAAGTCACCTAAAATTTTGCTTAAGGCGTTCACTTGGTTTTTTGTTCTTACCGTGCCAAGCTCTAAAAAAGCAAAGCCTGCGTGCATTGCCAAAATCATGACTGTGCCAATTAATAAAAATAGTACGTCTAAACTAGCGTCCATAAGTTTTTTTGCCTCATCATACAAATAATTTGTTTAGCTGATAACCATGCAAGATTAATACCAACCCAATAATGATGCTTTGACGCTATATTTTGGTGCAAAATTACAAATAAACGCTATTTTTTGCGTAAATTTTAAATTTATTGATTACTTTTGGTGCAAAAAACACCTGCTTTAATTTAAAGTAGGTGCTTAACCAATTTGGTTGCTTCAAGACGACACAAAAGATCAGGTTGAGTGCTAATTTGCATACTGTGCATACTGAACGTTACTTTGGATAATACGCTGGTTTGATTAGTCAGTATTTAGTTAATTTTGATTACCATGACTCTAACCTTAACTATTGCCATGCCCCCTTTTATGACCAAAGCCATTATCTTTTCGTCCACCACGCTCATGTTCGCTATTAATAATTACTAGGTATTCTTGTTCATCTAATAATTGTGGCACATAGTCGATACCTCTATTATTCATATTATGAACAAAAGCACGTAAATGACTACGAGAGCCCATATTTAACCATTCATAAGTATGTCGAACATCGTCTGGATTATCAAACGTTAACAAACGATTTAAATCTTCGATATCTAACTCTTCGACATAAGCACCAACCATCAATGCCGCTTGCTCGCTTTGCATGCCTGTTGCCATTAAGTCATCATAAACTTTTTGTAAATTCTCATCTTTAAACTCACCAATGGGCAGTTTCTCATCAACAGCTATACCATAGGTGTCTAGCAACTCTTTTACGGCTTGCTGGTGGCGTAATTCTGTACTGTGGATGTTGCTAAACGCTTGTATTTGCCATTTATCATATAAATTTTTATAAACGTCTGATGCTAGTTTCTCTTCTTCATACATTTGCTTTAACCCGGCAACCACCTCGGTTGATAGCTGGCTGGTTTCTGCTTGCGTGCTGGTTTCTGCCTCTGTGGTATTTATTTCGCCCGCATGAGTACATGCCGTTGTTAACGTTAACATGAAAGAAGTCAGGATGATTGCTGGTGTAATGTTATAAATTTTCACGAGATTACTCCTATATTGTTGTTTATACTATAAAGCCATTAACGCTTTATGGTTTTATAATACAACTTAAAACTTAGAAGAAACTTAGTAACAACTAAGTTTAAACATAGTAAATCCCATCTATTAGATTGACCTAAATCTAAGCTAATCCTAAACAAAAAATTAACAGGATTATTAGGCTTCTAGCTACCTAATAGTAGCAACAATGTTTTTTTAGTAGCTTTAAAAAATTCGGCTCCTAAAAAATTAGAAGCCGAATCAAAAATAAAATACAACGTTTTAAAATATAGTTGTTTTAAAAACTACACATCCAGTATTTTGTCACTCACCGTGCCAGCTACCATCGCACCGTTAACATTCAGTGCTGTCCGAGCCATATCAATGAGCGGTTCGATAGAAATCAATAGCCCAACCAGCTCTAATGGCAAGTCCAATGCAGATAACACCACAATGGCTGCAAACGTCGCTCCGCCGCCTACGCCAGCAATACCAAATGAAGAGATAACAACTACCAAAATCAACGTTGCAATATAAGTTACACTAAAAGGGTCAACGCCAACGGTTGGCGCAACCATCACTGCCAACATCGCAGGATAAATACCAGCACAGCCATTTTGTCCAATGGTTGCACCAAAGGTTGCAGAAAAGTTAGCAATGGTCTCGTTATTGCCTAATTTACTGGTTTGCGTTTCAATATTAAGTGGTAAGGTTGCCGCACTTGAGCGTGAACTAAACGCAAAACTCAATGTTGGCAAAACCTGCTTATAGTATTGAACAGGATTAACTTTAAATACCAATAAAATAATGCCATGCACTACAAACATCAGTCCAATGGCAACATAAGAGGCAACAATAAAATTACCCAAGCTAATAATATCAGACCACTGTGATGAAGCAGCAACCTTTATCATCAAAGCAAAGACGCCGTAAGGGGTTAAACGAATGACCAAACGAACCAAACGCATGACTAATTGATTCAGTGTATCGATACCTTGAATAAGACGTTGTCCAAGCTCTGAGTTTTCTTTATTTAAGCTTAACGTTGCCACACCCAAAAACGCAGAGAAAATAACCGTACTGATAATCGAGGTTGATTTTGCACCCGTTAATGCTTCAAATGGATTTGTTGGAATAAACGACAATAAAATGTCAGGTATGGCTAAGTTGCTCACGCTATCGACACGACTGGCAACTTTGGTTTGTGCAGCCAGCTCTCTTTCTCCAGCCACTAAACCTGCTGCCGACAAATCAAACACATACACCATCGCAATGCCAATTAATGCGGCGATGCCTGTGGTAATCAACAGAGAAGACAAAACGCTGATACTAATCTTGCCCAATGCTCGAGTTTGGTTTAAACGGGTAATGGCAGACAAGATGGAAACAAATACCAATGGCATGACAATCATTTTAAGTAAACTGACATAGCCACTGCCAACCAGTTTGACCCAAGATAAGGTATCGCTGATGACTGATTGTGGATATATAAGTTGTAGAACGCCACCATAAATCAAACCCAATATCAAACCAATAAATACGGTTAGCCCTAGGTTGTCATTGCCTTTATAGAGTTTGGCTAATACAAACAGTAGTGCAATAAAAACGATTAAATTTAGAATTATCATAAAAGTGCCTATTAATTGTTAATTTTTTTTTACATTCTAGTTTTAAAAAAATAGGCGGGGATATTAATCAATTTGGAATAATTAGTATATTCGATATTTAGAATAACGATATTTGTTTATGGAATTAGCAGACAAGAGGTGGGAGAAATTTGAATAAAATGGCTATATTTAAATGTGTTAGTTAGCGCATTTGTTATTGTTTTGCTTACAACACAATTGTATAAACTAAATATCAATACTAGATAAAGTTAGTTGGTTTTCGTTTAGCAGTTCATTGAACTGCTAAAATATCAGTAACTTTTATTTTTAATTCAGTGACTAACTCTTCATCCATATACTTATAGTCATCAGGAATATCGAGTACAAACAGTGGCTTATGTTCTAACATACGAGCAAACTTTGATGTTAATCTACTTTTATGTTTATTTTCCATCACAAAAACCACATCAGTCCAGCGGATATCCGCTGGACTGACGGTTTTTCTTGCATTGGGGCTAGTGCCAGCAGAACGCACCTGAAAAAAAGCGTCTTTTCTCCAAATAGCTTCAGCGGTTGGGCTACGCCATTGATTCCTGCTACAAATGAACAATAAATTTTGTAGTTTTTTGTTGAATACTTTATTCATATAAGAGATGTTACTTATTCAATAAATTATTAAGTTGTTGTCTTTTGTCTTTCTTTGAACTCATATTATGTTATTTGGCTTCATTCATTACATAATTAATTGTTGTGATTTTTTTGTTATTGATTAATCCCTCAACAGTCTGAGAAGTTGGTATTAGTATATCTTGGTCTATCAACAGACAACGGTCATTCATATTTTTACCAAATTCATAGTTTGGTGGACAAATGATGGCGTTTTTATTATCACGAAATATCACTTGAGAATTTAAATAAACAGGGTTATCACAATCCTTAGTACAACTAACATCATAGTTGGCAACTAACATACTGCAATTTTTATCACCTATATTACATGATGTTTCAAATTGCCAAAATGTCTGGATGCTTGGACTTAACTCATCATAATTTGATTGAGAAAACTGATAAATTTTTGCATCTTTATCTTTGATACCAATAGACTCAGCAATTGGAGATTTTAAAGTATTTGAACTTAAAGTCATCAATCCAACCATCACTAAAGTCGCTATTATAAGATCAACTAAATACTGTATTTTTTCATTAAAAGTTATTCTAATTGCAGTAAAAAAACTATATGCTATCCATAGAAAAACTATAGCATAACTATTCTTTTCTTGAGAGACATCTGAATATTTTATGGCTTGAAGAAAAATTAAAAATGGATAAAAAATCAACAAAGTAACTAAAAAAAATAAAAAAACACTAAATAACAAAGTTAGCTTATTTCTACAAGTTAACTTTGTCCATATTATAAATACTACATAACTAACAATAAAAAGTAATAATACTAAATATGTTATACCCATATATGATATTGATTTATTAGGAATTAACATCAATAAGGGGCTGGCAAAATAGAAAAATAAAAAAAATCCAATTGTCTCTTTCTTGTGAATTTTTTCATATAATTTAATATGATGAAAATACAAAACCCTTAAAGAGCTAGGTACAATGACAAAAACAAAGAGAAATCCAATTACAACACTTAAAATACCAAGAGTTAAAACTGATACTGTACTACTATCTAACAATGAAGAGTAAATTAATGATGGATAACCTATTTCATCTAGATATGTTTTAATAAAAAACCTTGAAAATATATAGGCAAGAATAGAGCTACTTAACAAGCTACCAATTATCAACCATATTCTTTCTTTGATAAGTGCGATAAACTTGGTAGTGATTAGGGTTTGAGGTTGTTCTGTAGTCTCATTACTCATTTCATCTTACCATTTTACTTTTTTACTTATACTCATCAGGTTAATGTAAAATGCATTTATGTGTCATTTTAATTACCAATATGTTTACCCTCATTGACCTCTAATAAAATTATACATGATTTTTACTTAAAGCATCCCCTTCAAAAATTGACCCGTATGCGATTCTTTGACTTTTGCCACTTCTTCTGGCGTGCCTTCGGCAATAATCATACCACCGCCTTTACCGCCTTCGGGTCCTAAATCAACAACCCAATCGGCTGTTTTAATCACATCTAAATTATGCTCAATCACCACAATGGTATTGCCTTTGTCACGCAAAGCATGGAGGATGTTTAGCAGTTTGGCGATGTCATGGAAGTGCAAGCCAGTGGTTGGTTCATCCAAAATGTATAAGGTTTTGCCGGTGTCTCGTTTGGCAAGCTCACGAGCCAGCTTGACTCGCTGGGCTTCACCACCAGACAAGGTAGGAGCAGATTGCCCAAGGCGGATATAACCCAAACCAACATCCACCAAAGCTTGCAGACGACGATAAATAGCAGGAATGGCTTCAAAAAACTCTGCACCTTCTTCTACTGTCATATCTAATACATCACTGATGTTTTTACCTTTGTATAAAATCTCGAGGGTTTCACGGTTATAACGCTTGCCATGACAACTGTCACACGGTACATACATATCTGGCAAAAAGTGCATCTCTACTTTAATTAAACCATCGCCTTGGCAGGTCTCACAACGTCCACCCTTCACGTTAAAGCTAAATCGCCCTGCTTTATACCCTCTGGCTCTTGCCTCTGGTACTTGGGCAAACAGCTCACGCACTGGCGTAAATACCCCTGTGTAAGTGGCTGGGTTCGAGCGTGGCGTGCGTCCAATTGGGCTTTGGTCGATATCGACCATTTTATCCAAATGCTCCAAGCCTGCGATACTATCGTGTTTTTCTGCAATTAAAGTTGAGGCATTATTTAATTGGGTGGCTGCTAGTGGCATCAGGGTACGGTTAATCAAAGTCGACTTACCTGAACCAGATACACCTGTGACACAAGTCATCACGCCAATAGGAATCTCAAGGTCAACATTTTTTAGGTTGTTGCCTGTTGCCCCTTTTAGCTCAATATACAGAGGTGATTCTTTGGTCTTGGCTTTTTTAGATGAAGCTTTTCCTTTACCACTCTCCACTTCTATAGTTTTGGCTTTGTGGCGGACGGTTGGCACGGCAATTTTCTTTTCACCAGACAGGTATTGTCCAGTTAAAGAATCAGGCGTGTTGGCAATTTGTTCTGCTGTTCCCTCGGCAATCACACGACCACCATGCACGCCTGCTCCCAAACCAATATCAATAATATGGTCGGCTTGGCGAATGGCATCTTCATCATGCTCTACCACCAGCACGGTGTTGCCAAGGTCTCGTAGTCGGGTTAGTGTCTGTAATAAGCGGTCGTTATCTCGCTGGTGCAGACCAATGGACGGTTCATCGAGTACATACATAACCCCCATCAAGCCTGCCCCAATTTGGCTAGCCAGTCGGATACGTTGTGCTTCACCGCCAGATAGGGTCTCCGCTGAGCGAGCAAGACTAAGATAGTCCAGCCCAACACTCACCAAAAAGCCCAAACGTTCATTAATCTCTTTAAAGATTTTTTCGGCAATTTCGCCTTTATAGCCGTCTAGTTTTAAGCTTGCATAATAGTCGCACGCATCTCCAATAGATAGTTGAACGATATCAGCAATGGTTTTGCCATCAACTTTGACGTTACGGGCGATTTCATTTAGCCTTGCTCCGTCACACACATTACAAGTCGTATCGGCAAGATATTTTGCCAACTCATCACGCACCAGATTGCTTTGCGTTTTGGCATAGCGACGTTCAAGGTAGGGCAATACGCCTTCAAAAGCGGTATTTTTATTGGTCTTACGTCCACGCTCATCGGTAAAGTTAAACATGATTTTTTCTTTACCAGAGCCTTTTAGGATGATGTCTTGATATTTTTTAGGAATGCTTTGCCATGGCAAGTCCATATCAATCTCAAAATGCTCACAAACCGTGGTGAGTAAGCCAAAATAGTAAGCATGGCGTTTATCCCAGCCGTTAATCGCCCCTTGATTCAGCGATTTTTCTGGATTCGTAATGAGTTTGTCAGCACTAAAGTATTGACGCTTGCCTAAACCATCACAACTTGGACACGCCCCATAGGGATTGTTAAAACTAAACAGACGAGGCTCTAGCTCTGATACGGCACGATCGCACACTGGGCAAGAGTGTTTTGCAGATAATAATCGGTCATCATCTCCGCCATTTGGATTGCCATCCATAAAATGTAGCAAGGCAAGGTCACTGCCTAATCGTAATGCCGTTTCTAAGCTCTCTGCCACACGATTACCGAGGTCTTCTCGTACTTTAAAGCGGTCAACAACCACCTCGATGTTATGTTTTTTATTTTTTTCTAATTCAGGCACATTGTCCATGTCGTACACATGCCCATCAATACGCACTCTAACAAACCCCTGCCCAAGCAGTTGCTCTAGTAGCACCACATGTTCGCCTTTGCGGTCGCGCACCACAGGAGCAAGTATCATCAGTTTTGTGCCTTCTGGCAGTGCCATGACTTCATCGACCATTTCGGTGACAGTCTGTGCAACCATAGGTTCATTATGTTCTGGACAATAGGGTGTGCCGACACGTGCATACAGCAGACGCAAGTAGTCATAGATTTCGGTAATTGTGCCTACGGTTGAGCGTGGGTTGTGGTTGGTGGATTTTTGCTCAATGGCAATGGCTGGTGACAAACCTTCAATACTATCAACTTCTGGCTTTTCCATTTGCGAGAGGAACTGGCGGGCGTAGGCAGACAAACTCTCGACATAACGGCGTTGACCCTCGGCATAGAGGGTATCAAAAGCAAGCGAGGACTTGCCTGAGCCTGATAAGCCAGTAATGACCACGAATTTATCACGAGGGATGTCAATGTCGACGTTTTTTAGGTTGTGGGTTCTTGCTCCACGGATATGAATGTGTTCGTGTGCCATTGGGTTTTGCCTTTTGGGTTTTAAGTTTTTGCGGTTCTAACTAATGATAATGTATGGAAACATGAATGTATTATAAGGGATATTTGCTATAGATGGGTTTTGAAAGTCAATTTTTAAAGGAGGTTAGACTCTAATTTTTTATACGCTCATATCAGGTTTTATTAGATGAAAATTAAAGAATTTTCTTAAATAACAGATTTATCCCCTCATACCCTAGGTTACTACGAAAAGATAGGATTATTATTGATTGCTAAAGACACCAGCGAACATCGTGATTACATCCATCAAAATACCAAATGAATAAATTCAATAAACAAATTGAAAGAAACTTCTAATAAGCCCTTGTAAGCCCTTGCAAAAAACCAACAACTTTCTGCTTAAAATTTAAAAAATGGCATTCATTAATCATCTGACTTCATTGTAAAAAATATTTTTCTAGCTTTAAAAATCACAATTGCTATTAACAATAGTAAAAAGCATGCTCATTGTGAACTTCAAAATCATATAATTTTTCTCTTAGCCTACAAAGCAACTTAGTTTGGATAGTTTAAACAATAATTTTTTTAATTATTAAACAATAGTAAAAACTGTTATCATTTATATTTACTTTATTGCATTTATGTTTCATAATATTGCACCTTTTAAACAGGTTCGTAACATAAAAATTACGACTTTCGGTTTTATTTAAACCAGCTAAATAAGGCAATATCATATGGAGCAAATATGAATTCCTCTAACAACTTAAACAAAAAAGCTCGTCATTTATTGAGTATTAGTATCACCTTGCTAATGAGTCAAGCAGCAATGGCAGCAACCTCCTCAATGGCTACTACTAATAAGGCAACACCCTCTGCCGAACTTGACACCATCTTTATTGAAGCATCTACCGAAACAAAAAAACCAGCTGTAGAAACTAAAGAAAAAGAACAGCTGAATGAAGAGATGGTTGCCAACAATAAAGATTTGGTTCGCTACAGTATTGATGTAGGACTGGCAGATAGTGGTTCTCGCAATCAAAAAGGGTTTTCTATGCGTGGGGTTGAAGCAAACCGAGTCGGTATTAGCTTTGACGGCATCTCTATCCCAACATCAGAAGAAAACTCATTATATTCTCGCTATAGCAACTACAACAGCTCTCGTATTTCTATTGACCCAGAAATTGCTCGATCAGTTGATTTTGTTAAATCGTCTGACTCATTTGGTAGCGGTAGTGGTGCCATTGGCGGAAGTGTTAATTACCGCTCAGTTGATGTAAATGACATTGTAGACGCCTATGAAGGCTTTGGTGGCACATTACGCAGTGGCTATGCCAGCCAAAATGATGAATGGTTCACCACCCTTGGACTTGGTTACATCGGTGAAAATTCTGATGTCATGTTGCAATACACTCGCCGTGAAGGGCATGAGTTTGATAGTGCTGGTAAAGACAGTAGTGATGATAGATCCTATCCTACAATTTTTAACCCTGCTACGGCTCGCCGCGTGCCAGACGAACAAGATACTAAAAAAGATCTGTACCTATTTAAAGCCAATACCTATATTACCCCTAACCACAAAGTTGGGTTATCGGCTAGTCACCAAGAATCTGACACTTTTACCAATGAACGGTCATATGCTTTATTTAACTCTAATGGAATGCGTCAGGCAAATGACATCAGTGAACTAAACACTGGCAACATTTATTACCAGTGGTTACCAGACTCATATTATCTTGATGCAGTAAAACTAGAGTATGACCGCCGTGAATCTGATTTAAAGGCCGTTGGAACCTTGCATGATAAAATTACAGAATCTAACAAGACAGTCGGTTTTGAAAAAAACCCATATGAAATCAAAGACCGAGCTTTTTCAACTGAGCTAAACCAAGTGGCAATAACAGTAGACTCTCAACCTCTGACTCTAGGCACTTCCGAGCATAAATTGTCATTTAGAACGGCAGCAAATCAAGAAGATTTTGAAGTACTAAACAAGTTTCAATTCCGTAACTCACCCATTGAAGAACGCACCATCCAATACCCCACAGAAACCACCCGATATATTGCTTCCTTAAAAGATGATATTCAGTGGAGTGATAAATACAGTAGTCATATAGGTGTGCGTTATGAAAATACAAATATTGAAGCCAAAGATTTAAATGCACCTTGCATAAAATGTACCGACAAGCCAGAAAGCATTGACTATGATAATTGGAGTGCAACTTTGGGGCTAGATGCCAAATTAAACGATACTTGGAGCCTAGGCTACCAAGCCAGTACTGGTTACCGCGTTCCTACAGCATCCGAGCTATTTTTTGAATTTGACCATCCAGCAGGCAACTGGAAACCAAATCCAGATCTAAAGCCCGAAGAAAGCTTAAACCACACAATTACCTTAAGTACAAATAATGAAATTGGTACACTGGATGCTAGCCTGTACCACACGGACTACAAAAACTTTATTTACGAAGGTCTTTCATTTGAAGAATTTAGAGAACCAACTGGCTGGTATACACCCGACAAAATCAAGCAAAGATCTGTTTCTAGCATGTCAAATACAGATGATGCTCGAGTCTCTGGTATTGAAATTGCCGGCAAGCTAAATTTAGATAAAGTATTACCTGTAGAACAAGGCTGGTCATTACTTGGTTCTGTTGGCTATGCCAAAGGCAAACTAAATGATGATTATGATCTATTAGCAGTGCAACCCGTTAAGGCGGTATTAGGGCTAGACTTTGATAGCCCAGATAACAAATGGGGTATTTCTCAGCGTTTACGCTATATGGGAGCCAAAAAAGCCCAAGATACTAATTACCCTAAAGCCAATATTTATTGTGCAGAATCTGAAACCGTACGTGAATGGGATTGGAATCTATATGCTTTGGTTGAAAGAGAAAATTGCTTACGCCAGGCAGCTACCACAGAGTCAAAAAAATGGCCTTATGTGAATGATGCTGCCTTGGTGTATGACATTTCTGGCTACTACAAGCCAACTGAAGCATTGACTTTACGTGCAGGTGTTTACAACTTGTTGAATGAAAAATACCAATCTTGGGATGCACTCAGAGGTATTGAACTTAATGGTACCAGCAATGCAGTTGACGACGATGGTGTAGGGCTTGCTCGCTACTTTGAGCCAGGTCGAAACTTTGCCGTATCAGCAGAATATAAATTCTAAACTTTATCTGCCAAAACAAGCCAGCTTTCATAGCTCAGCATGCTATTTGGTTGGCTGATCATTAATTAAATTGATAAAAAAAACTAATAAAATTTAAGGAAACAAATTATGAGCAATGAAACCCAAACGTTTTCACAAAAGATTAAAGAACACTCTCGCAAAACCCATGATTCAGTAGATGAGCTGGTTATGTCTATGCAACCATTTGCAAACACGCAAAACTATGGCAAGTTTTTGCAAGCACAACACGAGTTTCATGAGACCCTACGCCCACTTTATGTAGACGATACAATCAATCAACAGTTCAATAACATTGTTGAGCTTGGGCGTGCCGATCGTGTGCTACAAGATATGAAAGCACTTAATGTTGAACCTGCTAATATAGATATTGCCCGTCAAAATCCAACAGATGCACGTCGCATTGGTTGGCTATACTGTGCAGAAGGCTCTAACGTGGGTGCTGCAATTTTATATAAAGAAGCAGGTAAAATAGAGTTATCAGACGACCATGGTGCTGCTCACCTTGCTGCTCATCCAGATGGCCGTATTAGACACTGGCGTAGTTTTCAGGCAAAACTAGACGCATTAGAGCTTACCGAAGAAGAAACTCAAGAAGCCTTAAAAGGGGCTGATGATGCCTTTGCGTATTTTAAAACATTGATTAAAGCAACCTATTCATAAACCATGGATTGTCATCAATCATAAAACGCAATAAAAAAGCGGTGTTGTTTTTATACAACCCCGCTTTTTTTATAACTAAAATGTGCTCATGTTAAAAAAACACCATTTTAAGCATCTGGTAACCTTGCCATCCATATCGCCGTTAAGGCACAAAATATTGTTGTTAATACAGCAACCCATGTTAAATGTGCCGGCATACGATAAAACATAAACACACAAGATATGGTCATCATAGACCATGCTAAATATTTTGCACGACGAGGCATCGCCCTTTTATCTTGCCAATCTTTTACCATTTTACCAAAAAGCTTGTGGTTCATAATCCAATTATAAAAGCGTTCAGAGCCTTTTGCCCAACAAGCCGCAGCTAAAATCATAAAAACAGTAGTTGGCAAGCCTGGCAAAACCATACCCAACAAACCAATACCGATAAATACAAACCCCAATAATAAAAACAACCAACGCACTGCTTTATGTCGATGCAAGTTATGACCAACATCAGACTCTATATTTACAGTTTGATTTGCTAATATTTTCGATTGTTTACTTTTAGAGGTATCTGAGTTGTTTAATGATTCAGAGACCTTTGCATCATTAAAATTATTGTGACTGTTTTTATCATTATTTATCATTATAGATGCACAATTTTTATATGTTTTATTTTAATCTTATAATAAAAGCCAATTCAGCAAAGTAATAAATGAATGGCTTTATTCTAAGCATCAATTAGCCGCTGAGATTAACATAATATCCACACCTAGTAAATAATAATATTTATCAATTAAGGTTGTTGCTCAGCACTCGACAAACCAAATTAGCTTGGTCGATTACTGGTGGCATCTACAACGGGTGGTAATTGTTTTTCTGCTAATTCATTTGCCGTTTTTGCCTCTAATGGCAATCCAGCAATTAATGGTAAACTCATCACCGATTTACGCTTGCGGGTTGCCATACTTACAGGCACCATACGGACATATTCAAACAAGTGCAAATAAGACTCTTCACCACCTTCAAATTCATCGTCTGAATTAATCCGGATAGAACCAATTCTTGCTAAATCGCTTAATAGCTCAACTTCCTGCTCACTTAAGTTGTTGCAATCGCTAACTCCAAACCCGGTTAGAAATCCGTTTGCCCACTGTTTTAATGCCTGTACTCGCTCATATAAATCATTTTCATCGTCTGGCACAAGTGGCGTAAATTGATACGCATCGTCTTTGTCTTTTAGCTGGAACGCTACGTCTTCTGCTTCTTCAACTAATAAGCTAAGTGCTTTTTCCTCTGGTACGGTAAAGCTTAGTTCCTCTAGCACTTTTATCCACACCTTTTCATTTGGTGCATCACATACGGTCATAAGTCCTGTCATCAAACCATGCAGCTCACTAACAGACACATCTGTCCAATTTGTAAATGCTTCTTGCCAATCATTCCAGCCAGATAGACTATCGTTCATCATAAAAAAACCTATTCATTGGTAAAATTTGTTATTAAGTATGGATATTATGAGGTCAATTGTGGCATTATTAAAGATATTTATTTTAATATTAACTTTATTTAAAACATGGCGGCTAAAAATGACAATGATTGACCAGTTAAAACAGCTTGAGCAAACCATTCTTGAAATCCGCAAACAGTATCATGTCACGGCAACAGAGTTGGTTAACATTAAAGCAAACACCTCTAATGTAACCATTCAAGAACATAATCAACTATTACAGCAGTTTAAAGGTCATAAAGCTCAGTATGATGCCACAAAACAACAGTTTAGTGAGTTAGACAACCGTTATCGTCAGCTTGAGGTGCAAAGTAAACAAGTTAGTAATGAGTACGTACAACTAAAGCGTAGCTATCAAGAGCAACAAAAAATGCTACAACAACTTCAGCAACAAAATAAAGAGTTAGTAGAAAAAAATCGTATTGCTACCGAACATGCTAAAAAAGCAATAGAACAGCTACGCCACCTGTTGTAATTCATCTACAACTCCACATTTTAATATAGTTTTGAAATAGGCAAAAAAATGACAGATCATAACTTACAAGAACCGATTGAAACCCCTGAAACAAAAACACAGTGGATTAGTTCAGAACCTGACACAGTTAAAACGGTTAATATCGTCATTTCTGGCGCAACTTATCCTGTTAATTGCCCTGTGGATGAAATTGCATCATTAAAAAAAGCCTCTCGTTATATTAATGATTTTATTAATGATTTGCGTAAAGAAGCACCAACTTTAAGCCATGAAAACCTGTTGGTATTATGCTGCTTAAATATGTATGAAAAAATGGACCAGCAGGAAAACCAAAAAAAATCTACCTCTATCCAAGAGCAGCGCATGCAAATTTTGTTGGATAAAATCACCAAAGATGCCGGCTCTATTTTAACCAGCAAATCTTAATTGCCCCACACACGACCTATATAACCGACTGATTTAAGATGAGTCGGTTTTATTTTATGTTTTAAAAATCAACCATTTCACATCGAATCATTTAACCGTATCATTTAATTGTTGATTGCAAAATCATTGTCATTCATTCATGCTATAATTTTTAAAAAATGGCAGTACTAAAAACAAAAACGTAACCGATAAAAACGAATTTTAAATAGTAGGAAGTCATGATGTCAGTAAAAGAAAACAAAAAAACCGTCCCTGCAACCACCGTAAAATTTGCCATCGCGCAAGACACTTTTATTGTTGGTGACTTACAAGCAAATGCGAATAAAATGCGATCACTTGCCATTAACGCACGTGATGCTGGCGCAGATGTGATTATATTCCCTGAACTTGCGCTTTTGGGTTATCCGCCAGAAGATTTACTGCTTCGCCCAAACCTTGCAACACGCACTAAAGAGGCGCTTGCATTGCTTAACGATGTAGAAGACATTGTTATGATTGTTGGCTACCCTCACATCGACCACCACGGTACGTTTAACTCTGCTGCTATCATCCACAATGGGCACAAAAAAGGGTTTTATCACAAACAACATTTGCCAAACTATGGGGTGTTTGATGAGCGTCGCTATTTTGATAAAGGTCGCAACCAAGTTTTGTTTGACTACAAAGGCATTACCATTGGTTTAATGATTTGTGAAGACTTATGGCAAACTGCCCCAACAAAAGCTTTAAAAGAGCAAGGTGCCGATGTTGCCGTGGTGCTTAATGCCTCCCCTTTTGAACCAAACAAACAAAACTTACGTAAAGATATTTTAATCGAACGTGTCAAAGCGCATGCCCTACCAATCATATATACAAACTGTGTTGGTGGACAAGATGACTTAGTTTTTGACGGAGGCTCAACCGTTGTTCAGGCAAATGGTGATATTGCCTATGAAGCCAACCGTTTTTTACCGCATTTGTTAATGGCAGAATACCATGTTGAAACCCAAAGTTTTGCTACCCAAAATACCGCACCTTTGTCACTCAGTGCTGAGTCCGAAATATATCAAGCATTAGTGGTTGGGTTACGTGATTACGTAAATAACTCTGGTTTTAACGGTGTGATTATAGGCTTATCTGGTGGTATTGACTCGGCATTAACCTTAGCCATTGCGGTTGATGCGTTGGGTGCTGATAAAGTATACGCGGTAATGATGCCTTATAAATATACTTCTCAAATTAGCTTAGAGGTTGCGCAAGAGCAAGCGCGCCGATTAAATGTGTCCTACACAGTTTGCCCAATTTTTGATGCTGTTGATGGCATTCGCCACACGCTAGCACCTTTGTTTAGCAATGCCAAAGCCGATGACTCTACCGAAGAAAACATTCAAGCCCGTGCCCGTGGCATGGTACTCATGGCGCTTTCTAACAAATTTGGACATTTGGTAATTACCACTGGCAATAAGTCAGAAATGGCAATTGGTTATGCCGCACTTTATGGCAATATGGCAGGTGGTTTTGATGTACTCAAAGACCTCTACAAAACCCAAGTTTATGAGCTTGCTAACTACCGTAACCGTTTAGAAGATACGCCTATCATACCAGAGCGTGTCATTGCTCGCCCGCCATCGGCTGAGTTACGCCCTAACCAAGCCGATACCGATGTTTTACCTGAATATGAAACCATGGACGCCATTTTATCTATGTATATTGATTATGACATGGGCTATCAAGAAATTGTCGATAAAGGATTTGAAGAATCGGTTGTCGCTCAGATTTTGAACATGGTAGATAGAAGCGAATACAAACGTCGCCAAGCGCCGATTGGTACACGAGTTAGCAACAAAGCATTTGACCGAGAGCGCCGTTATCCGCTAGTCAATAAATGGACAGTTAAGGGTTAATTGATAAAAATATTAAGCAAGTAGGCTGTGATTTAATGCCAGCCTACTACTAAATTAACTCCACAAATCCATCAAGCCTTATAATTCAGCTCATTTAAACTCACTTGCCAGCTTATCTTGCCATCATCTTTAATTGTAGCGTTCCATCTTAGGCTAAACATACATTAAAACCCAAATAAATGTTATGTTATAACATTATAAATTATTGAAAAATAAATAAATTTTCTTGTTTTTTGCCAAAATTGATTTTAATATAAAACTGTGCTTATCGCATAGTGATTGTGTTTTCTGTTTCTCATATAAGCACATTAGTAACAAAAAAACCAAACACAAGGAATATAATTATGAAAGCATTAGTTTATCATGGCGACCACGATATTGCGTTAGAAGAAAAAGCAAAACCAGAAATTATTAAACCAACAGATGCTATTGTAAAAGTTGTCAAAACAACCATTTGTGGTACCGACTTAGGTATTTACAAAGGTAAAAACCTCTACATGGAAGACGGTACTATTTTAGGACACGAAGGCA
Source organism: Psychrobacter sp. HD31 (assembly GCF_051097895.1). Classification (GTDB taxonomy): domain Bacteria; phylum Pseudomonadota; class Gammaproteobacteria; order Pseudomonadales; family Moraxellaceae; genus Psychrobacter. The sequence continues at coordinate 1,373,652 of NZ_CP142525.1, forward strand.
TCGGTATCATTGAATCAGTCGGTGACAGTGTCAGCCAATTTAAGGTTGGCGATAAAGTCATCATCTCTTGCATTACCTCTTGTGGCTCATGCAGCTACTGCAAAACTCAGTTATATGCGCACTGTAAAGATGGTGGCTGGATCCTCGGTCATATGATTGACGGCACGCAAGCAGAATATGTGCGTATCCCGCATGCAGATAACAGCTTGCACATTTTGCCAGACAGCATAGACGACGAAGTTGCTGTTATGCTCAGTGACATTTTACCAACAGGGCATGAAATTGGCGCACAATACGGCGATGTCAGACCAGGTGATGCCATTGCCATTGTGGGTGCTGGTCCTGTTGGCATGTCAGCATTGCTAACCGCACAGTTTTACTCTCCGGCTACCATCGTTATGGTAGATTTAGATGAAAACAGGCTCGCACTTGCCAAAGAGCTAGGCGCAACGCACACGCTCACCCCTTCTGACAGTATAAAAGAAGACATTGCAAAAATTGTTGGCGAAGATGGCGTAGATGTTGCCATTGAAGCGGTCGGTATTCCGCAAACTTGGGATGTGTGCCAAAAAATTGTAAAACCAGGTGGTAACATTGCCAATGTTGGTGTACATGGTAAAAAAGTAGACTTTGAAATCCAAGATTTATGGATTAAAAACTTAACCATTACAACCGGTTTGGTGAACACCAATACCACACCTATGCTGATGAAGGCTGTAGCAACCAACAAGCTACCCGTTGATAAGCTAATTACTCACCATTTTAAATTAGAAGAAATGGAAAAAGCCTATGAGGTGTTCTTAAATGGTGCAAAAGAAAAAGCGATGAAAATTATTATTGATGCTTAAATTGCACATTAATGTTTAGATGTTTAGCGTTTAAAAAATTAGCTAAGGGTGTATGCATACATCCTTAGCTTTTTTTATGCTATTAAAAATTTGCCCCGCTATCGTAAATACCACTTTTTCATGGGTGATGACAATATTGTTGCCACATCATCTACCAATACCAATGCCATACTATCACGGCACCAAGTTGGCACTGCCAAATCTTGCAATAGTTTTTTGCCAGACTTTGCCACGCCGTGCCCTGCCAGTGTTATTTTATCGTCACGATTTAACGCCCTAACCTTAATTTTTTGGGTATTGTTTAAATTTAGGTCTTCTAAACTCACTAGCCAGCTTATCTTGCCATCATTTTTAATGGTTAACATACCGTCTTTTATTAAACTTGCATCAAAAATCTGTGGCTCAACAGGCTGTTTTAGCCATGCTAACCAATCTGCCCGCAAGCGATACAAATGCCCACGGTAACGGCATAATGTGTAATGGTTATTGCCTTGCCATTCTATTTGAGTTTGGTGGTCATTATCTGAGCGGTTTATTAGCCTTAAAACATCATCCACCCGTTGTTTGTTTGGCGGTAGTGGCTCATCATTTTGACTGCTTTGCAACCATTTATGCACCACCAAGCTTTGCTCTGGGCTTGTCAATTGTTGTAACAGCTCAATATCTAAAACTTGTTGGTAAGGTGGTTTAGTTAGGCTGTTATTTGTCACACTTTCTTGCAACGTATCCGCTTGTTGAGATAACACGTTATTCGCATTACCCAAAAGATGTGCACTACGGCTAATGTTTGCCACAGCCTGTGGATACTTTTTTTGAATCACTGGCATTAATTGTGTACGCAGCCAGCTACGGGTATTGCTTTGCCCGTTTTTTTGTTGATTATTGCTATCTTCTAACCCTGTGGAAAAGTTGGTTGGGTCATCAATATAAGGTAAGTTATTTGCTTGGGCGTAGGCAGTGATGTCTGCTCGGGTGGCGGTTAGCCAAGGTCGCCAAAGGTTAATTTTTTTGCCAGCAACTTGCCGTGTTGACCATGCTTGCATGGCGGACAACCCTGCCACCCCTGCCCCATTAAACAAACGCATTAACAGGGTTTCTGCTTGGTCGTCACCGTGGTGGGCAAGCATTAGAACATCGCCCTCTGTCATTTGCTTTGCCATTGCTTCATACCTGCCGTTACGGGCAGACTGCTCATTTGTGCCTTGTACGTTGGCATGGCAAATTTTGCAAGGTATGTTGTGGGTGTTTGCCCATGTGCTTACTTGCTGTGCCCAGTCGTCATTGGCTTTTTGCAAACCATGATTTACGTGGATAAGCTGTGGGGCAAATGGCAAGTCGCCTTGCAAATAAAGCTGATGAGTTAAGTATGCCAACGCCATAGAGTCCCGCCCACCACTACAGGCAAGCCAAACACGCTTGCCTTTAAGTTGGCTTGCGTGTTGCTGAAAGCTTTGCATAAGTGTGATTTGTAGAAAATCTATCATAAGCTGTCTAAGTGTTTAATATCTATAACTGTTCAATACCTAATGAAACAAAATAACTCCATGTTTCATCGTAAAAACCATTAGGTCGAGTATAGTCGATCTTAGACCCTCTAGGAATATAGATAATCATCCCTTGTCTAGCTCTGGTAAGTAAAACTCTGTAGGTGTTCTTTAAGTATTCTTTAGTTACTTCTTGATTGATATTCAACCATTTTGTTCCTTTAAAACTCTGATATTGCCATTCATTATTTTTTAAATAAAAATTTGCGCCCCATGCCAAACAAGCCCAATCTATTTCTAGTCCTTGTATATCAAATTCTGTTGCAACTTCTTCTAAAAAATCAGAAGACCTTATGTCTTCTTTATCATTTAAGAACCAATTGGGTGCAGAAATCTCATTTTTAACATCTATACCTAAAGCTCTCAAACGTCTTGCACCTGAAGAAGCAATTAAACCTTTTCTTTCACTTCCTTTAGCTCTCTTTCTCAACCATTTTTTAGCTTCTGTTAAGTCTCTAGTAATCAGTATAGGAAAGTCATTTTTTATCTCTCGATATAACTCTTTCGTTTTTTCAGTATTTAAATCCAATAACTCATGCACAAATCCAGATAACTTTTCAGAACGAAAAGATCTCACTGAAACTGACAGATGAAGTTCTTCTTCTGATACTGCATTGTTTTTAAGCCACGTTTTCTGTTCAAACGATTTTATATAGCTGAGGCTATCAGTAATAAGATGTGAATAATGAACATCCCAATCCCTATATTTACTATGAAATGGTTTAATCCATTCCTCCAAGCCTGCCTCGCCTGTATTTATTTCTTGCCCTCCGCCAATTAAACAAATAACTACGCACCAATCTTGATGTCTGTCCATAACATCAATCAAAAATTCAGGCTCAGACATATCAAAGTTATCAATGCCTTTTTTCCTTTTCATAAAAGAGCTTACTTGCTTTTTATTCCAAGCTCTTTGAGCTTCATCAAAGACAACCACTTTTTCAGTTGGCTCTATGTCATGTTTTAAATACTCATCTCTAAAATGATGGATATTCTGAATAAAAGCACTTGTTTCCCTTTTTGCTTTATCCTTTGTGATGGAAGCGCTCTTTTGCTTTGAAGTTTCAACCAAATCTCTTGCCAAAGCTTCACATAAAACCTCAACTAGCGGCCCATTACCAGATAAGAAAACAGCATGCTCATTTTGATCTGCTTTCATTCTTTGATTAGCAATGTTTAGACCAGCTAGAGTTTTTCCAGCACCTGGGACACCTGTCACAAAGCAAACTGTCTTTTTATAGTTGGCTTTAGAGTCTTCAATAATTCTATTCAAACAACTTGCTGTTTTAGATAAGTTAATTGCTCCAGAATCTGATCTAGAAATTTCTTTAACATTATGTCCCTTATAAAGAGCCTGAGCAGCCTCAACAATTGTTGGTGTAGGCTTATAAATTGAATTTTCCCAACTTAAATAATCCAATTTTATAAAGGTATTAGAAGTAAAAAGGGTTAGAAATCTACTTAAGTTATTTTTATTAGATTTAACAACTGTTGTATGAGCCAAGACAGACTTGCGATCACATTCTTGATCTGTGCCATTTGTCGCAACCAGAATAGGGATTAATCTTGCATTGTGGCTACCTTCATGGAAGTTTTTCAAGTCTAAAGTATAATCCAGCACCTGTGTTTGATTATGAGTTTCATATTTATCACTACCAACTTTAAACTCAATAACAAAAATGGAACCGTCAATAATTACAATGTTATCAACTCGCTTACCCATTCTAGGTATGGCAAATTCAAAATAAATCTGACCTAAAAAACCATTTAACTGTTCTTTTAAAATTTCAATTTGTTTAATCCATGCATTTTTTTGCTGATCCTCTAGTTGTCTGTTTGCATGGTTAAAACTTAATTTACCAAGTATTGAATTACCATCTTCATTAATAAAATTTGAAATTGAGTTTTTATAATAAGCTCTATGCATAGTTGAAATCTAATTTAAACAAATCGAAAATTACCCAACAATCACTCTTGCATAGGCTTTTTTACCAGCTTGGATAACCACGTTAGCACCGCTTTCTAAATAAAAGCCAGCATCTACCACCTCATTATCCACTTTTACAGCCCCACGCTTAACCATATCTTTAGCTTGCGCACCATTTTTGGCAAGTTTAGACTGGTTTAGCACTTGGGTAATAAACAGTTTATCTTGTTCGCCCAAATCAAGCGTAACCTCTGGCAAATCAACAGGCAACTCGCCATCGGCAAGCACATTACCGGCAGACTTATGAGCGTTTTCGGCAGACTCTTTATCGTGGAAGCGTTCAATCAGCTCTTCTGCCAAAATGCGTTTAATCTCTTGCGGGTTGCGTCCGTTTTCCATCTCCGCCATTAGCGCATCTACCTCGCTCATTGGCTTAAAGCTTAAAAACTCATAATAACGGCGTATTAGCGTATCTGGCATAGAAAGCACTTTTTGGTACATGGTGCCAGGGGTGTCATAAATAGCAATGTAGTTACCTAAAGACTTAGACATCTTTTTCTCGCCATCCAAGCCCTCTAAAATTGGTACGGTAATGCACACTTGCGACTCTTGCCCATAACGCCCCTGCAAAGTGCGTCCCATTAGCAGGTTAAAGGTTTGGTCGGTACCGCCAAGCTCTACATCTGCCTTCATGGCTACCGAGTCATAACCTTGCACCAATGGGTATAAAAACTCATGTAGCGAGATTGGCGTTTGCGCTTTGTAACGCTTGCTAAAATCGTCTCGCTCTATCATACGAGACACCGTGGTTTGGCTTGCCAGCGCAATCATGTCGCCCGCATTCATTTTATTAAACCACTCAGAGTTAAACATTACCGTGGTTTTGTCTTTATCTAAAATTTTAAATACCTGCTCGGCATAAGTTTTGGCGTTGTTGGCAATTTCTTCTGGCGTTAGCGGTGGGCGGGTCGCATTTTTGCCCGTTGGGTCGCCAATGGTGGCCGTGTAATCGCCAATCAAAAACAGTACTTCGTGCCCTAAGTCCTGAAAATGCTTTAATTTATTAATAAGCACCGTGTGCCCAAGGTGTAGGTCTGGCGCAGTTGGGTCAAAGCCTGCTTTAATACGTAACGGGCGGTTTTGCTTTAGCTTAGCAATTAAATCTTCTTCCGAGATAATCTCTTGCGTGCCTCGGCGTATAAGTTCTAGTTGTTCTTCAATTGATGCAAAGTTGGTCATAAAAAATCTCTTAAAATCGTAAAAACATTCTCTTAAAATAATAAAAACTTAACTTGCCTGTTATACTAGCATTTTTTGAATAAATTTCCATCGTATAATCCACAAAGCGAGTGCAAAATGACCATACAAAACGCAACGGATAACCTAGACGAGATTGCCGAAGCACTTGGGCAAACCATTTTTGAAGATTTTAACGAGGGCTATTATATTGGCATGATGTCTGGCACCAGCCTTGATGGGTTAGATGCCGTAGTTGTGCGATTTAATAATGATGAAGCCAACCAAAATAGCAACCCTTTAGAGCTAGTTGCCACCCACAGCAAAGACTTTGCACCAAACTTGCATAGCGTACTAACCGCCCTTTGCCAACCAAATGGCATTGCAAATTTAACTATTAATTTGGATGATAAAGACGAAGGTTTGGCTGATGGCTTGACAAGTGAGCTAGATTGGTTTGGCTGGGCAAGTAAAGAATATGCTGAGTTTGCCAGCACCGTGGTTAATGAGCTGTTAGAAAATGCAAAAATAGATGCGGATGACGTACTTGCCATAGGTTGCCACGGGCAAACCGTGCGCCACCGCCCACAACATGGCTTTAGCCTACAATTGGTAGATGCTAATATCATTGCCGAGCGCACTGGCATAAGCACGGTTACCGACTTTCGCCGTCGTGACATGGCAGTTGGCGGGCAAGGCGCACCGCTGGTACCTGCATTTCACCAAGCCATGTTTGCAAACCCAAAACAAATGCGTGTGCTGCTTAACCTTGGCGGTATTGCCAATATTAGCGTGTTACCACCTACAAATGGCGACAATGCAAATAATATCACTGGTTATGACACGGGTCCTGCTAACCTACTACTTGATGCTTGGACGAATCTGCACACAAACAAGCCATATGACGAGGGCGGAAACTTTGCAAAGTCTGGCGAGGTGATTGAAGCCTTGCTAACTCAGCTACTTAAACATCCCTACTTTGCCATGCCTTCGCCAAAAAGCACAGGGCGTGAGGACTTTAACCTTGCTTGGTTAGAGGCACAAATTGCTGACTTTGCCCACCATAACCCAAGCTTGCGTTACTCCCCTGCCGATGTGCAAGCTACCTTAACCGAGTTTACCGCCGTAACCGCAAGTAACGAAATTACAAAGTTTGAGTTTGCTAGCAATACTGCCAATGCCAATCACCTTTATGTGTGTGGTGGCGGTGCGTTTAATAGCCATTTGTTAGAACGCTTAACTAAGCACCTACCAAACTGGCAAGTAACCACAACAAGTGAGCTTGGGCTTGCCCCAACGTGGATGGAAGCCACCGCATTTGCATGGCTTGCCCGCCAAACGTTAATGGGCGAGGTTGGTAACTGCCCTGCCGTAACAGGGGCAAATAAGGGCGTGGTGCTAGGGCAAGTTTGTTTTGCTTAACCCAATATAATGAAAAAACTAAACACAGTAAAGATACGCAAATGAACCGCCGCTCACAACGCCAAATGCAACTGCTAGACAGCAATACACATGGTAATGAGTGTGAGCTGTTTATTGTGGAGGGAGAGTCTGCCGCAAGCTCTGTGTCTGCATTATGTGATAAACAGCTTCAGGCAGTACTGCCCCTGCAAGGCAAACCATTAAATGCTTATAAAGCCAGTCATGATAAAGTGCAAGCGAGTCCATTACATATTCAATTTGCCAATGCGTTAGGGCTAGCTTGCCCAACCAAAATCACCACAACCGAACTACAAAACTTAAACTATGGCAAGATTTTGTTGTTGTTTGATCCAGATGCCGATGGCATACACATTGGCGCGTTGGTGCTAATGTATATACAAAGATGGCTACCAGAGCTTATTGAGCATAACAAAGTGTTCATGCTCCGTTCTCCCATGTATTCGATTACCAGCAAAAATAAAGATAATGTGCAAACTACCCAGTTTGCTTACTTGCCTCAACAATTAGGCCAACTCAAAAACCATATCAAACAAGCAAATGATACGCTGGTTAAAACAGAACGGTTTCAAAGTGTGGGGAGCGTACCACCAGACGTTTTAGCAAAACTATGCATCCACCCTACTACCCGCCAAGCTAATTTAGTCAATGACGCACATATTCAGGCAATTATAAATATCTTTGGTTAAGCACTTTAATCTATCAAATTAGCAAAATATTGTTCTCAACCGACACAAATAAATATTGATTTTTATGTTTACACTTGTAAACTATTAGGGTATTTTATGCTAATACATTATAGTGATAAATAAATATTTAATCTTAAAATGAGAAACCAATGAAACAACTGCACCACCAAAAAGCAGACGACCAGCGTGTCGTTATTACAGGTATGGGCGCAATTACCCCGCTTGGGCTAAATGTTGACGATACCTGGCAAAACATGATTGATGGTAAAAGTGGCATCAAAAAAATAGAACACTTTGATATTACAGAGTTTCGTTCACAAATTGCTGGCATGGTTGAAGGTTTTGATGTTAGTAATTATATGAGCCCAAAAGATGCCAGACGTTACGATACCTTTATGCATTATGGTATGGCAAGCGCTGCCGAGGCATTAAAGCAAGCTGGCTTTATTGATGAAATTAGCGCCAAAGAATGCCCCGTTAAAGGCGTAGATGCAAACCGTTTTGGGGTTGTATTTGGTTCGGGTATTGGTGGCATACAAACCATCGAAAACAGTAGAGATACCTTAAAAGAACGTGGTGCAAAAAGAGTAACCCCCTTTATTATCCCAGGTACTATTGTCAATATGCCGGCGGGCCTACTGGCAATCAAATATGGTTTAAAAGGGGCAAACCTTGCCACAGCAACGGCTTGCACTACCTCAACACATGCCATTGGGCTGGCAGCACGCCTTATATGTTATGGCGATGCCGATGTCATGCTAACAGGGGGCAGTGAATATGCCTCAAGCCCACTTGGTATGTCTGGCTTTGCTTCAATGCATGCGTTATCTACCCGCAATGACGAACCGACAAAAGCCAGCCGACCTTTTGATAAAAACCGTGATGGTTTTGTGCTGGCTGGTGGCTCGGGCGCTCTGGTGTTAGAAAGCTTAGCACATGCAAAAGCGCGTGGTGCACATATTTTAGCTGAGGTAGTCGGTTTTGGCATGAGCGATGATGCAAGCCACATTACCGCACCACCAAGCGATGGTGATGGCGCAAAACGTGCCATGCAAAATGCATTAAATGATGCCGGCATTGAACCAAAGGTCGTGGGCTATATTAACGCCCATGGTACCAGCACCCCAGCTGGTGATGTGGCAGAGAGCCAAGCAATTGCTAACTTATTTGGCACAAATGCTTTGGTTAGCTCAACCAAATCAATGACTGGTCACTTATTGGGTGCAGCTGGTGCGGTAGAAGCCATTGCAACCATACAAGCGTTGCAAACACAAATTATTCCACCAACCATAAATTTAGATGATTTGGATGAAAAATGTGCCGAACTAAAGCTCGATTATGTAGCGCATACGGCAAGGCAAGTTGAAGATTTAAATTATGCCGTTTCAAACAGTTTTGGTTTTGGTGGTACAAATGGCTCATTAGTGTTTGCTAAATGGCAAAATTAAATCCAACACTTTTTGACTAGCCAATCTATAAAAACCGCTCAGCTATTTAAATAGTGAGCGGTTTTTTTATCGTAAATCATAGCCTATTATCTTAAGCCCATTTTTTAAACCATTTAGGCGCAAACATGACAATCAACAGCGACAAACCAATAAATGCCGTGCCTATCCATTGCCATTTATCAACGGCTTCACCTAAAATCCAGATACCTGCAAACATTCCTGTAATGGGTACACCAAGGCTAAACGGGGCAACTTTATTCGCATCATGACGTTTAAGCAACTGAGTCCACAAACCATAAGCCACAATAGTTGATGCCCAGCCTAAATACATAAATGACATCCATAAAATGGGAGTAATCTCTTGATAGGTCTGCCACACTAGCCACTTGCTTGCATCTGGTGATGTAATTGCCACCACAATCATAAAGCACACTGCGGCAGGTAAGCTTGACCAAACAATATAGCCCAGCGGATTATAATTTTGGCTCTCTTTTGCTACCACTCTTGCTACCATATTTGCACCAGACCACATAGCAGCCGCACCCAACATCAAAATAATGCCAAGTATGGTCACCTCACCACCTGTAGAAACCGCACTATAACCATAAAAAAGCAACCCAATTGCCGCTGTGCCCATACTTACCCATAACAAAACACTAGGGCGACTGCGAAAAATTAAAAAGCTACCAAATGCCGTAAAATAGATTTGTGTTTGCGCAAGCACACTGGCAAGGGCAGCTGTCATACCAACTTCTATTGAAACAAACATCAAGCTAAATTGCCCAAATCCTTGTAACAAGCCAGACATTAGTAGCCATCGCCAGCGCACTTTTGGTAATGCCATAAAAAAACACATTGGAATCACCGCAAATAAAAAACGGACGGTACCTAATTCAAATGGTGTTAGATACTGTAATGTGACCTTGATAGGTACAAAGTTAAATCCCCAAAGCACCACCACTAAAATGGCAATAAGCGAATCTTTCAGCATCCATTGTGCGTTGCTAGAAGACATAGATGATTCCTTAATCTAGCAGGAGTAAAAAAACAGACGAATCATCTTAACAGGTTTTAAAAAGAAAGTTTAGCACTGAGACTGCCTATTCATCATTCGTGTAACGCTTTATAAATGGTACTTGCCATAACCGTGCCAATGCCATTTACCTCGGCTAACTCTTGTTGCGATGCACCAAGCACTTTTTGAATACCTCCAAAGTGATTAAGCAAATCACGTCTGCGTTTTGCCCCCAATCCTGGTATCACTTCTAGCACGGATGATGAACGTTTTTTATCACGTTTTTTACGATGCGCGGTAATTGCAAATCGGTGTGCTTCATCACGGATATGCATAATCAAATGTAATGCTTTACTGTCAGCTGGTAAGTCTAACGGATGATGGTTAATAAAATGCAAAACCTCTAGCCCTGCTTTACGCCCTTCCCCTTTTGCCACACCAATCAGTAACGTATCGTCTAAAATACCAAGCTCGGTTAGCACCTCTTTTGCCATATTCAGTTGCCCTTTACCCCCATCAATTAAAAGCACATCAGGTAAAGGCTGTTTTTTGTAACGGCGAGTTAAAGCTTGGGTCATGGCAGCATAATCGTCTCCACCGACAATACCATGTATCGCATATTGCCGATAATCTCGCTTGCGTAATCCACCTGCATCACACACCACACAGCTTGCAATTGTTGCCTCGCCCATCGTATGCGAGATATCAAAACATTCAATACGATCAATTGGGCGCTCACTCACTTGAGCTAACACTTCTTTTAACGCTGTAAACCGAGCGTGCAGCTCAAGGTAGTCACCTAACTTAGTCTTTAAGGCGTTATTTGCATTTAAGTTAGCAAGTTCCAGCCACTCTGCTCTATGTTCTCTAACTTTAGTTTTTAGGTGTGTTTTATTACCAAAGTGGGTAATCAATGCCTCTTGCACCGCATTTTGGTCGGGTAACTGATGGCTTAAAATAATTTCGGCAGGCAAATCATCACTCACCTGAAAATAAAACGACAATATAAACTGTGACAAGTTTTCGGCTAACTCATCTGCATAGTTAAGGTCGGGGAAGTAATGATTACCGCCAAGAACTTGCCCATTACGCACCGTCAATACACTCACACAGATAATGCCTGCCTGTGAGGTAATGGCAATAATGTCTGCCTCTCCTTTTACTTTATATACCGCCTGACGAGACTGTACCTCTCTCAGCATAGCCAACTGATCACGGTACACCGAAGCCTGCTCAAATTGTAGATCCTCGGCAGCTGCTTCCATTTTGGTAACCAGCTGCTGTTGAATTTCCCCACCATCACCCTTTAAAAAGGCAATGGTATTTTCTACATCTTGGGCGTATTCTTCGGTAGAAACCAAGCCCATGCAAGGTGCTTTACACCGTTTAATTTGATATTCAAGGCATGGGCGTTGGCGCTGCTTAAAAAAGCTGTCTGTACATTGGCGTACTTGAAAAATTTTTTTTAATAATACTAAAGTTTCTTTGGCCGCATATGCAGATGGATAAGGTCCAAAAAAACGCCCGTGCTGATGATTGCCTTTTCCTCTACCATACGCCAAACGTGGGTATTTTTTATCCGCCGATATAAACACATACAGGTAAGATTTATCATCTCTTAGCACCACATTATATGGCGGACGATTTTGTTTAATTAGATTTTGCTCTAGTAATAATGCCTCAGTTTCACTACGGGTAATGATGGTTTCTATATCATGAATACGGCTAACCAATGCCCGTGTTTTAGGGTGATCAATGGTTTTAGCAAAATAACTATTTACTCTATTTTTTAATGATTTGGCCTTACCCACATATAAAATATCACCATTTTTACCTAGCATCTGATAAACACCTGGTAAATTTGGTAACCCTTTAATAATATGTGCTAAATGCGCACTTTTATCAAACTGTGCGGTTTGGTTGGCTGTTGGCATGTCAAATCTTAAATCATTTTATACAGAAGAATATAATACTAGCACAAAAAACAAAACCTCAATCTTTCGACTGAGGTTTATTTTTTTGGTGTACCCATCTATTAAACTTAGTTAATGAGTTAAAATGGGATTTTTGGGTAAAAACTGCTTATATTGCTTGTCAATTAAGCTTCGTCTTTACGCACAGCAAGCTTTTCACGGATACGAGCTGACTTACCAGAACGCTCACGTAAGTAGTAAAGCTTAGCACGACGCACATCACCACGACGCTTAACTTCAATGCTGTCGATTAGTGGTGAATGAAGCTGGAATGCACGCTCAACACCAATACCGCTAGAAATTTTACGAACAGTAAATGCTGAGTTAATACCACGCTTACGCATAGCAATGACAACGCCTTCAAACGCCTGTAGACGCTCGCGGTCACCTTCACGTACTTTTACTTGTACGGTTACAGTGTCACCAGGACCAAAGCTTGGGTGCTCACGTAGTTGAGAGTTTTCAACGGCTTGAACTAATGGATGACTGTTACTCATGAGTTATATCTCCTCACATAAGATGATAGAGGCACAGTGTTGCTGTGCATGTCACCTGTTTTTTGTTAATTACTGTATCACGTCTTAATTTGATACAACAAAATGATTAATAATTTATTTACATCTATTGTTTGTTAATCAATGTTGGCAGCTGTTAGCCATTTAGTTTGCTGCTTGCTTGGTTTAAAAGCTTGCCACAAATCAGGCCTTAAATTTTTTGTACGAGTTGCTTGTTGCACAAAACGCCATTTTGCAATATTGGCATGATGCCCAGACAATAAAACATCTGGTACACTTTCGCCTTCAAATTCTGTCGGTTTGGTGTAGTGTGGGCAATCTAGCAAGCCATCAACAAAAGAATCTTGCTGTGCAGATTGGTCATCTCCCATAACATCGGGCAGGCGACGTATCACACTATCCATCAGTACCATTGCAGGCAGCTCGCCACCCGTTAGTACGTAGTCCCCGATAGATATTTGTCTATCAACATATTTTTGTAGTAAACGTTCATCTACCCCTTCATAACGACCACACAATAAAATCATGCCATCGTAGTTTGCCATTGGCACAACGCTGCCTTCGGTTAAGGTTTCACCTTGTGGTGATAAATACACCACTGGGCAATTTTGTAAATTTTGTTCACTATCAACACAACAACCATGCTGTTTTGCCAGTTGTTTGGCTTGGGTAATGGCTTTTGCCAAAGGCTCTGCCATCATTACCATACCAGGACCACCCCCAAAAGGGCGCTCATCAATACGTCGATAATTATCGCTGGTAAAATCACGAGGATTGATACAATCCAGTGTCACCTTACCTTGCGCAATTGCTCGACTGGTAATGCCAAAGTCACTAATTGCAGCAAACATATCAGGCATGATACTAATTACTGCAAAGTACATAATGCACCACCAATCAGATTAAACAATTTTGTTAAAAAAATAGTTACTAACATAACGACTAATAACTTAGTAATCTGTTTGCCAATCGACAACCACTACCTTGTTATCTAAATCTACCGACACAACCGTTTGTTTGTGCCATGGAATTAAGCGCGTTTCATTATCAACACTATCAGCAGTTGGTTTAACTGTCATAATGTCATGTGCGCCCGTCTCAAACAACTCGCTAATTTTACCTAAGCATTCTTCAGCGCTTGTTTGTACAGTTAGCCCAATCAAATCCGACCAATAATATCCGTCTTCATCGTTTTGAGGTAAACTATCTTTACTCGTCCAAATACTAACACCATTCATGGTTTCAGCAATATTGCGGTCAGGTATTTGCTCAAATTGAGCAACCAGCCCAGCACCTTGCTTTCGCCATTTAATAACTGTTAGTGGCTTCATACCTGTTGCTGTTTTTATATACCAAGGTTGCATCGCAAAGATGGTTTCTCGATTATCGGTATCACTAAACACCCAAAGCCAGCCTTTAATGCCGTAGGGCTTTTTTAGTTGACCAATTTTAATCAAGTCTTTGCTATTAAAATCAGTTGTATTTACATTAACAGACATATCAGCACTTCTTATAAAACTGCTTGATTAACATTTGTAGAGCCATGCTCTACTTTATTATCGACCATTCTAAAATAGTCGATAATATCAACAAAAAATCGTCTTATTAAGCGTCAGAAGGCGTATAGCCTTTAGCAAGACTCTTAACACGGTCAGAAGGTTGCGCACCTTTAGCAACCCAAGCATTATATGCTTCCATGTTCAGACGAAGACCTTCTTCTGACTCTTTGGCTAGTGGGTTGTAAAAACCGATGTTTTCGATATAACGACCGTCGCGTGAACGACGTTGGTCAGCTACAACTACTTGATAAAACGGGCGTTTTTTGGCACCGCCACGTGCTAAACGTATAACTACCATATGAATTCTCTCTTTCAATTCTTTCTGTGTAGGTACACCAAAAAGGCAGCTATTATACCATGCTAAAAATAAATTCACAATATAAACAACTAATTATTAAATTTTTTACTATCAATTTGCTACGATAGCAGGCAATATAAATCCGTTATTTGCTAGCCATCACTAAATTCCTTACAATAACAAACAAACAAGGCACTGATGAACCGCACATGAAAAAACCACAAACACCCAATCGCAAACGTCGCCTATTGCGTAGTAGCTACTCAAATACCTGGCAAACAACATTAATGGTCATGTTTATTGTCATGATCAGTGTGGGGTTATCTATTTGGTTTTTTTGGCGCAGTTTTTATTTACCAGAGTTAAAAAACCATTCTCGTTATTTGGCAACCGAACTTAATATTTTAGATGACATTAGCCAAAATGGTTTTAAAACGCATGAAGAACGTGAGCGATTGCGTAGCAAAATGCATACGGCATTCATTGACGACCCTGCTGAGTTTCCAACAGTAGAAGAAAAAAAGTTTGCTGGCTTTTTTACCGATATTATGCAAAAAGAAATGAGCGAACAAATGAATCGCCCTATTCAAGTGTTCTTTAAATTTAAGCCTACCTCTCATTTATGGGTGCAAGATAGCAAACATCCAGAGTATTGGATACGTGAGCCCGTCACTTATTACTCACAATATAATCCCACCCTCATTGTCTCTTTTTTACTTGGCATTCCCATTTTAACTTTGCTAACCATTTTATTGCTAGCACGTCAGCTAAATCGCCCATTACGGCACTTACAACGTGCTGCCAATAACTATATACAAATGGGTCAAGCCTCTACCTTGCCAACAAACAAAGGGTCAACAGAGATTCGTCAAGTGAACCTTGCTTTTAACCGTTTATTTACCACACTTAATCAAGCACAAAAAGAGCGAACCATTATGCTGGCTGGCATATCGCACGATTTGCGTACACCTTTAACACGCATGCGTTTAACTGCCGAAATGCTACCTGATGAGTTTTTTAGAGAAGGGTTAATTTATGACATTGAAGATATGGATGCGATTCTTGAACAGTTTATCTCATTTATGAAAGATGGTTCAGATGAACCCGTTCATCTAACCGACTTAGGCGCTATTTTTCATGAAGTCATCGTCCAGTTTGCACCCACACCCATTATTTATGAACCATCAAAAGCACTACCGCCAATTCCACTTCGGTCCTTATCAATCAAACGATTAATCATTAACTTAGTTAACAACGCAAATAAATATGGTAAACCACCTATTTATCTAACAGCAGAAATTGTACCCACGTTTAATCAATTAAAAGAATCTATGGAACCAGCGGAGGAGGATGTTAAAATAACAGCACAATCTGCATTGGCTCAACAAGCGAAAGAAAAATTAATTATAGGCGTAAGAGACTGTGGTGAAGGCGTAGATGACGATCAATTAGAACGTATTATGCAGCCCTTTGAGCGCGGCGAAACTGCCCGCACAACAAAAGGGAGTGGTTTAGGGCTTGCTATTGTTAACCGTATTGCCCATTTACACCATGGGCACGTAGAAGCAATTAATCACCCAGAAGGCGGCCTGCAAGTTACTGTGCATCTTCCCCTGCTGTCTAAGGTAACAGATAAAAACGTTAACTAATTACAATCCAATGTTTGTATCTGTTATCACTTTTTGTTCACTATGCTCCTGTGCCATTTCATCAGCTGCGATCGTTTTTGTTAGTTGTTTTTCAGGCCAGGTCATCGTAAATCTTGCCCCACCAAGAATCGGGCTATCATCTACTTTTATTTCTCCATTAAACCAAAATGCAATACGAGAAACAATGGATAGCCCCAAACCATAACCACCAGTCGATCGCGTGCGGCTATCATCTAATCTTGTAAAGGGAATAAAGACTTTATCCCTATCCTCTTCAGCGATACCATATCCATCATCTTCAACACTAACAAAAGCTTTGCCTTTTTTAATGCCTGCACTCACAATAATATTTTTATCTGCATAACGTAATGCATTACTTACAAGGTTTTGTACCACTCTGTGTATGTATCTATGATCTGCTTCTGATTTAAAACGCACCCCATGTAACGCACTGACCACTTTGATTGGCTTGCCAAGGGCATTCGTTTCTCTAATAACTTGATTAACCAGTTGTTTAAGGTCTACCATTTCCCAATCTAATTTAGGGGAGCCCTCTTCTAACTTCGCATAAGTTAAAATCTCATCAATCAAATTATTAAGTTCATCAATATCTTCATCAATGTACTCTTTTTGAGTTTGACGTGATTCAACGTCATCTGTGTCAGCTATCATTTCTACTGCAAAACGAATCCGTGCAACCGGCGTTCTCAGCTCATGAGATACTGCCCGCGTTAACTCACGTTGTGATTCAATTAATCGTTGAATATGCGCAGTCATTGAGTTAAAAGTAGAAGCAACACGCGAAATTTCGTCTTTTCCACTAACATGCAATCGAGTGCCTAATTTACCATCATTTACATCTTGCATGCCCCGTTCTACCAACTTTAATCGCCTATCAAGTGGGTAAATTAGGATATAAACCCCTAAACTAATCAGTAACAAACTGGCTGCCAACACACCTAAAAAAAGTTGAAGCGGCAGCCAATTAAATCTTTGAATGGGTCCTAAAATAATGGCAACATCATTCATTTCGGTTGGCACAAGCACATTAAAGGTATGATTGCCTGAATTACTAGTATTACCAAGCTGTATGACAACCTCATTACGCCTTAAACGAATAAGCTGATCATCATCCATTTCAATATTGGCATGATTTTGGTAACTCATAGGAAAAGGGAATTTTTTGGATAAAAACTCAAGTCTTTGTTTCTTACTTTCAAATCCTTGGTAATGTGATAAGTCATCTAACAAAAAAATAGACATCGCACGCACTTGCTGCTCTGACACTTCGGCAAGCTCTGTCGTCACTAGCTGATTGGTATCAAATATTCTATGGTAAATAGTACCTAACTTAGAGTCTTTATTATAACGAACGACCGAATATGAACTATTTAACCGTTCCAGTTCTTTTTGATTAAACTGTGCTTTATCTAAAGGGATAATAGAAAATGGTGCCCCAAAAAGACTGCTGGCATCTTCTAGCCAATAAAGTTTATCAGCATCGTTTTCATTTCTTGCAACACCTTCAGCTACCAAGTATAAAGCACTGGTTGCCATATTATCCCTGTATGACTCAATACGTTTATTATTGATTACATTGATTGCAAAATCGACAAAAAAAGCAGCCACCAAACATACTAGTAATAAACCAGCATATATACGAATAAAGATTTTACGTTGAAAGAATGAACACATAAGATTGACTTGATTTAGATATTACTAATTGACTACGGTTAAATTGATATTAATGAGTATAAAAAAAGATACATAACATGAAAGAGGATAAAACAAAAAAGCCAACAATCGTTGCTGGCTTAATATATTTAAAAGCTACTCTTTAACAAATAAGTAACCCTTACTTCTAACCGTTTTAATGCGCTTAGGATTATCAGGGTCATCACCAATTTTAGGTCGGATACGCGAGATTCGCACATCAATTGAACGATCTTGACCATCATATTCAATACCACGTAAGCGCTCAAAAATATCTTCTCGAGACAAAATTTTACCCGCATTTGATGCAAGCAACCATAACAGGTCATATTCTGCACTGGTGAAGTCAACCAACTCATCATTCAATGTAACAGAGCGTCCACCATTGTCGATTACTAATGGTCCAAATGCGATGCGCTGTGGCACCTCTTCTACTGGTGTTATGTCTATTCTACGCAGCAAAGCACGAATCCGAGCAAGCAACACGCGTGGCTGTGCTGGTTTTGCAACATAATCATCTGCACCCATTTCCAACCCGAGCACTTGATCCATGTCATCGGTACGGGCAGTCAACATCAATATTGGCTTCGTATACTCGCCACGTACCTCACGGCATACCGTTAGACCATCTGCACCAGGCAACATCACATCAAGGACAACTAAATCAGGTTGCTCAGTAATAATTCTATTAATTGCTCTATTACCATCCGTTTCAATGGCAACATCCAGTCCATTTTTACGCAAATAATCTTGTGTTAAAGTTGCTAAACGTTCATCATCTTCAACAATGAGAATTCGTGGTGCCTGTTCTTCTTCTGTTATTGACATTTTCTAGTCCTCAGAAACTTATAATTTATACAATAGAAGCATATTAACATTGTAACTAGATATATTCAACATAATAAAAAAGCCCAAGAATTCTTGGGCTTTTAATCAAAAAACTGATTTTTAGGCTCTGTTTTTGTATTTCTTAATGGTTTGCAACTGAGCAACAGATTCTGCTAATGACGCTAATGCTGCATTGGTTTGTACAGTATCATTTTGGTTCGTCAGCATTTGTTCTGCTTTCTTACGAGCAGCAATCACTTGCGCTTCATCAAGATTAGCAGCGCGCATTGCTGTATCAGCAAGTACAGTTACAAGCTTAGGCTGAACTTCTAAAACACCACCAGAAACATAAATCATTTCTTCATTGCCATCTGCAGTTTTTATATGCATAGGACCTGGCTTTAACAAAGTAATCAATGGGGTGTGGTTTGGTAAAATACCAAGCTCACCTTCAGAACCTGTGGCAACCAGCATGCTGATTTCACCAGCATAAAGCTCTTCACGAGCACTTACCACTCGGCATTGAAAAGTTGCCATGATTCACTCCTTAGATACTAATTATGCTTCAGCTTTCATTTTTTCAGCTTTCGCTAAAACTTCATCAATTCCACCAGCCATGTAGAAGGCTTGTTCTGGCAAGTCATCATATTCACCAGCGATAATTGCTTTAAATCCAGCAATCGTATCACGCAATGATACATATTTACCAGGCGCACCAGTAAACACTTCTGCAACGTGGAAAGGTTGCGATAAGAAACGCTGAATTTTACGAGCACGATAAACAGTCAGTTTATCTTCTTCTGATAACTCATCCATACCAAGAATGGCGATAATATCTTTTAACTCTTTATAGCGTTGTAGAACCATCTGAACACCACGTGCTACTGTATAGTGCTCTTCACCAATGACTTGTGGGTCTAACTGACGAGAGGTAGAGTCAAGTGGGTCAACCGCTGGATAGATACCCTGAGAAGCGATATCACGACTTAGTACGACAGTTGCATCTAAGTGAGCAAATGTTGTTGCTGGTGATGGATCGGTCAAGTCATCCGCTGGTACATAAACCGCTTGTACAGAAGTAATAGAACCAGATTGAGTTGACGTAATGCGCTCTTGCAAAATACCCATTTCTTCAGCTAGTGTTGGTTGATAACCAACCGCAGAAGGCATACGACCTAATAGTGCTGATACCTCAGTACCTGCCAAAGTATAACGATAGATGTTATCAACGAATAATAAAACATCACGTCCTTTACCAGTTGCTGGATCTTTTTCATCACGGAAGTACTCCGCCATTGTCAAGCCAGTCAATGCAACACGTAAACGGTTTCCAGGTGGCTCATTCATCTGGCCATAAACCATCGCAACTTTAGAATCTTCAAAGTTTTCAACGTTTACAACGCCAGCTTCTTGCATTTCGTGATAGAAGTCGTTACCTTCACGAGTACGCTCACCAACACCAGCAAATACTGAAAGACCAGAATGTTTCAATGCGATGTTGTTGATCAATTCCATCATGTTAACTGTTTTACCAACACCGGCACCACCGAACAAACCAACTTTACCACCTTTAGCAAACGGGCATAACAAGTCAATAACTTTGATACCAGTTTCTAGCAATTCTGTACTGTTTGCTTGTTCATCATAAGTTGGTGCTTGACGGTGAATAGACCATGTTTCTTTGGCATTAACTTCGCCACATTCATCAATTGGTCGACCCAATACATCCATAATACGACCCAGTGTTGCTGTACCCACTGGCACAGAAATAGGCGCACCAGAATTTGATACAGGAAGACCACGCTTTAGACCCTCTGTAGAGCCCATTGCAATGGTACGTACCACACCGTCACCAAGCTGTTGTTGAACTTCTAATGTTGTTTCTGTACCATCTACTTTTAGTGCATCAAACACCTGTGGTACTTCTTTACGGTCGAACTCTACGTCGATAACCGCGCCAATAATTTGTACTATTTGACCGCTACTCATTGCGTTCTCCATGAATTTTTTTGTCAATTATGAAACAGCAGCAGCACCGCCAACGATTTCCGAGATTTCTCGTGTAATCGCCGCTTGACGCAGCTTGTTATATACCAGTTGTAAATCATCAATTAGGTTGCCAGCATTATCGGTTGCTGCTTTCATTGCTACCATACGAGCTGATTGCTCCGACGCAATGTTTTCCATCACGGCTTGATAAACAATAGATTCAACATATCGACCCATTAGGCCATCTACAAGTGACTTAATGTCTGGCTCATAAATATAATCCCAACCATGCTCTGTTTGTACACCAGAATCTTCGGCTAATGCACCTTCTGGTAAGGGTACTAACTGACTGATTGTCGGTTGTTGTGTCATCGCATTTACAAATTGGTTATAAACCAAATAAATACTGTCTAACTTACCGTTGTCATAGTCGTCAAGCATTGCCTGAACTGGAGCATTTAATTGTTCGAAGGTTGGGTTATCACCATAATCAGTTGTAACTGAGGTAACTTTCCCACCAAAGTTTTTGAAAAATGAAACACCTTTAGAACCAATTGCGGCAAATTCAACACCGACCGATTGTTCCTGATAGCTTTTTACATCTTTCATCAAAGTCTTAAATAAGTTGATATTAAGACCACCAGCGAGACCGCGATCAGAACTAACAACAATATAGCCAACATTATTGACTGGACGACTTTGCATATATGGGTGCTTATAGTCAGAAGAAGCACGTACTAAATGAGAAACGACACGACGCATACTATCTGCATACGGGCGACCAACTTCCATACGGTCTTGGGCACGTTTCATCTTACTCGCTGCAACCATTTGCATCGCACGAGTAATTTTTTGTGTACTTTTAATACTTGTGACTTTTGCACGAATTTCTTTTAAGCTTGCCATAATATTCCCAAAGTGAAGGGTTAATAAAGCAGTGAAATTTATTTGCCATCAATAGAATTTACCATTGATGGCTTTAATAAATTAATAGCTTTGATCTTGCTTGAATGTTTCAACTGCAGCCTTTAAACGACCTGCAATATCATCATTATAATTAGCAGTATCATTGATTTCATTTACTAAATCAGACTGCTCGTCTTTTAGATAACGTAAGAATGCTTCTTCAAAATCGCCTACTTTTTCAACAGGCACATCATTAAAGTAGCCTTCATTAGATGCATAGATTACCGCCGCTTGATCAGCAATAGACATTGGTGCGTATTGCTTTTGCTTCATTAGCTCTGTTACACGCTCACCATGTGCTAACTGCTGTTTGGTTGCATCGTCAAGATCAGAAGCAAACTGAGCAAACGCTGCCAATTCACGATACTGAGCCAATGCTGTACGGATACCACCAGATAGCTTTTTAATGATCTTAGTTTGAGCAGAACCACCAACACGTGATACCGAAATACCCGCGTTAACGGCAGGACGGATACCCGAGTTGAATAAGTTAGACTCTAAGAAAATCTGACCATCAGTAATAGAGATTACGTTTGTTGGTACGAATGCGGATACGTCACCTGCTTGAGTTTCAATAATTGGTAATGCAGTTAATGAACCAGTTTGTCCTTTAACTTCACCATTTGTAAACTCTTCTACGTACTCTGCGTTTACACGCGCTGCACGCTCAAGTAAGCGTGAATGTAAGTAGAAAACATCACCAGGATAAGCTTCACGACCTGGTGGACGACGAAGTAGCAATGAGATTTGACGATACGCAACTGCTTGCTTAGATAAATCATCATAAATAATAAGTGCATCTTCACCGCGATCGCGGAAGTATTCACCCATTGTACAGCCAGAATATGGTGCTAAGTACTGTAGTGCTGCAGGCTCAGAAGCTGATGCAACAACAACCGTAGTATATTCTAAAGCACCTGTTTCTTCTAGTTTACGTACAACGTTTGCAATGGTAGAACGTTTTTGTCCAACAGCAACGTATACACACTTAATACCAGAATCTTTTTGCGCAATGATCGCATCAATTGCCAATGCGGTTTTACCAGTTTGGCGGTCACCAATGATAAGTTCACGCTGACCACGACCAATTGGAATCATTGTATCAACAGATTTATAACCAGTCATTACTGGCTGATCAACAGATTGACGAGCAATTACACCTGGTGCAATTTTTTCTACTTTGTCAGTCAATTTAGCGTTAATAGGACCTTTACCATCGATTGGGTTACCTAAAGCATCAACAACACGACCTAAAAGTTCTGGACCGACTGGTACTTCTAAGATACGACCAGTACAGTAAGCTTTTTGACCTTCTTGAAGATTTAAGTAATCACCTAGTACAACCGCGCCGACTGAGTCTTGTTCTAAGTTTAGTGCCATGCCATAAACATCGCCTTCAAACTCAATCATCTCACCGTACATGGCATCTTCAAGACCATGAATCTGCACAATACCGTCAGATACACTGACAATCGTGCCTTCATTTTTTGCAGTTGCACCCGCATCAAGGTCTTGAATTCGCTGCTTAATCAGATTACTGATTTCCGCTGGATTCAATTGTTGCATTGCCTTGTTTCCTTTAATTTATGATAACCCACTTAATGTTTGTTTAATTAAGCGGTCAACTGTGTTTTTAACTGTTTTAGTTTACCACGTACTGAATCATCAACGACTTTATCACCCACTTTAATTGTTGCACCAGCAATTAAGCTGCTATCAACTTCTTCATGCAGTATAATCGTCGCATTCATAGACGCTGCAAGTTTAGTTTGGATTTCTGTTCGTTGTTTATCAGTTAATGGATACGCTGTTGTCACATAAGCATCTATTTGTTTAAGTGCTTTTGCTTTTAAATCTTTAAAATGCGTATCAATTTGTGGGATTAGAGCTAAGCGCTCGTTATCAGCCAGCTGCGTCACAAAGTTATTTAGTTGTGGAGACACTTCTACATCTGTAGATGAATTAAGTAGCTCTACTAACGTATTAACTTTTTGCTTAGCAAAAATGGCTGGGTTGCTGAGCAATTCTTTAAAGTTGTCGTTTTCGACCACTTGTTTTGCATTATTAAAGAAGGTTTCCCATTCATTAATAACACCATTTTCGTTAGCATAATCAAATGCAGCTTTTGCATAAGGTCTTGCTAGGGTAGATAATTCAGCCATTGTCTCCTCACAATTTACATTTGTAAATTACAGCTTAGCTGCAAGTTTATCTAGCATACTCGCATGCTTTTGTGCATCTACATTATCTTGTAGAATTTTTTCTGCACCCTGCACTGCTAAGTCTGCGACCTGAGCACGTAAGCCTTCACGAGCCTGATTGACTTCTTGATCAATCGAAGCATGTGCTTGCTGACGAATACGCTCTGCTTCGTCTTGAGCTTGAACCTTCGCGTCTTCAATCATCTGATTGGCACGGGTGTTCGCTTGCTCAATTAAGCTTGCTGCTTTTGCTTTTGCATCGTTAAGCTCAGTTTGAGCTTCTTGTTCTGCACTTGCTAAGTCTGCTTTTGCCTTCTCTGCTGCATTCAAACCGTCTGAGATTTTCTTCTGACGTTCATTGATTGCGTTGATTAAAGGAGGCCACACAAACTTCATGCAGAAAATCACGAATATTGCAAATGCAATAGCTTGACCGATTAAGGTACTATTGATATTCACGTGATCACCTCGTTATTGATTATTCTTCATTTCTATGCTTAGTATTAAGTTTGAAATGAACTATCCCTTTATACTTAGAATATTAGACTAAAGTAATAGTTCAGTCTAACGCTTTGCTGGGTGTTGGTAATAACCAACATCCAACAATCGGCACTAAAATTATGCTAGAGGGTTAGCGAATAATAACAACATTGCGATACCAACACCAATCATTGGCACAGCATCAAGTAGACCTGCTACGATAAACATACGAGTTTGTAGTTGTGAAGCAAGCTCAGGTTGACGCGCAACGCCTTCCAAGAACTTACCGCCCAAGATAGCGAAGCCAATACCAGTGCCTAGTGCACCGAAACCGATTAGCAAAGCAACCGCTAAAACTGTCATACCAGCTAATTCCATTGAGAAATCCTCTTACCTATGTGTATTTCAAAATTAATGTTCAGTTGATGAAGCCAATGACAGATAAACTATCGTTAACATCATAAACACAAACGCCTGAAGTGTAATTACTAAAATGTGGAAAATTGCCCACGGTACAGATAACGCCCATTGAATCCAAAATGGCATTAGGGCAATCAAGATGAAAATAAGTTCACCAGCATACATGTTACCAAACAAACGCAAACCTAACGAAATTGGTTTCGCAATTAGGGTAACAAACTCAAGAATGAAGTTTACAGGGATTAATATAGCCTGCATGACTGGATTTTTAGTACTAAATGGGTGCAAGGTTAGCTCACCTAAAAAGCCACCAAACCCTTTTTCTTTAATACTATAAAAGATAATTAGTGCGAATACTGAGAAAGACATACCTAGCGTCACATTTGGGTCTGTACTTGGTACAATCTTCATGTATACGTGATGTGGATCATGTCCCATTGCGGCACCAATTTTTTGTGCCAGTACTGGAATCCAGTCAACAGGAATCAAATCCATTAGATTCATTAAAAAGATCCAAACAAAAATAGTTAATGCCAGTGGGGCAATTAGCTTAGATGTGCCTGAGTAGGAATCTTTAACATTGTTATTAACAAAATCGACAATCATTTCAACGAATGCTTGTAGTTTGCCAGGGGTGCCAGAAGTTGCTTTTTTAGCAACTAACCAAAAAATTAGACAAAAAATGATACCTAAACCAATTGACCAAAGCATTGAGTCGACATGAATGGCGTTAAAGCCCATTTCGCTCGCTTGTTCTTTAGTTTCTGCAAACATCCAGCCTTCATGTGGGTGTTTACCAAATGTCCAATTTGTTAAGTGGTGAGAGATATAGTCTGTTGAGGTCAGTTGCTCTGATGCCATAATCTAAACTTCTTCCAGTAAGCACTAAAATTCAGCAAGCCTTTGCCTGCTCAGTGGTTATATTACAAGTTATTTGCTGTATTTGTAAAGACCATTTATTAAATTTATATAATAAATAATTAACAAATACAGGCATGCTGCAAATTTATGAAAGCTTAATTTAAAAACATTTAAAAACAGATTTTAAATCTATTTAATTTTCAAGCTTATTAAACTGTGACTAATCTGCATTACAATAAAACCGATAAACAGCGCCAAGGCTGATAGGGGTCTTATGATAATAAAG
This sequence comes from Psychrobacter sp. HD31, assembly GCF_051097895.1. GTDB lineage: Bacteria > Pseudomonadota > Gammaproteobacteria > Pseudomonadales > Moraxellaceae > Psychrobacter. The sequence goes on from NZ_CP142525.1 coordinate 1,399,537, forward strand.
ATTAATGAGAATCCTACCAAGGTAACGAACCACTTTATGGCTGCTCCAAGATAAAACTGATTGACAATATTTCTACTTGCTTTTGCACCGCTATATCGGAACATAATCAAAACAAACAGAACATGTGTTAAATAGCCAAGTAATGCGCCTAGTGCAAAACTTTTTGCATGTATTAACTGCCCTGTATCATTTGACAACCATAACCAATCAATAACTATTAGAACACAAATGCTGATAAATAAAATCCATGATTCTTGCTTAAGGGCTTTATTTATTTTAACTTTGCTGTTTCTACTGGCTGGGCCTGCTGTCATAGATAAATCATTATTTCTTTACAATCAACCAAATTTATAGGAACAATAAATATTGTTTATTATGGTTGAAATCAGCACCATTATAAGTAGCTATTTACATATTAGCAAGTATTATGTAATGTTTTTTTATACTATGACAGATTCCACCTCATTTATTTGTTTGCTAAGCAATCAATTATCTTTTGAGACTCTTTTCCCCAAGCCTGTAAATAACTCTCACTGTCGCTCATATCTTCAATTAATACCCGATTGGTGATAGGCGCTAATTTATTAACGATCCCATCTTTAGGCTTAGATTGTGTAATTAAGCACATGGTTTCGTATGGGCGATTTTTGGTTAACCAAACAATTTGGCTCGCTTTTGCAGGGATTTCATGATCTGTTGTTAACGTACCAACCAGCTCTACACCTAATGCTGCCTCAAAATATTGAAAAGCATCATGAGAACTCCAATATTTGTTGCTCTCCCCCACCTTTGCCTTTTGTTTGGCAACCAATTCATCTAAATTAGTAGCAAACGCTTTAGCATTGGCTTTGTATTGCTCTGCATATTCAGGGTTTGCTTGGCTATGCAACTCTGCCAGTTTGTTTACAATCACTTTGGCATTTTGAGGATCAGACCAAATGTGTGGATCTTTACTCCCTGATATTTCTTGCATTTGCAAGTCACGGCGCTTTAATTTGTTGATACCCGCCTCATTTAGAATGGTCACAGTGTTGTCACCATTTTCAAGTGTTTCACTTAAATTACTTTCTAAGTTTTTGCCAAACCAAACGACATATTTACTGTCTTTTACTGTTTTCATATCACTGGGGCTTAAGCTGCCATGGTGTCCGACATCGCCAGCATTTAACAACTTTTTAACCGTCGTGTTTGTGCCGTTTGTGACGGCTTCACTAAGCAAGAACAAAGGATGGTTGCTTACTGCAAAGTTAACCGTATAACCCTCTGGAATAACCTGTGCTGGTCCTGAAGCGTGCGCATGATCATGATGTTCATGGTCATGCTCTGCATGTTCGTCATGATTGTGCTCATGTTCATGGCTATGTTCATGATTATGCTCATGCCCTTCTTCTGCATGTTCTGAATGCTCGTGTTCCGAGTGACTATCTTCTGCTGCTTTATTACCACAAGCCGTTAAAGTTAATGATGCGCCCAACAAAACTGCGACAGACACTGATTTAATAATAGCCTGGTTAGTTGATTCTTTTATTGTCATATTTTTCATAGTTTGGTGTTTATCAGTTTTATGTTTTGATAGTAGCCTTAAATTTACTGATAGCTACTATTGTGAGTGATTAAAGTAAGTGATTTTATAAAGCCCGCTAACAAGACTTTGATTTTAAAAAATGTTATATTATTACACTATCAATAACATATCAATGATTTTGTTATATTATAACAAAATGGCTTATTTCTCTTTTTAATTAGTATTATGACAAACGTTACTGACACCCTAACCCAACCTGATCATGTGCATGATGTGCATCATATTTGTGAAGATACTAAATGTCATCACGATGCACAGGCTTCTGTTAAGCAAAGGCTTGATCAAGCAAAACAATACTGTAAAGAAAATGGGCTGAGGTTTACCCAGTTACGCGAACAAGTTTATAAACTTGTATTAGAAGCTGACAAGCCCATTGGGGCCTATGACTTACTGGGCATTATGCAAGAAAAGAACATCCTTGCTACGAATAAAACCAATAACAAAGCAAACAGTAAAGCAAAAACAATTGCACCACCAACCGTTTACAGAAGTTTAGATTTTTTATTAGAAGTTGGTTTTATTCATCAATTGGCTTCTATCAATGCCTTTGTGCCTTGTTGTCATCCACGAGAAAAACACATCGCCGCTTTTTTAATATGCTCAAACTGCCAAACTGTGCAAGAGTGTAATAACAAAGCCGTTAGACAACTAATGGATAGCACCAAAAAAGAGATTGGATTTGCAGTCGAAACAAGCACGATTGAAATGACTGGATTATGCCAAAAATGCCAAAGGTAAAAATCGAGTTAAATCATGACTAATTCAATAATAAAAAACACCCAAACACCTCTCGTATGCCTTGAAAAAGTCAGTTTTTCGGTTAATCAACAAACGCTTGTATCTAACATCAACATGCGCATCATGGCAAATGATACCATTAGTATTATTGGTCCTAACGGCGCAGGTAAATCGACGTTAGTAAAGCTCATTTTGGGGTTACATGCGCCAACTTCAGGGCAAATTGAACGCACCGATAAGCTAAAAATTGGGTACGTTCCACAAAAATTTAGCATACCTACCATCTTGCCACTGCGAGTACTTGACTTACTTAAGCAAGCTGACAGCAAAGACCTTAGCAAAAAAGAACAAAACTTTTTACTTGACCAGTTATCCCTCAAACCATTATTAAAACGACAGTTAATAAATTTATCGGGTGGAGAAACTCAACGTGTTTTGCTTGCCCGCGCTTTGTTTGATAAGCCAGACCTATTAATTTTAGACGAACCAATGCAAGGCTTAGACCCTGAAAGTGAAACCTTACTATACCAGTTTATTGATTCGCTACCAGAATTTTTACAATGTGCCATGCTGGTCGTCTCACACGATTTGCACTGGGTAATGAAAGGCAGCCGCCATGTTATTTGTCTTAACAAACATATTTGCTGTGAAGGACAACCGACCGACATACAAGATGCCAGCGAATTTCAACGCCTCTTTGGCAACGGTTTTACTGATGTATTGAATGAACATAAGTTTGAGCAGCCTTACATTCACCATCATCACAACTGTAACCATCATTCGCCTGATGAGGTATAAATAAATGATAGATTATCTACCAATCATCGCACCAGCATGGATAGCCGGTAGCCTGTTGGCACTCTTATCGGCGCCTTTAGGCTGCCTCGTATTGTGGCGACGTATGGCATTTTTTTCTGATGCTTTGGCTCATGGCACGCTGCTTGGTGTTGCGTTGTCCGTTTTATGCCACCTACCACACGCCGTAGGTATTGGTTTGGTTAGTTTGCTCGTTGTTGTAGCTTTATCATTGCTTGATGATAAACGACTCCCTGCCGACTCTGTGCTTGCGGTGGTGGCTGTTAGCTTGTTGTGTGCCGGTTTGCTCACACTGACACAAATGACTCAACAGCAGGCAAACATTTTAGGTTATTTATTTGGTAATCTATTAGAGGTAGACTGGTCAGAATTACCATTATTAGCTGTTTCGGTTGTTGTTGGTTTGCTATTTTTACGTTGGATTTGGCAACCACAAGTTAAGCTCGCCACCCATGATGCGTTAGCTCGTATTGCTGGCATTAACCCAACTCAGCAAAAGTTATTTTTTATGGGATTGTTAGCAGGATTTTGTGCAATTTCGTTACAGGCAGTCGGCAGTTTATTAATCAGTGGTTTGTTAGTCTTACCCGCACTAACATCTAGGCTATGGGCAAACTCACCCAAAGGGATGGTTGTTATCTCTTTAGTATTGGCACAAGTAGCCGTTACCACGGGTGTTTGGGGTAGCGTGTTATTTGATATCCAAACAGGTTTAGCAATTGTACTGGTACTTGCCATTGGTTTTTTTGCGAGTTTGATTGGCTTAAAACTAACAAAAAATAACTAGCCTAAAGTGGCAACAAAAAATCAACTCCTATAATAAGATGCCTACAAATGATATGAAAACCTTAACTCCATTTAATAAAAAAGGCAGCACCTTTAACATACTACAACTTACCGACCTGCATCTATCTGCTGACAGAAACAAGATGGTTAACGGCATAAATGGCTACGACGGATTTAACAATACGCTACAACAAGCACTTAGCAGCCATACACATTGTGATTTAATACTATTAACTGGCGATTTAGTAAATGAAATTGACACCAGCATCTATGATTACATTTTTACAAAATTAACAGCAACTGGTGTGCCATTTGCTTGTATCCCAGGGAACCACGACGTTACCGATATCCTAAATCCAGAAGCTGAATTTAATCACCAACAATTAATTGCCTGTAAACCCGACTCTCGTTTACTTAATCAATACATAATTGAAACTAAACATTGGCAAATATTATTGATAGACTCCAGCGTGGCAGGAAAAATTTATGGCAATATTAGCAATGTAACGCAAACCTGGCTTAGCAAGCAGCTAACCCATAATAACAAACCTGCCATTATTGTTATGCACCACCACAGCTTGCCAATTGGCTCAAAATGGATGGACAAACACATTTTAAACAACACCGATGACTTTTGGCAAACCATTATGCCTTTTAAGCAAGTAAAAGCGGTGATTAGTGGGCACACCCATCAAAAAAGCCATCAAACTCACCAAAGCGTTGATGTTTACACAACGCCATCAACCAATTACCAATATAAACCCAAGCAAGATACCTTTGCTTATGATGAGTTAATGACTCCAGGATACAGATGGATAAGGCTATATGATGATGGCACAATGAGCACTAAAGTTGAAAGATTAACCAAGTAATTCAAGCAACTAATATGCGTTTAACATTTTCACTAAAAGCGTTTTGCTTTTGTAAAAATGTAAATTTATGAATAACGAATAAACGTAATTTCATATATGGCATACATTTGTTTGCTTGATTTAGTTAAAAAAATACGCTATTGTCTTTTGATTAAATACAACAGTTTATGTTTTATTTAATTTTAAACTTAACAAAACATATCGTTATTGTTTTTAGTTGATTGTTTCAACGCTTTGTCATATTGGCGATTTATAGTACTGTTTTTAATCACCGTAACAAAGCGGAAGTATTGTAGGACACAAACACATGAGCAAGGTTTCGACCAAAACACAAGAACCTAAATTCACTCCATACGAACCCAAAAAAGGCGAAGAATATATGTCGGATGCTCAACTTGAGCATTTTCGCAGCATTCTTACCAATTGGAAAACCCAGTTATTGGATGAAGCAAACCGCACAAAAGACTATATCCAAGATGAGTCCAGTGCACTGCCTGACATTAATGACCGAGCCACTCAAGAAGAAGAATTTGCATTAACGCTACGCACACGTGATCGTGAACGTAAGCTTGTTCGCAAAATTGACAAGTCATTATCAGAAATTGATGAAGGCGATTATGGTTTTTGTGAGCTTTGTGGTGTAGAAATTGGACTTCGTCGTCTTGAAGCTCGTCCAACCGCCACACAATGTATTGACTGTAAGACGCTTTCAGAAATGAAAGAAAAGCAGGCACACGCAAACATGTAAAGCAAATCGGTAAAATAGATACAAACTATTTTAATATTCATGCAGATGCTGAGCTTATTTAACTCAACGACTGCATGAACTGAAATCACTGTGCTTATCCCACCCATTAATAAACCTAAGTCGACAGTTTTTTGCTAAATACCATCAATATAAGCTAATTTAAATGTATGGCTTGACTCAACAACCGTTAAAACCTTCTTCTATCAAAAAACCCGTCGGTCGTTTTGCCCCTTCACCGACAGGTGAGCTTCATTTTGGTTCACTAACCACCGCAGTAGCAAGTTATTGCCATATTAAATCTATGGCTGGTAATTGGCTTTTACGCATTGAAGATACAGACACCCAACGTTGTAAGCCCGAGTTTAGTAAACAAATATTAATCGATTTAGAGAATCTTGGGCTACATTGGGATGATGAGGTTATTTATCAATCACAGCGGACTAAACTTTATAACCAGTATATTCACGATGAGTTACATGGGCTTTGCTATGCCTGTGAATGTTCTCGTAAGGATTTAAAAGGGCAATTCATTTATCCAAGAAATTGCCTTCATAAGTCCCTAGAACTAAATAAACATAAAGTGCGTATTGAACTACCAAACCACAGTATTGGCTTTTTTGATGGCATTCAGGGAATGCAGTGGCAAAACCCTCAAAAAATGCTTGGTGATATGGTCATCAGACGTGATAGTAACAGCAACCATATGATTAATTATATTTTAGCCGTTAGCATTGATGATGGATTACAAGGTATTACTCATGCCATGCGTGGGTTGGATATCATGCCTATGACCTCTGCCCAAATTGCGATTATGCAAATAGCAAAGTTACCACTCATTGACTATTGGTATCATTTGCCACTCGTACTTAATGATGACGGTCAGAAGCTATCAAAACAAAACCTCGCCACCCCAATTGATACCAGTAATGAGCGTAAATGTAGCGAACTATTAGCGACTGCCTTAAAGTTTTTACAACAGCCATTCGTGGAGATGGATAAACCCCAGCGAATGTTAGATCAGGCAATTCACCAATGGGATACCCAGCTTTTAAGAAATAAAAATCAATAGATTCCGCTGTCTTTCGATTATAAAAGCATATAAAGATAAAGTCAGCCACACTGTTGCCCACTTGCAACCTAAACTCCCTTCTCGCTTCTTACATACTACTTATATACATCTCACATCAGCATCTTACATTTAGTTTGGATTGTCTTAACCTTAGTAAGTTATCTCGATAAAATCGCCACTTCATGAATGTATGTTTGTAAATCTTGCTCAGACTCTTCTAATAATTCATCATCTGCCATGTGTTTTGCGTATTCAATCCACAACATCATTTGATAGAGTGTGTTTTTTTCACATGCTTTAAACTGCCTAACAAATTGCTTAAGTGTTCCATCGTCATGTATGTTTAGTCGGGCATACCAGGCATCAATTTTAGCAATCTGTTCAGGTGCAAATAAAATGTCAAACAACGCATTGACTAATGAATGCCTGTCTTCTTCACTAATAATTTTACCAATACGTTTAATTTGGCGATTTCTGGCATTCGCACTGGTGATATCCGCTAGGTCTTCTAACTCTGTCAAAAAATAATCACTAACTGGCAGTTTTTTCATTTGTTTTTTTGAAAGATTAGCCAATGGCTCAGCCATACTTTTTAGCCTGTCATGCTGTTTTTTAAGCTCAGTGCGAGAAATCCGCATATCTTGCTCTGCCCAATTAATTACCATATTACTACCTTAACCTCTATTTTTATTAACTTGTTTAACCTCTGGATAGTGGTAAAACAAATGTTCTGAGTTATCTTTATAATTTCCAGAATCGCTTTTCGCGATGTTTAACCGCCACTTGCATTGCCTTTGGTAAGTTTTCTTCTAACGATTTTGCAACCATTTCAGAAATAAACACCGAGCGATGTTTACCGCCAGTACAACCAATTGCAACCGTAACTGTATGCCGATTGTTATTTAAAAACTCTGGTAACCAACGGTTTAACAGTTTGGCAATATCTTGCCCCATTTCTTCAACTTCTGGATATTTAGCAAAAAAATCTTTAACAGGTTGATCTAGCCCTGTATGTGCTCTTAACTCTTTTTCCCAGTGAGGGTTTGGCAAAATACGCACATCAAAAACAAAGTCCGAATCAATCGGGCTGCCATGTTTAAACCCAAATGATAAGACATTAACCTTAACTTGATTATCAACGCCAAGTACATTACGCAACGTTTCTTTTAGCTCATGAATATTTAGGCTACTGGTGTCAATGGTAATATCTGCACAGCTTGCCACTGGTTTTAATATTGCTATTTCTTGACTAAGCGCACTGGGTAGATTTTTAACATTGTTAATGGATGGATGAATGTTTGCCATCAACGGATGGATACGACGCGTTGCATCGAAACGTGCAACCAATACACTTTCTTGCGCGGTTACATAAATTACTTTTAATGATTGTTTATCATATTTTTTGTGTAAACTATCACAAACATCTGCAAAATGGCTCAAGTCGGCACGAGGCGTACGAACATCTACCCCAAAAACAATTTTACGGATATTAGTATTGGTAATCAATTTATCTACCGCATCGGTTACCAATGACAAAGGCAAATTATCAATCGCATAATAACCAAAATCTTCTAAAATATTAATAACCGAGGTCTTACCAGAGCCAGAACGACCAGATACAATTAATAAATCTAAGGTCTCATCGTTACTGCCATTTATGCCTTCTTGGCTACTGTGTTCTGAGCGATTTAAATCATGCAAATTATCCATTGGTTATCCCTTTATACCATGACATTTTTAATTTAACATCAAATATACTATATATCGACAATCACTTCTTGATTATCTAATAAACGTGCTTTACCCAGCCAAGCTGCCACTAAAATGACTAATTCTTTGTCCGCCTTAGTGGCTGGTCCTAGTTTTTGCGTCATTATTTGCAAATAATCTACTTCAAACCCTGCAGCATTAATACGTTGGCAAGATTTATTTAATAGCTCTTCAAACCCGATTACTATATGCTCGCCTCTCTCTATTTTTTTAGACAAATCGTATATTATTTGATGTAATTTAGGAGCAAGTTGCCTCTCTGACTCTGTGAGATACTGGTTGCGTGATGACAATGCCAAACCATCTTCCGTTCTAACAATGGGGGCTCTTATAATTTCAATTGGGTAGCTTAAATCTTCGGTTAATTGACGAATCAATGCAAGCTGTTGATAATCTTTTTTCCCAAAAACGGCCACATCAGGTTGTACAATATTAAATAGCTTACTGACTACCAGCCCAACACCATCAAAATGACCTGGTCTTGATTTGCCACACAAGTGCTTCGTCATTGTACCAAGATCTATGCTGGTTGATATCTCAGATGGAGAATTTGGGTAAATCTCCTCAACACTTGGCGCAAACACAATATCTGCACCCGCTAATGTGAGACGACTGACATCTGCCTCTAGCGTACGTGGATAACTATCAAAATCTTCACCTTCTCCAAATTGGGTCGGATTAACAAAAATGCTAACCACAACAATATCTGCATGTTTTTTTGCGATTTCTACTAAAGAAACATGACCGTCATGTAAATTACCCATTGTTGGTACAAGTGCAATGCGTTTATCTTCACGGAATTTTCTTAATTCATCACGCAATGCGACTATATGATGCATGGTTTTTGGTGGCTGTTTGAGTCCACTGTCACGATTGTTATGGCTGTTCATATGGCTACCTCTATATTTTGTGATTAACCAAACTCATATGGTTCACTTAATCTAAAAAAGATATTATACGCCGTTGGATGCAAGAGTGATAGCAATAAATAGCCACAAAAAAAATCAGTTGTAAACGTTTTTAACAAAAAAAAGGGCAATATCAAAGTATATTGCCCTTTTGCTTTAACGCTTATATTTCAACAACTTTTATATCAAAAACTGATTTTCTACTGAAGGGTAACTACCCTCTTGCACTGCTTGATGAAACAAAGCAAATGCTGCTTCTACACTACGACTTTGGTTACGTTCATCACTCAAAAAATCATGCACAAAACGTGCAACACGACCATGTGTCACGCCCAACATATCATGCATTACCAACACTTGACCATCGGTATCTGCACCTGCGCCAATACCTATAACCGGCACATCAACGGCTTCTGTAACACGTTTACCGACATCAGATGGCACAACTTCTAACACCAGCATGGCAGCGCCTGCTTCTACAACTGCCTTAGCATCATCAATTAATTTTTGGGCTTTATCTTCAGTTTTTCCCTGAATTGTATAACCACCAAACACATTAACTGACTGAGGGGTTAGCCCTAAATGTACGCAGGTAGGAGTCCCTACTTTCGCAAGTGTTGATACAATCTCACAAAGTTCTGCCCCGCCTTCTAGTTTAACAACATGCGCACCTGCCTGCATTAAGCGTCGGCTATTAACAATGGCGTCTTCTAACGTGGTATAACTCATAAAAGGCAAGTCTGCCAAAATCAAAGCATGATCATTACTACGTGCAACATTGCTCGTATGGTATACCATATCATCTACCGTCACAGGTATCGTAGAGTCATGCCCTTGTACGACCATACCAAGACTATCCCCAATTAAAATCGTATCAATTTTTGCATTTTCCATCATGCGTGCAAACATCGCATCATAACAAGTTAGACATGAAAACTTTTTGCCTTCTTTTTTGTATTTACGTAAAGTAGATAATGTTGTCATGGTTATCCTTTAATAGTTAACTGATAGTAACAATAATGATTGAAGTGAAAAAGTGCCGTAAGACAAATAGGTGAGTCGATTGCTATCAATCAAGCAAGTTAAGCCCTTCCCAGTCTTTACTTAGTGCAAAGTCATCAAGGTTTTTACCTTGTATGTTAATATTAAGATGGTGTTTGTCTGCCAATTCTGCAAGGGGGACTAACACAAAGTTACGTTTTAATAACCCGGCATGTGGCACGGTTAAGTCTGGCGTATTAATTACTTCATCACCATAAAGTAAAACGTCAACATCTAAACTACGCTCTCCCCAATGACGAAGTCGCTCACGTTTTGCATTGTTTTCTAACGACTGACAAAAATTTAAAAGCTCATGCGCTGTCAACGAGGTTTGTACACCAACCACTGCATTAACAAAATTTGGTTGATCAGTCACCCCAAAAGGTGCAGACTCATAAAGAGAAGAGGCCTGTACCTCACTAAATTTCGGATGGTTTTGCATTGTCACAATGGCATGGGCTATGTGCTCGGCTGGTGTGCCAAGCGCATTAGTAATATTGCCACCCAAACCAAGAAAACATTGGGTTTTCTTAGTTTCAGCTGGCTTTCTTATATCCATATTTTGCATTGTTTATACCCAGCTATATTTAGTTTTTACGTTGACGCTCATTAGGTACATAACGGGTATCTAGCAACATGGACTCTAAGCGAGTAGCTTGCTGTACCGACTCAGTATTTTTTGATTTTCTCTTTGGTTTTTTATCAGCAGATGTCGGCTCTTTTAAAAACTTAACCGACTCACCAACCATAAAAAGCGGTGATGGTTGCTTACCTTTTTTGTTATTTTTTCCCTCTAAAGACAACATTTTTAGCTGTGCTTTTTCTTGACTGTCTTGCGTTACTGGTTTATTAACAGAAAGACCACTATCGAGATGTTTTCCATTGACAGAATTTACGGGTGGTTTCGCTTCAAAAACATCTTCAGTCACGCCATTAGCGCGACGACTACGTCGACTACCACCACCGCGTCTCGTTTCTTTTGCAAATTGATCAATTTGTTTTTGTTTTTGTTTTTCTGTCAGGGTTTGGAACTCTTGCCACCAAGCACCCATGCCATTGGTTGGTTCAGCAAGCGGTGTATCTGCTTCACCACACATCTCACGCAACAACAAAAAGTCAAAACCTGCCCTAAATTTAGGATGTTCAATAAGTTGCATGATATTTTTTGCACGTGGATTCGCCAAACGAGGCTGCAACAACCACACCTCTCGTATAAACTGCTCTGCAAACTTTGGAATCGATGTTTTTAATCTTTGACGCTCTATCACCTTGCTAGCTGCTTTTTGCTGTGCATCGGCAAATGGCATGTTGCGTTTTTTATATTTATTTAATTGATATAAGTAGTTACCCCATAACATTGCTGCATAAAAAAATGCGGGATTAATACTTTTGCCACTGGCAATCCGCTTATCAGTATTAATCGCTACTTGTTTAACTAATTTACTTGGTTTGTTGTCAGGATAAATAAATAAATGATCAATTGCCTTATATTCATATAAGATTGGCAACAAGGGCACAATATAACCACCAATAAACATTTTTTGTGTTTCATCATACAAACGATGTGGAGAAACTTGGTCAAGCAATGCCCAATTTTTATCGTTAAACTGTTCTGATAAGTCCTTATCAAATTCAAAATTAAGTTTTGCTTTAAAACGCAAGGCACGCAAAAGTCTAACTGGATCTTCTTCAATCCTTGTTGGTGCATGCCCTAGCAAGCGTAACTTATGACCTTCAATATCGTCTATCGCGTTACAAAAATCTTTTACCACCCCTTTTAGCGGTTGGTAATAAAGAGCATTGATGGAGAAATCACGACGGTTAGCATCTTGTTTGATATCACCCCAAACGTTATCTCTCACCAACATGCCTTCTTCGGTCGTATAATTGTCGCCTTTTGGTGGTGCTCTAAAAGTGGCTACCTCAATCATTTCTCGCCCAGAATACACGTGCGCTAACTGAAAGCGTCTACCGATAATACGGCATCGTTTACCAAACAACGCTTTAATCTCGTTTGGTTTAGCATTGGTCACCGCATCAAAATCTTTTGGGTTTAAACCTAATAAGTTGTCTCGTACACCACCACCAACTATGTAGGCTTCAAAGCCTGCTTTGGTAAGCGTAGAGATAACCTCAATAATTGAATTAGGTAAGCTTGATTTGGTCAACCCCAGTTGCTTGGCTGAAAGATCTGCCATGCAGATAACTCCTTGAAATAACGATATTGCCAATTTTATAAGAATTGTTTGGCTTAATGAATAGATGCTATTTTAACAAAGTTCCGTGTTAATTTCTGTAAGGACTTCTTTTTAAGTCGTTAAAACCTCACACTATTCGTTCACTTTTAGTTAGCTGTTAATCTTCGACGATTCTTATTAACAGTTTTTATACCAATGCCATGCACCTTTGCCAAGTCATCTATTTGTTTAAAGTCACCAAACGCTTGGCGATAGGCGATAATCGCTTTGGCTTTTTTACTGCTGATACCCTCTAGCGTACTGAGTTCTGCCTCACTTGCCGTATTAATATTAATTGGTACACGGCTATCTGCTAAGGTTTGCAACGCTTCTTGTTGCAATAAAAACTGATATGCCTTATTGGGGTCAGCAAAACATTGCGATGTTTGTGCGCAAGCGTACGATACAAACAATAAGATATAACTTACAAAAAAATATTTCAATAAAGTCGACTTAAACATCCGTATCTAATCTCAGCTATTTTTCAAAACTTTTCGCTTGTTCCCAGAGTCTATCCATTTCTTCAAGCGATGCCATTTCTGGTGTTTTATCATTTTTTGCCAGTTCACGTTCAATATATGCAAAACGAGAACGGAATTTATGGGTACAGGTTAACGCTGCCTTTTCAGCATCTATATCTAACTTTCGGGCAATATTGACCAAACCAAACATACAATCGCCCAACTCTTTTTCCACCTCGGCTTTGTGTGCCTCAGTCAGCTTTAACCTGTTACTCTGGCTCTTATTTGGTAAAATCTCTTTCAGTTCGGCAATTTCTTCTTCTAACTTATCAACAGCATCAGCAATGTCATCCCAGTCAAAGCCCAACTTGCCTGCATACTTTTGCAGTGCTTGAGCCTGCATTAACGCACTGCCTGTTTTTACCTTATCTAGTTTGCTCACAAACTTACCGCGTGCTTGCTTTTTAGCATTTTCTTCTGCTTTAATTTCATCCCAACGTTTTTTAACGGCTTCTTCATCTGGTAAATTTTGTTTATCAAACACGTGGGGGTGGCGACGGATAAGCTTTTCCTGCAAAGATTGTATGACATCATTTAGCCCAAAACGTCCTTGCTCTGCGTAAATCTGCGTATGAAAGACAATTTGTAACAAGACATCACCCAACTCACTTTTTACATCTTCATCATCTTTATGACCATCTGCATAGTCCTGTTGAATTGCCTCAACAAGTTCATAGACTTCTTCAATCGCATAGGGAATCAAACTTTTATTCGTTTGCTTAATATCCCACGGGCAGTCTTGACGCAAACGTGCCATTAGTACCAATAAATCAGCCATATCACCTGTCGCATACGGTGGGTTCAACAAAGTTGGCTGTGGTGATAACACATTCATAGCTTTATTATCAGCATTTATATTAAAAGTTGTTTGCTCTGTCATATGTTCGCCATATTTAAGTTCTAAGATGAATAAATTTAGTGTAACATTAAAATAAGAAGTTTTATTTAAAATTAAAATATACCATAGAAGTGATTATGAGTTTATCAACACAAGATTTAAAAAACATTACGGTCATTGGCGCAGGTTATGTTGGTTTATCAAATGCCATTTTATTAGCACAAGAGCATCTAGACACCAAAGTTACGCTATTTGATATCAATAGCGATCGCATCGCTCAGTTACAACAACAAAAATCACCATTACAAGATAAAGAGATTATTGATTTTTTAAGCAACCAGCCTCTTAATTTTTTTGCAACAGATGATGCGTCTCACATATACAAAGACGCAGATGTCGCAATTATTGCAACGCCAACCAATTATGACATTGCCAGCGGAAAGTTTGACACCTCATCAGTTGAGTCCAGTATTAGATCCGTACGCGAACAAAATCCATCGGTACCAATCGTCATTAAATCGACCATCCCTATTGGCTTTACTAAAAACATCCATCAGCAATTTGATGAAAATATTATATTTATGCCCGAGTTTTTACGAGAAGGGCAAGCATTGTATGATAATTTGCACCCATCTCGTATTATTGTTGGTGCGACTAACCAACAAACTAATTTTGTAGAAAAATTAATGGCATTATATAAAAAAGCAAGTTTAGAAGAGCACCTTGAATGCTTGCAAATGCCGCCAACCGAAGCAGAAGCCGTTAAACTATTTGCTAATAGTTACTTGGCTACCCGCATCTCCTTTTTTAACGAGTTAGACAGCTTTGCCGAGTCAAACCAACTTGATAGTCAATCTATTATCACAGGTATTGGTCTAGACCCTCGCATTGGGCAACATTATAACAACCCATCTTTTGGGTATGGTGGTTATTGCCTACCTAAAGACACTCAGCAATTAAAAGCAAATTATGAAGGCGTACCATCTAACGTCATTCACGCAGTGGTGGATGCAAATAATACTCGAAAACGTTTTATCGCACGGCAAATTATTGATAAAAATCCAAAAAGCGTCGGAATTTATCGTTTAAGTATGAAAAAAGATGCAGATAATTTTAGAGATTCAGCCATTTTAGACATTATTAATACCTTAAAACAGCATGGGCTTACCATCACCATTTATGAGCCTGCCATTCAAGACAATGAATTTCAAGGATGTGCCATCATCGCTGATTTAAATACCTTTAAACAAGCCAATGATTTAATTGTTGCTAACCGCTGGCATGATGAGTTAAATGCCGTGGCTAAAAAAGTTTACACAAGAGATGTATTTGGGTTTAGTTAACTCTTACGTCCAATACCAATATAGTCGGATGTTAACTGACCAAGCTGGTTGGCAGTAAAAATATTTTGCGTATCGAAAACAGGCACAGCAACTTCATTAACTCGTTCTACTTGCGGTGGCTGTTCATAATCCCAGTTTAATACAAAAATTGCTTGTGCCTGTTCAAGCTTATCATAAGGGTTGTTAATCAACTCAAGCTTTGGTTGTTCAGGGTACAAGGCTAACAGTTCACCAGTTGCTTTATCGGCACAAACCAGCGTTTTAATATCATATGACCATAACAAACTTAATAGTGGATGAATTGCCGAGTTTTGCGTTCTTCCTGATCCCGCTTTATAGCTTGCCCCCCACACCATAACCGTTTTTTGTTCAATCAACCCATCAAAGTATTTCCAAAATTTCCTAAAAATCAGCTCTTTTTGGTCATCATTAATGTTACTCACAGCCTTGATTAGTTTGATATCCGTATTAGATTGCACAAAACTATTGGCAAGCATGTCTACTTCAGTTGGTAACGTACGACCACCAAACCCCCAACCTGCTTTTAGATAACTTGCACCAATCCTCTCATCAAGACCCATAATATGACTAACGGTGGTAATATCCACCTCTTTCGCATCGGCAAGCCTTGATAGCTCGTTCATATAGCTTACTCGAGTGGCAAGCATGCCCATGATACTCCCCCGAGAAAATTCAATTGTGGCAATATCCGCCACATACGACTGTTTTGATTGATGCATAAACGGTTGCATCATCGCCAGCCGTTGCCAGCTGTCTTTGGTTTTTTCACCCAATAACCAAAGTTTGGGGTTCAGCATAGAACTGTAAGCTTGCCCATCTTGTAAAAAAACAAAGGGGACATAATAAATCCATGGGCGATGAATTTTTTTACTCATCTCATCAAAATAACCAATCTGGTTTTTACCTGACAAGATATATGCTGTTTTTTGATTTTGACTCGTATTCACAACATGAATAAATGTCTCTTCAAGGCTATTTATCTTTTCATTTTTTAGCGGATTAAACCAGTCATCATTAAAAAGCCATACAGCTTCCACATTATCTGACACATCATTTAACACACTATCAAAATCAACGAATGATGAGGTTACAATCAAGTCTTTTTGCAAGTACAACTGCCATAGTGCCAATACATGATGCTCAAATTCATACTTCATCAATGTATCATTAAGATTATCTAATTTCGAAACCACTTGTACTTGATTACCCAAAGACGCCAAAACCACAGCAGAAGTTATGGCATCAATACTATGACCAAGAATAAGACAAGACCTATTTTTTTGTAAGTGCATATACTTTACCTATTACTGAGTTACGGGTTATTTTGATTACTTGAAGATTGATTTTGCATGATATGCTTCAATAATTGATTGGTTGACTCATCAAAACTAAAACTTAAATCATCATTGCTGATATCAACATCGAAACAGTCGAACACTTCATTCGCAACCTTTTTCCCCATTTCTACGCCCCACTGATCAAACGGGTTAATCTCCCAAATAGTTGCCATAACAAATACTTTGTGTTCATATAAAGCTATGAGAGATCCTAGGCTATATGGCGTTAGGGAATCTAATAAGATAGTGGTAGAAGGCTGATTACCATGATAGTTCTTAAATCTATCATTTAGAGAGGCTCCACTTTGTGATGCGCTATTTTTAGTCTCGTCACTTGCTTGGTTACCAAATGCCAACACCCGTGATTGAGCCAAACAGTTTGCCAAACTTAACTGATGTTGTTGCTGTAAAGTTTGACTATGATTAGCACGATTAGTTTGTGTGACGTTAATATCAGCTTCACTACCAATTATATGATTATATCGTTCTACACAAGCAATAAAATCACAAGAAACTTTTTGAGTACCTTGATGGAGCAACTGATAAAAGGCATGTTGTGCATTTGAGCCAACCTCACCCCACAAGATTGGACAAGTATCATAATTAACTGCTTCACCTGTTTTAGTAACCGACTTACCATTACTCTCCATCTCTAGCTGAGTTAAATAACTTGGTAAGTACTTAAGTCTCCCATCATACGGCAATACTGTATGCGCATTTATGTTTAAAAAAGTACTATTCCAAACCCCAATGAGTCCCATCATCACTGGCATATTTTGCTTAAAATCAGTATTAGCAAAGTGTTCATCCATTGCATGAGCGCCAGCCAATAGTTGATAAAAATTGTCCATACCAATACGTATAGCAACCGCCAGACCAATAGCGGACCACAACGAAAATCGCCCCCCTACCCAGTCCCAAAACCTTAACTGATTGTCAGGATGAATACCCCATTTTGTTGCTTTTTGAGAGTTAGCAGATACACCAATAAAGTGGCGATGCAAAACGGTTGCTTTTGGCGCAAACTGACATAACCAGGCAAGCGCTGTTTTAGCGTTAGATAAAGTGTCTAAAGTGCCAAATGATTTTGATGCGATAATAAAAAGTGACGACTCAGGATTTAACTTTTTTAAAAGCCCCTCTAGTTGACTGCCATCCATATTTGAAACAAAGTGCACTTTAATACTGGTATCCGACCACTCATCTAATGCAGAAGCTGTCATCAGAGGACCTAAGTCAGACCCACCAACACCCAAATTAACCACATCGGTAATGGCCTTGCCAGAATAGCCACGCCAAATGCCACCACGAATGCGATTAACTATTTTATCCGTTTGTTCTAGGCTTTGATGTACCTCAGCAACCACATCTTTACCATCAACCATTAATACAGATTGTTTAGGCAACCTTAATGCCGTATGTAGGGCTTCTCTATCCTCGCTGTTATTAACTTTTTTTCCTTGCAGTAAATCGTCAATTTGTTTTTTTAGGTTTTTTTCATTAGCCAGTGCTAACAAACTATCAACCACCTGCTTATCAACAAGCTGTTTGCTATAGTCAAAATACATCCCGACTTCATTAATAACAAATTCTTGTTGTCTCGGTTTTTTTGAAGCCTGGCTATTAGACTGATTTTCTTTAATATCTTGTAAAAAAAGCTTGGGTAATGACCAAGGCTGACTGGCTAACCGCGCCAACTTTTGCCAACTTTGGCTATCATCAAAATTTTGGAAGTTATTGGGGTGGTCTGCAAGGAATTTAGACATAATGTTTAATCAATCATTTAGTTGCTGTTGGGCAAAGTAAATAAATGCTTGCATATAAGTGCTCATATCGCCCGCATCATAACTGGCACCTTTCATGGTCGTCACGTTTACACCTTTGGTATTAATCAATGCATCAATGGCATCTGTTAATTGTATTTCACCACCCACAGAAGCCTTTGTTTTTGCTAAATGGTCAAATATTTCATTAGCAAATACATAACGCCCAACCACTGCTAAATTAGAGGGAGCTACTTCTTTACTTGGCTTTTCAATAAATCCCGCTACCGAAAAATTCAAATTACTTTGCGACTGTACCTTTTGTAAATCATCATCTGATTTTAGCTGGGCAATACCATATTTATGTACATCATCATCACTAACTTCATCAACCAAAATCTGTGAATGATGCACAGCTTCAAACTGCTGAATCATATAGGCCAAGTTATCAGACTGCATATTGGTAGTGAACGGATCTAAAACCACATCTGGCAGCATAACCACAAAGTCGTTTTCTCCAACGATTGGGCGAGCTGCTAATACCGCGTGTCCAAGCCCTAAGGGCTTACCTTGACGTATCATGGATACATGCACATCTTCTGGCAACCAATTTAAACTATCTGCCAGCTCATTTTTACCTTTGGTTCTAAGCTGAGTATCTAACTCTGCATTTACATCAAAGTAGTTTTCAATCGCACTTTTTTGAGCATGACCCACCAAAACAATATGTTTTATTCCTGCTTTTACCGCCTCTTCTACCACGTAATGAATTGCAGGACGATTACCCAAAGGTAACAGCTCTTTTGGGACAGACTTAGACAATGGCAACATTCGTGTACCAAACCCCGCAACGGGGATCACGGCATGGATAATTTTTGACATGATATTTCCTATTATTGTTATATTAAGTTTAATGAAAGTAAGCTGTCTTGTTCAAATCATAAGTCTAATAATCTTAGATGTCAAAAAAGACATGATATTCTTTCAAAAATTCAAAAAATATAAGCCCTATGAGAACATCATAAGGCTTATTGATAAAATTAAGAGATAGTTATTACCTTATTCAACCGTCACACTTTTCGCCAAGTTTCTTGGTTGATCCACATCAGTTCCTCGAGTAACAGCAACATGATAGGACAACAACTGCACAGGCACACTATAAACAACTGGCGCTAATAACTCGTCTACTTCTGGTATATAAATAACGTGAATACCCTCTTCTTCTTCAATGCCAGAATTTTCACTAGCAAATACAAATAATTCACCATGGCGCGCATGCACCTCTTGCATATTTGCCTTTAACTTATCAAGCATACTATCATTTGGTGCTAACACAACCACTGGCATATCTTTATCAATTAGGGCAAGTGGACCATGTTTAAGCTCACCGGCTGCATAGCCTTCTGCATGAATATAGGAAATTTCTTTCAGTTTTAACGCACCTTCTAGCGCAATTGGAAACTGACTATGACGCCCTAAGAAAATTGTACTCGTCTTATTTTCAAAAGACTCTGTCCACTGTTTAATCGTTTTGTCTAGATTAACAGCCTGATAGAGTTGCCCTGATAGTTTATGCATCTGTCCAATGATGTGATTTTCAACAGATAGGTCAAGGCGCTGCTGAATACGACCAACTTTTAATACCAACAGCATAAGTGCAACCAACTGAGTGGTAAATGCTTTGGTAGACGCAACCCCAATTTCAACGCCTGCTTGTGTTGGTAAATAAATATCCGTTTCACGCACCATAGAAGAAGTCGGGACATTACATAGTGCCAAAGTCTGTAAACCTTGGATATCATTATTCTTGTACATCTTCTGCACAGCTCGTAACGCCGACAGCGTATCGGCTGTTTCACCTGATTGCGAAATACAAATTAATAGAGTGTCATCACAAACCACTGGATGACGATATCTAAACTCGCTCGCAATTTCAACAGAACAAGGCAATCTGGTTAATTGCTCAAACCAATACTTTGCAACCAGTCCAGAATGATAACTGGTACCACAAGCAAGAATTTGCACACAGCGTACCTGTTGCAATCTTTCATTATGTACCCCTAAAAAATCAGGTTTTAAGTGATTGGTGGTTACTCCCATATCAAGCGTTCGACTAACCGCATCTGGCTGCTCGTAAATTTCTTTGAGCATATAGTGCTTAAACTCACCTTTATCGGCATTATGTTGAGTGGCGTCTAATTCCTTAATTGCACGTTTCACTGGTTGACCATTCGCAAATACCTCAACATGATTGCGTGTTAATCTAGCAATATCACCTTCTTCAAGATACATAAAACGATTGGTAACTGGCAATAAGGCTAACTGGTCAGATGCAATAAAGTTTTCACCAATACCAACACCAATCACTAAAGGTGAACCTAGCCTAACGGTTATCAACTCATCTGGATGATCGGCATGAATAACCCCTAAAGCAAACGCACCATGTAATTTAGGAACTACCAGTTCCACTGCTTTTAATAGATCTTGAGTGCTTTGATATGCGTAATGAATAAGGTGTGCCACTACCTCAGTATCGGTCTCTGATGTAAACTGATAACCTTCAGCTATCATCTCTTTTTTCAACTGAGCAAAGTTTTCCACAATCCCATTATGTACAACTGAAATCTTACCAGATACATGAGGATGTGCATTATGCTGTGCTGGTTCGCCATGCGTTGCCCATCGAGTATGGGCGATACCTGTTGTACCAACAAAACAACCACTATCCATATTAACAGCATCAACTAAAGCTTGTACTTTGCCAACCTGACGTTCTCTATGAAGTTGATTATTCTGAATAATGCTTAACCCAGCCGAATCATATCCACGATATTCTAGACGTTTTAATCCTTCTAATAAGATTTCTACAATATTTCTTTGGGCAATTGCACCAACGATTCCACACATACCGGGATTTCCTCGTAATTAAATTAATAAATAATTTTTTCTTCTAAGTATTCTAGATTTTACGCTGTTATATAAAGTAGATAAAGGTTCATTTCACTAACGATTTGGAAATATAATATTTTAGAACGATTAATAATATAAGAACATAATTAGATACGTAAGAACCACAATGATTATTAAAATAATAAACCATTATTTTAGTGAATATTATTGTTCTAATACCAAGAAGTTCTCAGATATTACAGAGACTAACCTTTATAATTGATAAAAACATTAATAACAGTTTAACAAGTAAGATTTTTGATGTTTCAAATAAAAATCATAAAACTATAAATCTTCTCAACCTAGAAACTGCTTATGTAATATTTTATCTGCCAATTCAGAAAAACCATGAAGAAATTAAAATATAAAATCCAGACTATAAATTTTTAAAATCATCACCCATACTCTTTTAGAAATAATGTAGGGTTGTCCGTAATTATCGTATCTACCCCTATATCAATAAGTCTATTGGCTACTTTTAAATTATTTACAGTCCAAGCAGTTACTTGAATTCCATAACGATGACATAAACTCACAATCTCCTCTGTAATTAGCGTGTACTTTAAACCGACTGATTTTGCTTGTATTCTTAACAGTGAATTGACAAGATCTGCCTTCTTAAAGGTAGATAATACTAAAAGACCTCTAGAAAACTCTCTAAAACCTTTATGATTTTTCAAAAGCTCTAGCAACTGAATGTCAAAGCTTGTCAGAACAATAGGAAGCTTAAACAGTTCTGAATTACAAAAGTTTTGATAAAGGATATTGACCATTTTCCGTTTGTCCATCCTAGGATGCGTCTTTATCTCCAGTTCAATATGGTTATATCCATATAAATATGGAACAATTTCAGTAAGAGTTAACATTCTATGGCCAGTATTAACGAAAAAAACTTTTTTACAGTAATCAGCGGTTAACTGCTCTATCATACCTT
The DNA here is from genome assembly GCF_051097895.1 of Psychrobacter sp. HD31. Lineage (GTDB taxonomy): Bacteria > Pseudomonadota > Gammaproteobacteria > Pseudomonadales > Moraxellaceae > Psychrobacter. The sequence goes on from NZ_CP142525.1 coordinate 1,421,813, forward strand.
GTTGTCTGCAAACTCTAGCCAACGTATTGTCATGTGCTAAAACCAGTTGATTATCAGAAGTAATTTGAACATCAAACTCAATCCCGTCAATACCCTCTTTAATCAGTCTATGGGCTTGAATAAAACCTTCCTTTGAGTTTTCAAGCACTTCTGCTTTAGCACCACGATGTCCTAATATTTTAATTTTACAATTCATTTTCTTATATTCCTAATATCATTTTTGAATATCAAGATACCACAAAAAGCACACAGCACCTAATTGGTACCATGTGCTTTATATTAAAGAGAAGTTTGAGAATAGAGCTAGAACGAAGGTTCACTGCTCTCTTGAGAGTTGGTAAGATTTTCTAACGCTTGATCTCGTTCGTCGCAAATCATTTCAATTGCAGCAAGAAAGTTTTTAGTACTTTCTTTATTAATATAGTCAACATCACCTAAAAAATATCGTTTTACTTTATTACGGTTTAACTTTATCGTATCTTCTTCCATCTCACGATGAATAATAGTTATTATCTCATTGAAATTATTACTATTAATCATAATAGCACCATTAGTAATAAAGGGTTTGTCATTACGCTCAGTGGTTTTATAAAACATATCAGTCATAAGCATTGGCTTATCAGTTGCTAAATAATCAATCGCTACTGCTGAATTGTCAAAAATAGCTAAATCTACATGTTCGTAAAGTGAATTGATATCACCTCCTATGACAACTTGAGCTTTAAAATGACCTGTTAAGCGTTTAATAATCTGGTCATTTATTTTTTTCGACTGTACTAAGCGACTACCCGTATTTGGGTGCGGCTTATAAATCAAATATAAACTAGGATCTGCTAAAATCTCATCAATAATTTGTAGACCATAATCATTTAATGATGTGTAGTTCATCGATTCATGCGTTGATTCCCATGTTGGCGCATATAACACAACTTTTCTATCTTCTATTGTAGAGTTCCCAAATAATAATTGATCATCTAAGATAGTTGGATCTTTCTTTGCAACATCAGGTTTAGAAATTTTTTCAATATATTCTAATTGTGGTCGTCCAATAGTAATATAGCGATTCATATCTTTATTTAACAGATTATTACTATATTTATCATAAGCTGCTGGACCAACTAAAAAAACATAATCATAAGCTTTTGTTTGATTACTGACGGTTGATAATTTATCGCTTTCTCCATGGTTGATATGAACATGAAATGCATCTCGTGTAATTAATGACTGGAAATTCTTTTGTCCATGATTAACATATAATACACATTTAAATTGACCTTGTTCATATACCTGCATCACATTATCTATCAAACGACAATAAACAACTTGAAAGTCTGTATTCTTTTTAATCCAGTCAAACGTTTCCTTCTTACGTACAATAAAAATAAAGCTTTTTACTTTCACTAACTCTTTTAGAGGACCTAACCATTGCTCTATTTGATATAGATTGCCCAATCCCCCATCAAAATATAAAGCGACTTCATCTTTCAACTGAATATTATGAAAAATTCTATTTTCAGTGGTGGCTGCTTTCTTTGCCGGAGCCTTTGCAACTGGTTTCTTTGCCGGTGCCTTTGCGGCTGGTTTCTTTGCCGGTGCCTTTGCGACTGGTTTCTTTGCCGGTGCCTTTACGGCTGGTTTCTTTGCCGGTGCCTTTGCGACTGGTTTTTTCTGAACAACTACATTCTCAGCTGTTCGTTTGTATATACTGTCGGCAACAGAAATCAAAGGGGTCTTTAAAAATTTAGATACCTTGCTCATATCTTCTCTCATAGTTTTCTTGTTTCTATAAAAAAGTTACTAGGACTCTTTTCTGGAGTTAAATTTAGAAAAAACACTGTTAATACTTAAAATGTCTTGTCTTGTTAATCTATCTGATTCTTTTGATTCTCGCTGAATAACCGATAGAAACTCACTGAGTTCATATCTTAATCCATCACCATCCAATTCAAAATTATAGGTAAACTCTTCTGATGCATCTTCAAATCGGATATGATACCTTCTGGTTAGCCACCATGGAGCAGGCACATAAATGTATCCTTTAGTTCCTGAAATAATCGCGCTACCTTCCGTCTTTGCACCGATGCCTACTGTAGACGTAGAAATACCCTGTTCATGTTCTAAGATAATATTAGTATATCCATCTACACCAATCATTTCTCTTTCTATAAACTCAATTCTTGTTGGTGTCCCTAGTACTCTTTGTGCTAATAACAACGGATAAGTTGCTAATTCATTGACAGCACCACCATAAGGTGACTGCCACTCTCTAAGACTACGGTCTGTTATCAACTTAGAGAATGATGCTCGAACTTCTACAACATCACCAATTTTCCCACGTTCAATTTCAGAAAGCAGTTTATTAAAACCAGGGAAAAAGGCTGTTTTAATTGCTTCCATCAAAACCAAACCTTTTTCATCAGCTATATCATATAGTTCCTTTAGATGCTCAGCCTTTAGTGTAATTGGCTTCTCACACAATACATGCTTGCCTGCTAAAAGTGCCTGTTTCGCATACTCAAAATGAGTCTCATGAGGAGTAGCAATATATACTGCATCAATAGGTGTATTAAGCAAATCCTCTATATTATCAAAACCATAATGGATTTTATGATCTCGAATAAACTTTTCAACATTCAATAAGTTTCGTGACATTACCCCATATATATCTGCATTATTAAGATGTCTAGACTCTTTCACAAATCTACCAGCAATCCTACCAGTCCCAACAACACCAATATTGTATATTTTTAAAGTCTCAGCTCTTAGCATAGTACTAGAAATACCTTTAGTACGAGGCAAATATACGACTTTAGTATACTCATTCAAATAGTCAAACTTTCCTACCCAATCATCACCAATAGCAAAAATATCAATATCATATTTTTGCATATCCGTCGCTTTTTGAAATTTATGATATTCAATAATAACTTCATCAACAAAATCTAATTCTTTTACAGCTGCCGCACGTTCTTCCACTGTCTGTAAAACATTAAGCTTACCACGAGAGCGATCATAGTCTTCATCTGTAACACCAACCACTAAATAATCACCCAACTCTTTTGCTCTACGAAGTAGATTAATATGCCCTATATGCAGCATGTCATAAGTACCATAAGTGATAACTTTAGTTATACCTTTATTTTCTATATTCATAGTATAGTTCCTTAAGCAAAGACAATATTAATATATCTGTGCCAATTCAATTATAGTCACAATATTGCAACAATTATTTTTTATAATCAGATAAACGCTATATTAGTTTAATTAGCGAGTCATCATTAAAATTTATAATCAACTATCCATACATAGTATAGTTAATAACCTCTACCATAAATTTCATATAAAAATAAAGAAAATTATTCACTTATAGCTAAGGCTAATTTTTAGAGTACATACAAAAGTTAATTATAAGTTTGAATTTAGAGTAGTATACTCATACAATTTGAATTCATCTTTGTTAAGAATTACAGAATTAGGAGTATCATACGCACTATCAAAATTTTTCATTGGTGTTTGCCAATCACCGTAGTTTTCAGTTAAATATAAATCAAAATCAGCAGGAATCAGATAGCTAGCACCTAGAAAATAATGTTCTACTAGCTCAAAAGGCTTATTATGCCATTTTTGCTTTACTCCTGCATGCCAATAATCATCAAATTCACGATAAGTAATAAATACATCAACATTTGTTCCATTTAAATGGCGTAACTTAATCACATCACGAGTTCGGCTCTTGATAATATAAAAATTACCGGATGTTGCAATTTTTTGTATCAATTGCTCATAAGTATAAGTATCCCATACGCCAACATCTATGTCTTTATCATGCCCCAAGAAGTTATTTTCACGAATACAGCCAAGTAAAGTACCACTAATTAAGAAAAACTCAACACCTTTTTGGTCTAAAATTGTTTTTAAATCCTGCAAAGCAACATTTGCTTGTTTAGTATCAATATTTTTTACCAACTTAATACCTTTTACTCCCTTCCATGTCGGACTCTTTACAATCTCTAACGCTTCAATGGTTTGACCACAACGCATATATGCATTAATTTTCGCAGTAATCAAATCGTCATTATCTAATAAGCTTGTTTGACATTCCACTTCAGCTATATTACGTAAAAATCTTTCACAATCTTTTCCATTCTCTACCAAATTAGACATTAATAACCAAGATTTTTTTCGTGTTGTAAACTTTACCAAGCTTTCTAATAAACACCATGCTTCATTACAACGATTAATTCTAATTAAAATTTCTGTATATAAAAATACGACTTCCGCAATTTGATGATAATCTGGAATTGACAGTACCTCATGTTCAGCTTTACCATAGTCAGCAAATAAAAAATAACTAAGCGCAGTATAGTAATGTCCAAGAAGTAAATTTCTATTTATTAAAAAATTAGCAATTTCTCGCACCTTAAAATGATTACCTTTGGAAAGGTAATACTCAGCTAAACCTGCAGAAATCAACATAGTTTTTGAGTCACTATATTGACTGTCTCTTATGAGTCTTTTTCCAAGCTTCCAGCAATTATAAATACCAGAAGCTTTCACTTTTTTCATACTAAATATAACCTCGTATGCACTTTTATAAGAACTCGACTTATCTATTCCTATTTTTTTCTCTTTTATTAGCAATAATGCGCAACCTTCTTCGTATTTTGTAAAAGTACCACATATGACTAACACTACGTTTCCATTTACCTTTTAATACCTCATTGATAGCCAAAATAACTTCGTCAGTCGCTTGATGAGTCGTGAAAAATAGTAAATCATATAGGTCTTGGGAGCAAACTACACCATGGGCTAAGGCCTTTTGAATCGTATCTTCTAAATCACTAGCATTATTTACTATATAACCTAATTCATCTCGTCTAGCTAACTCAAGACTCTTCTCACCAATTATATCGCCACAATTTTTTATTTGAGATTCTGGCAACCCCAGTAATAGCAGAGGCTTATAACAATAAATTCCTTCAAAGATCGCACCACTATAATCAGATAACAATACATCAGTTACTGATAATAATGACAAAAGCTCAGTATCTTCAAAGAAAAAAAATAAATGAGGATATTTCTGTCGATACACTTCTTTATCTTTAGTAAGTAAATCATTATGATGAATTTTAATAAGTATATTATATTCAGAATGTAATCGGCTTAACTCATCGATATAATAATCAAAACTAGAGATATCTCCCCAACTCGGGGCATAAAGGATGGTTGGGTTATTTTTATTAATATACCGAGTATATTTCAATTTACTTTCATAATGAAATCTTGAGTTATACCATCGGTCAAATCTAGGACAGCCAGTAATCTTAGTCGGAGATAGATGAGATATTTTATGTTTTGTATATTCACCATACACTAAATTTAAATTTGCTAGTGCTCGCCAGTCTCCGTAGTTATGTTTTTCCTTAGCATAACCATATTGTAGCATCATCACTTTTGCTTTTGTAAACTTATAAATTTGTTCAAAGATTGTTTGTACAATGATGATTCTTGCAAAATCTTGAATCGTCTCATGAACTTCCAAATAGTCTACTAAAATTACTGGATTTGAAATTTCATGTAAATAATCTTTTAAAACAAAATCACTTCCTGATCTTTTTACTTCCACTAAAGTTGCATTAGGTAGTCGTTGTAAAAGTGGTTTGAAATGCAAATACTGGAACATATTCCAAACTAAAAAGACTGTAGTTTTGTGGTTTGCCATTCTAATTATTTTAATAATAAAAAAACCCCTCCATTATAGAGGGGCTCCAGTATTACTTTCAAGATATTTCACACTTAACATACATTACAAATATTACAATTTCATTACCAACCAGTCACTTCTGCAACTTTTTCGCCAATTTTAGACGGATCACGGGTGTAAGCAATACCCGCTGCTTCAAATGCTTTAAATTTCTCTTCTGCAGTACCTTTACCACCAGAGATAATAGCACCAGCATGCCCCATACGTTTGCCTTTAGGTGCTGTCACACCAGCGATATAACCAATAACCGGCTTAGTAACATGGTCTTTAATGTAAGCAGCAGCTTCTTCTTCTGCTGTACCACCAATTTCACCAATCAATACGATTGCCTCGGTTTGTGGATCTTCTTGGAACAGTTTTAACGCATCAATCTGGTTCATACCCGGGATTGGGTCACCACCAATACCAATACAAGTTGATTGACCAAAGCCTAGTTTCGTTGTTTGTGCAACCGCTTCATAAGTTAACGTACCTGAACGAGAAATAACACCAACTTTACCTGGCAAATGGATATGACCTGGCATAATACCAATTTTACACTCACCTGGTGTGATAACGCCTGGACAGTTAGGGCCAACCATCTTAACGTCGCCAGCTTGCTCGATATAGCGTTTGGCTTTTAACATGTCTAATGTCGGTACGCCTTCAGTAATCACTACGATTAGCTTAACACCAGCATCAACCGCTTCGATGATAGAATCTAATACAAATGGTGCTGGCACATATATTACCGAAGCATCCGCTTCAGTAGCTGCCATTGCTTCATTCATTGTGTTCCAAACTGGCAAACCTAAGTGAGTTTGACCACCTTTACCAGGCGTCACACCACCAACAATTTTTGTACCATATTCAATCGCTTGTTCTGAATGGAAAGTACCATTTTTACCTGTAAAGCCCTGTACTAATACTTTGGTATCTTTATTTATCAATACGCTCATTTTATTCTCCTATTATCCTTTTTAATTATGCGTTCACAGCATCAACAATTTTTTGACCTGCTTCTGACAAACCAACTGCAGAAATAAGTTTCAAGCCAGACTCATCAAGCAATTGCGCGCCTTTTTCTGCATTGTTACCTTCTAAACGAACAACAACAGGAACTTTCACGTCAACTTCTTTCACAGCGGCAATAATCGCCTCTGCAATCATGTCACAACGAACAATACCACCAAAGATGTTGATTAAAACACCTTGTACGCTGCTATCTTCAAGGATAATTTTAAATGCTTCAACTACACGTTCTTTAGTTGCACCGCCACCAACATCTAAGAAGTTTGCTGGCTGACCACCATACAATTTGATGATGTCCATGGTTGCCATTGCAAGGCCTGCACCGTTAACCATACAGCCAATGTTACCTTCTAACGCAACATAGTTTAGGTCAAATTCAGCGGCTTTAAGCTCACGCTCATTTTCTTGTGATGGATCATGTAGTTCTGCAATTTTTGGTAAACGATACAGCGCATTTGAATCAATACCAATTTTGCCATCAACACAAGCAAGTTCGCCATTTTCACGTACTGCTAGTGGGTTGATTTCAAATAATGCAAAATCATTTTCTACAAATGCGTTATATGCACCTAACATTAATTTAGTAAATTGATTTACTTGTTTGCCTTCAAGACCAAGTTTAAATGCCACTTCACGTGCTTGGAATGGCAATAAACCAACTAATGGATCAACTTCAATTTTAAAGATTTTTTCTGGCGTTTCTTCGGCTACCTTTTCGATTTCAACACCACCTTCGGTAGATGCCATGAAAGTAACACGTCGGCTAGAACGGTCAACAACCGCACCTAAATACAATTCTGTTTGTACTGGATACATGTCTTCACAAACAAGCACAAAGTTAACTGGCTGACCTTCAGCATCTGTTTGGTAAGTAACAAGGTTTTTGCCGATTAATTCATCAGTAATTTGTTTTGCTTCTTCACGTGATTTAGCAATTTTTACACCACCTGCTTTACCACGGCCACCAGCATGTACTTGTGCTTTAATTACTGCCATGTCGGTTGGTGTTTTATCAAATGCTGCTGCTGCTTCATCACCACTATGCGCAATTATTCCTTCTTGAATTGGCAGTCCGTAGCTCTTAAGAAGCTCTTTAGCTTGGTATTCATGTAAATTCATTGTATTTTCCTTCTATGGTTGTTCATGAATTATTGTTAAGTTTATAAAGCATGACAGAGTTCACACCATCATGCTTAAATTTAATACTATTTACTTACGTTTTTTACGTTGAATGGCATGAATTGCACGTCCATCTGCCGATAAGGCAGCTTCATGTACCGCTTCTGAAACAGTTGGGTGAGCAAATGTCATTAATTGTAAGTCTTCGATACTTGATACAAACTCCATCGCGATCATACCTTGGTGTACAATATCTCCTGCGCCAACGCCAACCATATGCATGCCTAACAAGCGATCCGTTTTTGCATCAGCAACCACTTTTACAAGTCCATTACCTTCGCCTTGCGCCAAAGCACGACCATTTGCTGCCAAACCAAATGAGCCAGTTTTCACTTCATGACCTTGCTCAATTGCTTGCTCTTCGGTCAAACCTACCCAAGCGATTTCTGGTGCTGTGTAAATCACACTGATAATGGTGTCATAGTTTACTTGTGCTTTTTCGCCATGAATACGCTCAACCGCCATCATGCCTTCTTCCATTGCTTTGTGTGCAAGCATAGGACCACGTACCAAGTCACCAATTGCATATACGCCATCTAAATTGGTTTTACATTGGTCATCAACATCAACCAAACCACGGTCGGTTAATTGGATACCAGAGTTTTCACCCAATAGTTTTTCACTATAGGCACGACGACCAACACAAACAATCAGTTTATCAAAGGTTTCTTCAGAAATTTCGCCACCTTTATCCGCGGTTACAACCACTTGACCGTCTTTTACTTCAGCGTTGTTTACTTTCGTATCAACACGGATGTCTAATCCTTGTTTTTTTAGTAGTTTCTGCGATTCTTTAGCAATGTCTTTATCTGCAGCGGCTAAAAATGATGGCATTGCTTCATATACCACAACTTCAGCACCTAAACGACGCCATACTGAGCCAAGCTCAAGACCAATAACACCGGCACCAATCACACCCAAGCGTTTTGGTACTTCGCTAAACTCTAATGCACCTGTCGAATCAACAATATATTCACCATCTGTTTTGGCAACTGGGATATCAATTGGTACAGAACCAGCTGCTAAAATAACGCTTTTTGCCGTGATTGATTTGGCTTCTGAACCATCTAGCGGTGTAAAAGTAACTTTTTTATCATTACCTGTACCGTCTTCTAGTGTTCCCCAGCCTTGTAACCAGTCAACTTTGTTACCTTTTAACAAGCCAGCAACACCAGCTGTTAACTGCTTAACAATCGCATCTTTACGTTCTAGCATTTTGCTAATGTCGATATTAACATCACTTGTGTTAATGCCATGATCTGCAAGTTCATGTTGAGTGGCTTCAAAACGGTGAGAGCTGTCTAATAAAGCTTTTGATGGGATACAACCAACATTCAAGCAAGTACCACCCAGCGCAGGCTCACCTTTATGCACACGTTTTTCGATACAAGCGACGCTCATACCAAGCTGTGCACCACGAATAGCCGCTTCATAGCCACCTGGTCCACCACCAATAACAACTAAATCATAATTATCTTTCATAATATTTCCTTTAAAGGCTTTGTTTTATATTTGATTTTTAAAGTGTCAAACAATTTGTTTTTATGTAAAACAAACTAATATATTGCGATTAGTTTTAATAATTCAAAAAAATACTTATTAATAAAGGCGGACTGTCACAATTGCAATCCACCTTTCTTTTTAGGCGACTTATAAGTCAAGCAACAACATGGTTGGGTCTTCTACCAATTCTTTAATCGTTACCAAAAATTGTACCGCATCTTTACCATCAATTAAGCGATGGTCATAAGATAGTGCCAGGTACATCATTGGTAAAATTTGCACTTCACCATTAACTGCCATTGGACGCTCATTAATCGCATGCATCCCTAAAATTGCAGTTTGCGGTGGGTTAATAATTGGCGTTGACATAAGTGAACCAAATACACCACCATTAGTAATAGTAAACGTACCACCCATCATTTCTTCTAGCGCTAACTTGCCATCACGTGCTTTGCCAGCATATTCACGGATGCCAGCTTCTACATCTGCCATGCTCATGCGATCTGTATCACGCAGTACTGGAACAACCAAACCACGCTCTGAAGAGACAGCAACACCCACATCATAATAGCCATGGTAAACAATATCATCACCATCAATTGAGGCATTAACTGCAGGGAAACGCTTCAATGCTTCTGTGGCTGCTTTAACAAACAGACCCATGAAACCTAAACGCGTGCCGTGACGCTCTTCAAATTTATCTTTATACTTTTTGCGCATGTCCATTAATGGCTTCATGTTCACTTCGTTAAAAGTGGTTAACATAGCAGTTTCGTTAGTTGCTGCCAACAAACGACCTGCAACCGTTTTACGCAAACGTGTCATTGGTACACGCTCTTCAACACGCTCACCAACTGCTTCAGCAACAGGACGACCACTTGCCGTGGTAATTGAAGGATCAGTTTTTAAGGTTGGGTTTGCCATGTCTTCTTTAGTAACACGCCCACCACGACCGCTGCCTTGAACATCTGCAGGGTTTACACCTGATTCACGGGCTGCTTTACGTACTGCAGGACTGCCTTCAACATTTGCTTCATTAGCGCTAGTAGCGGCGGCTACTTCTGCTTTTGGTGCTTCTTCTGTTTGATTACTTTCACTAGGTGCCGCTGTACCTGTGGCTCCTGCTTCAAACTCACCAATTAGCTCATCAGAAATAACCGTTTCATCAACACCTTTAATAATTTTTGTTACCACACCATCATCTGGCGCAACAACTTCTAAAACAACTTTATCTGTTTCAATTTCTGCCAAGATGTCGTCACGATTAACTTGCTCGCCTTCGCTTACATGCCACTCAACAATTGTGCCATCTGCTACCGACTCTGGAAATACGGGTGCTTTAATATCTGCCATGATAGGCTCCTTTTAAATTTTTAAATTCGTTTCTATATAATGTCGTAAATTAAATATGCAAACAAAATAGATAGCCAAGTCTCTGCTGGCTACCTACTTTTATCATGCTAATCTCAATGCTTTGTTAACCAATGCTTGCTGTTGCTCTATATGTATTTTTGGCGAACCAGTTGCCGGCGCAGCCGAAGCAGGTCTTGCTGAAGGTTCTATTAATTTTGCTTTGGTTGGATGAGGTAATACCACTTTAAATAGTTCTGGGGCAAGGTAATACCAAGCACCTTGATTTAATGGTTCTTCCTGTGTCCAAATAATTTCTTGCAAGTTTGGATATTTTTCTATTTCTGCCAAAATTCGTTGCTCAGGGAACGGGTATAGTTGCTCAATACGCACAATAGCAACGTCATCCAAACCCGCTTCACGGCGTTTTTCTAAAATATCATAATAAACTTTACCGCCACACATCACTAAACGAGTCACTTTGCTGTTGTCTTGTGCATCGACTTCTGACAGTACGGTTTCAAACTTACCATTGGCAAGCTCTTCAAGATTGGATACAGCCAGTTTATGGCGCAACAAACTTTTTGGAGACATGATAATCAAAGGTTTACGGATAGGACGCACCGCTTGACGACGCAACACGTGGAAAATTTGTGCTGGCGTTGTTGGCGTTACCACTTGCATGTTATCTTCTGCACACAACTGCAGGTAACGCTCTAAACGTGCTGATGAATGCTCTGGTCCTTGACCTTCAAAACCATGTGGTAATAGCATGGTTAGTCCATTAACTCGTTGCCACTTTGTTTCACCACTTGAAATAAATTGGTCAATGACTACCTGAGCGCCATTGGCAAAGTCACCAAACTGTGCTTCCCAAATGATTAATGAGTCTGGCACAGTGGTTGCATAGCCATATTCAAACGCAAGTACCGCTTCTTCAGATAACAATGAGTTAAAGGTATCAAAACGTCCTGCTTGGCTGTTGCTAACATGCTGTAACGGCACATGGAAGGTACCAGTATTGATGTCATAAAGTTCACTATGACGATGTGAGAAGGTACCACGTCCTACATCTTCTCCGGTAATACGCACCAAGAAATCTTCATCTACTAAGGTAGCATAAGCCAACGTTTCTGCCGCACCCCAGTTTAAGGGTTGCTCACCTGTTTGCATGGCAAGGCGTTGTTCAACCACTTTGGCAACTTGACGTTGTAATTTATGACCTTCTGGCATTATTGCCATTTTACGACCAAACTCTTTTAGTTTGTCGATATCAACGCTGGTATCCCAGTCGTCTTCTAACTGATGACCAAGATATGGCTTCCAGTCTACAAATAATTTAGAGTCTGGTTGGCTAACCAACGAGTTAGCAACATATTCACCACGATCTAATGACTCACGGTATTCATCTTCTAGTTGTTTTTCTTTCGCCGCATCAATCACGCCTTCGTCAATCAACTGCTGAGCATATTTTGCGCGTGTTGTTGGTAACTTTTTAATGACTGAATACATCAATGGCTGAGTTGCAGATGGCTCATCTGCCTCGTTATGACCGTTACGACGGTAACAAAAAATATCTAATACAATATCTTTGTTAAATTCACGACGATAATCAAGGGCAATTTGCGCAGCATAAACAACCGCTTCTGGGTTATCACCATTAACGTGTAATACCGGCGCATGCACCATTTTGGCAATATCGGTACAGTATTTAGTTGAACGAGCATCCTCTTTACGAGAAGTCGTAAAACCCACTTGGTTATTGATGACAATATGTACCGTACCACCTGTGTAGTAAGCACGTGTTTGTGACATCTGGAAGGTTTCTTGAACCACGCCTTGACCTGCAAAGGCGGCATCACCATGGATAACAATCGGCAATACACTATCGCCTTCATCATCACCACGACGAACTTGACGAGCTCGCACTGAGCCTTCTAATACTGGTGATACAATCTCTAGGTGTGATGGGTTAAAGGCAAGTGCAAGGTGTGCTTCGCCGCCTGGCGTCATTACATTTGATGAGTAACCATTATGGTATTTAACATCACCAGAACCTTCGGTTGGTTGTACTTTACCATCAAACTCATCAAACAAATCGGCAGGATTTTTACCCAAAATGTTGACCAGTAGGTTTAATCGACCACGGTGTGCCATGCCAATAACCATCTCTTTTGTGCCATGTTCTCCAGCACGTTGGATGATTTCATTCATTGCAGGAATAAAGCTTTCACCACCTTCTAGACCAAAACGCTTAACACCAATATATTTACGGGCTAAGTATTTTTCTAAACCTTCGGCAGCCGTTAAACGCTCCAGAATCGAGACTTTTTTCTCGTTACTAAAGTTGATGTGACCTTCATTTTGCTCTAAATAATTTTGGAACCACTGCGTTTCTTCACTGGTGGTGGCATGCATAAACTCAGCACCAATTTGGTTGCAATAAACACGATCCATCATGGCAATAATGTCACGCAATTTTGCTTTTTGTTTATCCACTTTTAGGTTTTCAATTGGATACACATCATCTAAATCGGCTTCGCTTAATCCGTGGTAATGCAAAGTCAGTTCACTACGCACTTCTGGCTTTTGTAATCCTAAAGGATCAAGACTGGCTTGATGATGCCCACGTCTTCTATAAATAGATAGTAAACGCTGCACATTCATGTGTTTTAGGTTAGGGTCTAAATTTGCATCAGGTGCAAAATTTACTTGCTTATTGGCTGTTTGGTTACGTGCCAATAGTAAAAATTGATCTTGAATCGCGTGATGATGAGCATCATCCCCTGTGGTATATTGCGAAAAATATTGTTTCCAATCTGCATCAACACTATTTGGGTCAGTTAGGTATTGCTCATACATTGCTTCAATGTATGTGGCGTTGTCGCCTGCGAGCTCAGTATGTCCTTGAGCATTAATATTATTTGTCATTTTCTGGTCTCATTTGACTTTGACAGGTAAAAAAAATAATCTGAGTTTCTGTGTTACACAAAGCATATTCTTTCAATAAAATATGCCTTCTTATCGTTGTTTAACACAGTCTCCTAGACATTATTCGTAGAATAACATGCCTTAATATATCTCACAATTTGAATCAAAAATACCAACCATTAATTAGGTAAATAATGGTGAATTTCATCTATATTCAAATCATATACTCCTTGTAAATACAAGCAATCAAGGTATATTAGACAAATAACTGGATTTCCTTATCATTAGTATTGTAACAAACACTTATAAAAAAATATGAATAATTTAATATCTTTTCCACTTAAGTCTTCTAAAATAGCGATTATTTTAAATGGTGAGCGAGAATCCCACCTTATATTACAAAATAACTGGCATAGTTATGAACATATTATTGTTTGTGATGGCGCTTGGAATGACATAAACACTAAGCTAGTAGAAAAAGAGATAGATAAAATTACCGTTTTAGGAGACGGAGACTCTATTAAAAATAGTCCAAAAAACTTTATTAAAATACAAGATGAAGATAGCACAGATTTTGAGAAAGCTATCAAGTGGCTACTAAAAAAAAATGCTCATAAAAAACAGATTCATGTTGATGTGTTTTGGGCAAATGGTAAATCACTAGACCACACGCTTGGAAATTTGGCAATTGCCAGTCAATATGCACAAAAGGTCACTTGTCACTTTTATGCAGAACAACAATATTATCGATTTGTAGAAAATGATTTTAGTATAAAGAGCAATGCTGAAAAAACGGTATCCATCTTCCCTTATCCTGAATACTTTGTAAAAAGCAGTAGCGGGTTGAAATATCCTATGTGTGATTACCCGATGCAGGTTAATACGCAACAAAGTTTACGTAATGAAATTTCAGCTAACGATGCTTTTATTGCAGGCACAGGCAGCTGCTTTGTTTTTATTCAACTTTAAAAATTGTTTATGTATGACTGATTCATCAATTAATCTTTAGTAACTTTATCTTTTACAAAAACAAAAACGCCCTCATACGAGAGCGTTTTTTAAATAAACATCAACTATTTATGTTATTAACCAGCTTGGTCGATAAGCATGTTACGGATATGACCAATAGCTTTGGTTGGGTTTAACCCTTTAGGGCAAACAGAAACACAGTTCATAATACCACGGCAGCGGAAGATGCTAAACGGATCATCTAAACGAGCAAGACGTGCTTGTGTATCAGAATCACGGCTATCAATAATAAAGCGGTAGCCATTTAGCAATGCTGAAGGACCCAAGAACTTGTCTGGGTTCCACCAGAATGATGGACAGCTAGTAGAACAACAAGCACATAATACACACTCATAAAGACCATTGAGTTTTTCACGATCTTCTGGCGATTGCTTACGCTCAGCTGGTGGTGCTGGTTGGTCATTGATTAAGTATGGATGTACTTTTTCATACTGCTCATAAAACTGGTTCATATCAACAACCAAATCTTTCACTACTGGCAAACCAGGTAGTGGACGGATTGTGATTTTTGCTGGCAAGGTATTCATGTTAATAAGACATGATAAACCATTTTTACCGTTGATATTCATACCGTCTGAACCACAAATACCTTCACGGCAAGAACGACGGAATGTTAATGTTTCGTCTTGTTTTTTAAGACGTAATAGTACATCCAAAAGCATACGATCAGAGTCTAACAACTCAATCGTATAAGTCTGCATGTATGGTGCTGCGTCCTTATCAGGGTCGTAGCGGTAGATTTCGATGGTGCGAGTACCTCGGCTCATAATGCTAACTCCACACTTTTGTTGATACGGGCTATTTAACTTAGGCTGGTATCAACATATTTTTGTTAATTAAATTTCTTTAGGTAACCTTTTCTAGCCTATTAAGGTTAGAAAAGGATATTCACTCATTAGTAAACACGTGGCTTAGGCACACAGTAGTCTGCCGTTAGTGGCACTTTTCGTACTGGTTTGTAGATGATTTTATTATCTTCTGCATACCAAAGTGTGTGCTTCATCCACTCATGGTCATTACGTCCATTTGGTGCATAATCGTCATCAAGGGGCTTCTCATAATCTAACACGGTATGAGCACCACGGCATTCATGGCGGCTAGCTGCTGAAAGCATGGTTGCTTTTGCTACTTCGTATAGGTTTGCTACTTCTAACGCTTCAATACGAGCCGTGTTAAACACTTGTGATTTATCTTCAAGATGGATGTTTTCTACCTTGTCTTTTAATGCCAAGATTTTTTCAACACCTTCATCCATTAACTCTTGCGTACGGAATACACCTGCATGATACTGCATTGCTTCACGGATTTCATCTGCTACATCTTGTGCATAATAACCTTCAGTAGAGTTTTGAAGTTTATTGACACGTGCTAATGTTTCATCAAGTGTCGTAATTGCCAATGGTTTGTAAGTATGGTCTGTGTTGTTAAACTCATCAATGATATGTTTACCAGCAGCTCGACCGAATACAACCAAGTCAAGTAGCGAGTTGGTACCCAAACGGTTTGCACCGTGTACACTTACACAAGCACATTCACCAATTGCATACAAGCCCTTAACAAGCTTACCTTCAGTATATAAGCCTTCTTCATCTACATTGCCATTTAAATCTGGTACTGTTACCTGACCATGGATATTGGTAGGAATACCGCCCATTTGATAGTGAATGGTTGGTACAACTGGAATTGGCTCTTTAGTAATATCAACGTTAGCAAAGTTTTTGCCAATTTCAAATACCGATGGCAAACGCTTCATAATAGTTTCAGCACCTAAGTGCGTCATATCCATTACGATGTAGTCACCATTTGGTCCACAGCCACGACCTTCTTTAATTTCTTGGTCCATTGAACGTGATACCAAATCACGAGGTGCCAAGTCTTTAACAGTTGGTGCGTAGCGTTCCATAAAGGCTTCGCCATCTTTATTACGTAAAATAGCACCTTCACCACGGCAACCCTCGGTAAGAAGTACGCCAGCGCCAGCAACACCGGTTGGGTGGAACTGCCAAAACTCCATATCTTGTAGTGGGATACCAGCACGAACTGCCATACCAGCGCCGTCACCCGTATTGATGTAGGCGTTTGTTGATGCTTTAAAGATACGACCTGCACCGCCCGTTGCTAATACTGTAGTAGGTGCTTGGAATACACCGATTTCACCGGTTTCTTGGTCGGTTGCGATAACACCGTTAATGTTACCTTCTGCATCTTTAATTAAATCAAGCGCAATCCACTCAACAAAAAACTGAGTACCTTGCTCCACATTTTTTTGGTAAAGCGTATGCAACAATGCATGCCCCGTACGGTCAGCTGCGGCACAAGCACGTTGTACTGCTTTTTCACCATAGTTTGAGGTGTGACCACCGAATGGACGTTGGTAAATAGTACCATCTTCGTTACGGTCAAACGGCATACCAAAGTGTTCTAGTTCATAAACTACCTTTGGTGCTTCACGGCACATATATTCGATTGCATCTTGGTCGCCCAACCAGTCAGACCCTTTAACGGTATCATAAAAGTGGAAGTGCCAGTTATCATGCGCCATATTACCAAGACTTGCACCAATACCACCCTGAGCGGCTACTGTGTGCGAACGAGTTGGGAAAACTTTAGTAATCACCGCGACATTAAGGCCGCCTTTGGCAAGCTGCAGTGAAGCACGCATACCAGAACCACCACCACCAACGATGACTGCATCAAACTGTAACGTTTTGATGTTTTCCATATTTTTGTAGACTTCGTTATACTCCGCCATTACTTTCTCCTAAATTTAGCTTTTAACCTTTTATCTGCAAGCTTAGTTGCCCCAGAAAATCATTAAGCCCCAGAACATGAACACCAACGTAGCAATAATCATCGCCGCTTGTAACACAAAACGGATGCCTGATGCTGCAGGCCCGAGTTTGTTAGTTGTTACATAGTCAGTAAATATTGTCCACATACCAACCCATGCGTGTCCAGCCAAAGCCAAAATAGTTACTAAACTTAATAAACGCATTGGCAAGCTCATCATAAAGCAGTACCAGCTTTCATAAGTAACGTCGCCGCCAAACAAAAAGAAACCAAGCATTACCAAGCTATATAAAGCCAAAACAACTGCACTGATACGCTGTACCATCCAGTCACGAACGCCTGAACCCGTTAAACCTATTGCACTATTTGTGCCTGTATTATATTTTTTCATTAGAACATCACCCATACAAATGAAGCTAGAATCACAATAACAGCAAGAACAATACTAATCCATGCTGCTCTTCGCCCTGATTCAAGCTCCTCGTTCATGCCTAAATCAGCAAGCAAGTGTTTAACACCCATAACAAAGTGATAGCCGGTTGCTGCAACAAAAACCCAAACTATAAAGCGGATAAACATATTATCGAAAATTGAAGCAAACCCTTCAGGTGACGATAGTGATGTCTGTAATACAAATAATAGAACTGGAATTAAAACAAACAAGAGAAGACCAGAAACACGGTGTAGAATCGACGCCATTGCGATAGGCGACTTAGCGTTAACACTTAAAATCTGACCTACAGATAAATTAATCGGTCGTTTATTTTTCATGGTGGATATCCTTATTTTATTAGGACATTCAGTCATATTCATTGAATCTGTAGCCGTCAATAATTAAAGGTAATCACAACACACCTAAAGATACTCACGACTAAGCCAAGACTATGGCTAAGAAATTATAGAAAAGTAACCACTTTTGTAGTTATTATTTGAGTTACTGCTTATATAAATAATAAACCACAAAAGCCAAACAAGTAACCAGTTGATTAGCTGGCTTGTGCTATAAATTAAGCAAGTTAAATTAACAAATAGCTAGCTAAAAAAAAATTACGGTAACATTATAGAATGACTATTAATAAAAAACAAATGAAATCCACAAAGAAATAATGAAAATGATGGCTTATAAGTCACTGTTTAATAGAACAATTCTCATTATCATGTAAAATTTAATTAACGATTATTTTTATCATTAAAAGCAATTTTTTTGTTATTTTCTTAATATAGAAAAATTTTGTTACGATAGTATCACTAATAATCAGCATTAATTTACGTGACAATATAATAACTTTGTATTACATTAATAAGGTTGAAGGACAACCCCTTTAGCCCTTTTTTTATAAAAAGAGCCAAATAAAAGGACCTGCGCAACCCCCTAAATGTGACTGCTTAGACAAAAAAGCAACTTACTTTTTAATTCATTTTTTGCGCTAATGTTAACACTTGTTAAAGATTATCAAACATAAAACCTTCAAATATTTTGATAGATAAAACAATTGTTTATAAATAAGATAGGTGAGGACTTATCCTATTTTTCACATTCCACCCAATTTTTATAACAGCACGAGAGGACGTTATGACAGAAAAAAATGCAAAACTATTGGTTGATGGCAAAGAATATGACTTGCCAATTATGAACGGCACACTAGGTAACCCTGTTATTGATGTATCAGCAGTTCAGCAAGCAGGTTATTGGACATACGACCCAGGTTTTAAAGTAACCGCTCCTGTTGAATCAGCCATCACGTTCATTGATGGTGGTAAAGGTCAATTATTACACCGTGGTTATCCAATCGATCAATTAGCAGACAATGCAGAATACCTAGAAGTTTGCTATGCCCTTTTATACGGTGACTTACCAAATAAAGCACAAAAAGATGAGTTTTATGCAAAAGTGCAAGCTCACACAGCCGTACATGACCAGTTACGCAAGTTTTTTGAAGGCTTTAGACGTGATGCCCACCCAATGGCGATTATGATTGGTGTTGTCGGCGCATTATCTGCTTTTTATCATAACGACTTAGATTTAAGTGATGAAGAACACCGAGAAGTTACTTCTATCCGCCTAATTGCAAAAATGCCAACAATTGCAGCAATGTGCTACAAATATACCCGAGGCGAACCGTTCATGTACCCTCGCAACTCATTTAGCTATGCAGAAAACTTCTTATATATGATGTTTGCGACACCAGCTGATCCTGAGTACAAAGTTAATCCTGTTTTAGTTAAAGCAATGGATAAAATCTTTACATTGCATGCTGATCACGAACAAAACGCTTCAACGTCTACCGTTCGTTTAGCTGGTTCTACTGGTGCTAACCCATATGCTTGTATTTCTGCTGGTATTGGTGCTCTTTGGGGTCCATCACACGGTGGCGCTAACGAAGCCGTACTAAACATGCTTGATGAAATTGGCACGGTTGAAAACGTTGCTGAGTTCATGGAAAAAGTTAAACGCCGTGAAGTTAAATTAATGGGCTTTGGTCACCGTGTATACAAAAACTTTGACCCGCGTGCTAAAGTTATGAAAGAAACCTGTGATGAAGTACTTGATGCTTTAGGCATTGACGATCCACAGTTAGAACTGGCTATGGAACTAGAAAGAATTGCTCTAGAAGACCCATACTTTGTTGAGCGTAACCTATACCCTAACGTCGATTTCTATTCAGGCATTATCTTAAAAGCCATCGGCATTCCTACCTCTATGTTTACAGTAATGTTTGCGCTTGCACGTACCTCTGGTTGGATTAGCCACTGGTTAGAAATGCACAGCTCACCATTTAAAATTGGTCGCCCTCGTCAGATGTACACAGGCGAAACAGAGCGTACTTTTGTTAAGTTAGAAGACCGTTAATTATTGTTAATAGTTAAATAACTTAATTAAGAGATAATCGTAAAAACCGCTTCAATGATTGAAGCGGTTTTTTTATTAAATTGAGATATTATTTAGCTAATAAGTTAACTTATGAGTAATTTAGGTATCAAACGATTTAGATGTATCACTACCCTCTTCATCATTTGACGTTAATAAAAAAGGAATCAAAGCCTTTAAGTCGTCACACGACTGCCCATTTTGACTACGTATATAATAGTCTTCTACCATGCGTGCTTGTTGCTCTACGCCATAGCTAAAAAAAGACTTGCCCTGTTTAATTGCGTATTTATAGCGTCTATCAAATACTGCTTTACGAAAGACTTTAATGCCTTGCTGTATTTGCCATACATGTGTCAGCTCATGGATAAACCACGCACGTCTACCCAACGGCTGTTTAGAAAAATCTTCAATCCAGTTTTCTGGATGAAAGTACACATTGCCATTGGGGCTAACCGCATAATTTTTAAGCACCCACCAAGCAGTTTTAAGCTCAATATCATCCACATCTAATGCCTTACCAAAAACACAAGCCGCCATCATTTTTTCACCCGTGGTGAGCTTGCGTGATTGATGGTTGTGGAATCTTTTAAGCATAAGTAGAGATAAAAATTGTGTTATGGTTTTAAAAAAACTATCATATCAAACTAACATGATATAGTGTTATTGCATAAAATAAAGTCATTAAGGTTATTAACCATGCAATCTTTCTATGAGTATGCACAACTCATACAAGCCAAACAGCAGCTTGCCAAACTCAAGAATGATAGAAACAATAATAAAAACGCTGGAAAAATCGATTTAAAGATGTTTTACCAACAAAAAAAGGGTTTAGAAGCTAAAATAAAAGCGTATCAAAATGCTCAGAAACCAAATCTAAATATTCATCAGGAATACAATTTACAACACATACTTGCCTTCACCTTTGCAGAATTACAAATTGATGAATTGTGTGATAGCCCTATTAATGACTTACGTCTATTTACAAAAAAATATACAAACTCACCACAAGCAAATACAATCATTATTTTAGATTGCTACGATGATGATAATGAAGAGGGCTATACAGAGTATGTATTAAAAAATAAGTTAGAACTACTCTATAACGGAGAATTATTTGTCGATGTCGTTTCTTCTTATTTAAGTTATACCACTGACTTTGACGTAAACTTATTAATACAAGCACTTAAATACTATTCTGAATATGATTGTTTTATGGAAATCACGTCATGACAAACACCCCACTCGCCCAACGCATCCGTCCAAAAAGCTTAAACGAAGTCATTGGACAAACCCACTTGCTCGCTCCTAATGCCACATTAAGCCGTATGCTGAGTCAAAATCACTTGCCTTCGCTCATTTTACATGGCGAGGCAGGCATTGGTAAAACCACCATCGCCACGTTACTTGCCGATACAGTTAATCGCCCATTTCACCCTTTATCTGCCATTAATTCTGGGGTCAAACAATTGCGTGAAGTGCTTGATATGGCAAAGCAAAATAAACAAACCCTAAGTGACGGTTTAGATTTTGGTGATAACCAAACTAACAACCAAATACCTGTTGTTTTTATTGATGAAATACACCGATTTAACAAAGCTCAGCAAGATGCCCTACTGGGTGCAGTAGAAGCAGGTGACATCACACTGATTGGTGCCACAACCGAGAACCCCTCATTTAGTGTTAACAATGCATTACTGTCTCGTTGTCAAGTTTATCGCCTTAACCCATTATCAGCAGAGCAAATACAACAAGTATTAAATAGAGCCATTAATGAAGATGTGCTGTTTAAAACAATCAACATTGATTTGCAAGCAGGTCAAACCATTGCCAAACTGGCACATGGTGATGCACGTAAATCGTTGAATATTTTAGAGCTGGCAGTACAAACCGCAACTTTGGTAAATGACAGACTAACCATTGATGACACCCTGATTGCTCAAGTTGCACAAGCCGCACTAACTCGATATGACCGAGATGGCGAGCAACACTATGACATGGTTTCTGCAATGATTAAGTCCATTAGAGGATCTGACCCGGATGCCGCTTTATACTGGATGGCACGCATGCTAACAGGCGGAGAACCACCAGACTTTATTGCTCGTCGATTAGTGATTTCTGCAAGTGAGGATATTGGGCTTGCCAACCCCAATGCGCTACTCATTGCCGATGCCGCATTACGCAGTGTACAGGCGATTGGCATGCCAGAAGCACGCATTATTTTAGGACAAGCGGTAATTTACTTGGCAACCAGTGCCAAATCTAACAGTGCTTATAATGCCATTAATCAAGCAATGCAAATGGCTAAAAATGACGACTCCCCCGTACCATTGCACTTGCGAAACGGGGTTACTGGATTAATGAAAGAACAAGGCTATGGCAAAGGCTACATTTATCCACACGATTACCCCAATCATTACTACCCACAACAATATTTACCTGACGCCTTAACTGATACGGTTTTTTATCAGCACGCCGATAACCAAAGAGAACAACATAACAAACAGTTTTTAGAATGGCTCAAAAACCAATCTGCCAAAAATGATTTTTAAAAAACTTCAATTGCGAGCAATATAAAAGTCTACATAATAATCGCCTACATACAAAAAAGTTAATTAAATTTTGGGTTGTAGGTTTTATTCTAGGTTGGAAACCCTTACTATATACAAATACAAAGTTTCTTATCTATCAATCATTAATCCAAACGTAAACAACAGGCAACGCTATGGCATTAAACACAATACCTGAAATTTTAGACGACATCCGTGCAGGTAAAATGGTCATCTTAATGGATGATGAAGACCGAGAAAATGAGGGCGACCTTATTATGGCGGCAACTCATGTCCGCCCTGATGACATTAATTTTATGATTACAAATGCCCGTGGCTTGGTGTGTTTAACCTTAACCCAAGAGCGTTGTAAACAGCTAGATTTGCCATTGATGTCTGATAATAATGGTGCAAAGTTCAGCACCAACTTTACCATGTCTATTGAGGCAGCTGAAGGTGTAACGACAGGCATCTCAGCAGCAGATAGAGCACGCACCGTGCATGCAGCGGTTTCATCTGCGGCAAAACCAGAAGACATTGTTCAACCTGGGCACATCTTCCCGATTATGGCTCAAAAAGGTGGCGTTTTGCACCGTGCCGGACATACAGAAGCTGGCTGTGACTTAGCTCGCCTAGCAGGTTTAGAGCCTGCAGCCGTGATTGTAGAGATTATTAAACCAGATGGCGAAATGGCACGCCGTGATGATTTAGAAGTTTTTGCGAAAGAACACGACCTAAAAATTGGTACCATTGCTGATTTAATCAACTACCGAATTGCAAATGAGCAAACCGTTGACTTGGTTGATACTCGACCATTTTTAACAGAGTTTGGCGAATTTACCCTTTATCAATTTAAAGAAATTTTTTCTGAGCAATCTCACATTGCTTTGGTAAAAGGTGACCCAAGCCAAAATGACTGCACTGTGCGCGTACATGGATTTCATCCGCTACGAGACTTATTTGCTGCAAGCACCTCAAACTCAAGCCGGAGTGGCTGGAGTATACAAACGGCACTAAAAGAGATAAGCGAACAACAAAACGGCGTGTTAGTGTGGATTGGCAGCGACAAAAAAATTGACATGGCAAGTGAGCTTGATAAGTTTGAAGACTTACAAGAACACACCAAACAAGAAACCCCACCATATATAGACATTGGTGTCGGCGCTCAGATTTTACGTCATTTAGGTGTTAAAAATATGCGTTTGTTATCAAGCCCAATGCGTTTCCATGCTTTATCTGGCTTTGAGTTGAATGTTACCGATTTTGTTGGCTCACCAACTCAATAATCACTTTTAACATCCAACAAAAAAACGGCTTAATTGCCGTTTTTTGTTTTTTATAACCGATAAACTAGGGTAATTCGTACTGATCTTAAGTTTTACAAAGGGTAAAACACAATCGTAACACCCTAAAAAATCAATGTTCTGGCATATAATCAACGCTTTGCTCTAAGGCGAGTACGTCTTTGCGTTGCTGGGCTGACCAAGGCTTACTTTTGTTGGTTTTGTGGTCTAAATTCACCACAACGCCCTCTCCAGTTGCAACAGTTTGTTGTTGACTTTCGCTATAAAAAAGATAGTCAAACACAATACTGGTTTTGCCGAGTTTTTTGGTGCGCACGCCTATTTGTAGCGTATCAGGATAAACAACGGGCAATATATATCTACAACTGGCCTGTGCCAACACTAAAAAGCTTTGTTCATCAAACATCCCTAAGTTTTCTAAATAGTGGATGCGAGCCGTTTCCGCATAGCGGTAATAAACCACATTATTTAGGTGACCGAGTGCATCCATTTCTCCCCATACTACCTTTTGCTCACAAACACAGGCGTAATGCTCCAATTCAGTTGGCTTTGTATTCACGATGATATCCTTATTTGTATTAACTTTAAATTTAAAACTTATTGCCTGCTAGTTGGTTGATAATGTGAGCAGGATTAAGGCTTTCAATTTGTTTAAATAGTAATTTTTTTTGCTGAACAATATTTGCAAGACGACTGCCTAACACCAAATAAATAAAGTCATTTAATTGATAGTGGCGATTACAAGCCACTACCAGATGCCAGTTATTAAACGCTTCATTACTGCTGATGAGTACTATGGGGCTATCCTCTACAGCCCGTTTTTTGGCTGCCCAATTTTTATAAGCTAAAAAGGTTTGTTCTGGTAATTGGCGTTTGTATAACTCAATCACATCAACAAGCACGCCTCTCTCTTGTAGCGAGTCAATCAGCAGTCTTCTACCACCTTGACCACGCCAAACCATAACCCGACTACCTGACGATAATTGTTGAATACAGGGTAATTTAAGCATGCCCTCATTATTATTAAGATTATTAAGCCCAGTAACGGGATGATGAGTTGAAGACAAACTTTGTGGCGTAATTGCCTCAACACCATTGGCCGCCAAAGCCTGCGCCGTTGCATCACCGACAGCAACCACTGTTTGAGACGACAAAACTTGATTGCTTTTTATTGAGCGCATCCCTAAGTTGGCAGCGGTTGGGCTAACAACAACCAAAACATCATAGGTTGACTGAGCAATTGCTTGCAGCTTTTGTTTATCATCTTTATTGGGTTCTATCGCTATCATCTCTAACAGCGGTAAGTCAACTACCGTTAACCCTGCATTAGTTAACGCATCGCTTAATGGCAATGCGCGCTGTTGTGGGCGAGTATTAATAAAAGTTGGCATTTGTGCGTTTAGTTAATTTAAAAAAGAGATAAAAAAAGTACGCTACTGATAAATCGCTTTCAAAATATCACCTGCCCCTTGCTTTAGCAAAAGTTCAGCAACCTGAACACCAAGCTTCTCTGCATTTTGTTCATTGTCTGTTTGTGTCTCTTCAAGTTTTATGCGTTGTTCAGCTTTCAATAACTCAGTACCATCTACCGTACCTACTCGACCACGCAGCCACAACTCATTATTTTCAATGACTGCAAAAGCAGCAATGGGTACTTGGCAGCCACCTTCAAGATGACGATTTAAAGCACGCTCTGCAAGCAAACAAAGTTTGTCTTGATTATCATTTAACGGAGCAAGCAAGGCAAGCACCTCGTCATCATTTGCTCGGCATTCAATCGCTAATGCACCTTGCCCAACTGCGGGCAAACTCACATTGGTGTCTAACTCTTCACGGATTCTATCATCCAACCCAATACGCTTAAGCCCACTGGTTGCTAATATGATGGCATCATACTCGCCTGCATCAAGCTTACTTAAACGCGTACCTACATTGCCACGCAAAGATTTAATGGTTAAATCTGGGCGATATTGTTTTAGCTGACATTGGCGACGCAAGCTAGATGTACCAACAACCGAGCCTATTGGTAAGTCATCAATACCATCATAATTGTTAGAAACAAACGCATCGGTTGGTACTTCTCGCTTGCAATATACCCCAAGCATTAGCCCCTCTGGCAAAACCATGGGGACATCTTTTAAAGAGTGTACCGCAATGTCTGCTTTTTTATCATAAATGGCTTGTTCTAACTCTTTTACAAACAACCCTTTGCCACCAATTTTGGCAAGTGGTGTATCCAAAATTTTATCGCCTTTTGTGGTTATTTTAAGCAGCTCTATGTGGAGACTAGGATACAGTTTTGTTAACCGCTCTTTAATATGTTCTGCTTGCCACAAGGCTAAAGGGCTTTGTCTGGTAGCGATGGTTAACGTTGTAAGCTGTGTTTTCATTTTTGTCATCCAAACTCTTTTAAAGGCTAAATATCGTGGTTAATAAGACTCCCCTATTTAACCATAAACAAGGCAGTTGTTCATCAAAAATATCTGCCTTATTATCGCAACATGCAGCATCGCTACCGCTTAAAATATTTTATGAATTCTAGCAGTTGTTTACAGTTTATAGAGACAATTTTTCAAATTTGTGTTTGGCATTTGCTATACTAACCAACATATTAAATTAAGAGTAATTAACAGTTAACCGTAACCTATAGGTGCTTTTTATGTCAGATCATTCTCAATCTTCAGTCGGTCAACAAATGTGGGGTGGACGTTTTAGCGAAGCCACAGATAGTTTTGTTGCCGAGTTTACCGCATCCGTTAATTTTGATCAGCGTTTTGCAAAACACGATATCGCTGGTTCTATTGCCCATGCGACGATGCTTGGTGAATGCCATATTATTACCAAAGAAGAGTCCAACACCATTATTGAAGGGCTAAAACAAGTGCAAGCAGAAATTGATGCTGGCAACTTCAATTGGTCAGTCGTGTTAGAAGACGTTCATATGAATGTGGAGTCTCGTTTAACTGATTTGATTGGCACAGTCGGTAAAAAGCTACATACGGGGCGTAGCCGAAATGACCAAGTAGCAACGGACATTCGCTTATGGTTGCGTGAAGAAACCGATAATATTGTTGAGTTGCTCATAAAACTACAAAGCGGTTTGCTAGCGTTAGCCAGCAAGCATACGCACACCATCATGCCTGGCTTTACTCATTTACAAACGGCACAGCCCGTGAGTTTTGGGCATCACGTTATGGCTTGGTTTGAGATGCTAAACCGTGATACGCAAAGGTTTATTGACGCCAGAAGCCGTATCAACCAAATGCCACTTGGGAGTGCTGCTTTAGCAGGGACTACCTTTGCAATTGACCGCACCATTACTCAAAAACTGCTTGGATTTGAAGGCATTTGCGAAAACTCACTTGATGCCGTTTCTGACCGTGATTTTGCTATCGAGTTTACCTCAGCCGCCTCAATTTTGATGATGCATTTATCTCGTATGAGTGAAGAGATTATTCTGTGGATGTCAGCACAATTTGGGTTTGTGCAAATTCCAGACCGTTTCTGTACAGGTTCTTCCATCATGCCACAAAAAAAGAACCCAGATGTGCCAGAATTGGTTCGTGGTAAAGCTGCCCGTGTGTTTGGTCAACTCACAACCTTGCTCACACTCATGAAAAACCAACCGCTAGCCTACAATAAAGATAACCAAGAAGACAAAGAACCTTTGTTTGATTGCGTCGATACATTATCTGGCAGTTTGCTGGCATTTGTTGATATGCTACCAAACATCACCCCAAATGCTGATAAAATGCGTGACGCAACGATGAAGGGCTATGCGACTGCAACTGACCTTGCTGATTATTTAGTACGCAACGGGGTTGCCTTCCGTGACGCACATGAAGTGGTCGGTCATGCCGTTGCACTCGGCATTGAAGAGAATAAAGATTTAAGTGAATTATCGCTTGAGCAACTGCAAGCATTTAGTAATGAAATCCACGCAGATGTATTTGACTATTTAACTTTAGAAGGCTCTTTAAACGCTCGTGACCACATTGGTGGTACGGCACCAAACCAAGTTACACAGGCAATTACGCGTGGTAAAGCCAAATTAGAAAAATTAAAAGCCAAATAACCTAACATGGAGCACCAAAATGACAGCAACATTTAACCCAAATGACAACTTGGTCATGTGCCGAAAATATAAAGAAAACTTGCCTAAAATGGCTTTTCCACCTTTTCCTAATAAAGCAGGCGAAGAGATTCAAAACACTGTTTCTGATAAAGCTTGGAAAGAATGGCTAGAACATCAAACTATGTTAATTAATGAAAACCACTTAAGCATGATTGATCCAGCCGCCAAAACTTTTTTAGCCGAACAACGTGATTTGTTTTTAGATAATGCAGATTATGAACGCCCGCAAGGTTGGAAACCAGAAGAAAAATAGTAAATTTTAAACCATAAAAAACGCACTTAAAGTGCGTTTTTTATTTTAATCAAAATACATTATTTATTCTTGAGGATCATCATCGTTTGGTTCACTCTTTTGATCAGCTGCCTTTTGGTTGGCATCTTGTACCGCTTTTTCTACTTCATCATAGTCAGTATGCTTAACATCTTGACCACTGCTGGTATAAATAACCAATTCAGAAATGTTTTTGGCATGGTCACCAATACGCTCTAACGCTCGTAATACCCAAAGGATATTAATAACTTTGCTCACATGCTGGCTATCTTCCATAATATAAGTCAACAAGGCACGGCTAGCTGACTGATATTCTCGGTTAATCACATTATCGCTACGCATTACCTCAAACGCTTGCTCAGCATCAAAGTTGCGGAAGGCATCAAGTGCATTATGTACCATTAAACGCACTTGGTTGCTTAAGTGTTGAACTTCAGAATAACCCAGAGGTGCTTCACCCTGTTTAGTTAACTCTTGTGCCATTTTCGCAATTTTTACAGCTTCATCACCAATACGCTCAAGGTCAACTACGCCTTTACTCATTGCCATCACAAAACGGAAGTCATTTGCTGTTGGCTGACGTTTGATAACAATTTGCATGATGCGCTCATCAAGTTCACGCTCCATTTTATTAATTTCTTCATCACGCACAATCACTTTTTGCGCCAGTGCTGAGTCAACATCAATCAGCGCATGCACAGCATTTGCTACCTGGTTTGTTGCCATTTCACCAATACGTAAAAAGAGGCTACTGCTGTCTGATAGGGCTTGATCAAAACTACTTGACGTGTGTTTATTTAGCATAATTCTTGTTCTCTCTAGTTTGGTAACACCCATACTTTTGTGTACCTGATTAATGATGGCTGCTACTTTATCATCCATTTCTGACATAACAGCCTCCTAATATTCCTTTTTTATTGGCTTAGTTGCATTACTTATTTGAGTATCAACCCTGAATACTCTATCACACTATTACACTTAATAATCAAAAAGCGACTTAACCGTAACGACCCGTAATATAGTCTTCCGTTGCTTTTTGTTGTGGGTTTGCAAATACTTGCTCTGTTTCACCCATTTCTACCATATCACCAAGATACATGTAAACTGTGTAGTCCGAGCAACGTGCCGCTTGCTGCATGTTGTGAGTCACAATGGCAATAGTGTAGTCATGTTTTAAGTCGTCAATCAACTCTTCAATTGCCCCAGTTGAAATTGGGTCGAGTGCTGAAGTTGGCTCATCTAGCAATAAAACTTCTGGCTTAGTTGCCACACCACGAGCAATACATAAACGCTGCTGCTGACCACCAGATAATGATAAACCAGACTCTTTTAGCTTATCTTTTACTTCTGGCCATAAAGCAGACTTTTTAAGTGCCCATTCAACACGATCATTTAGTTCAGATTTGCTCAGTTTTTCATACAAGCGCACACCAAATGCAACGTTATCATAAATAGACATTGGGAATGGTGTTGGTTTTTGGAAAACCATACCAACACGCGCACGCAATAAGTTTAAGTCCACATCTTTATCTAAGATATTTTTACCATCTAACTCAATAGAGCCTTCGGCATGCATGCCTGGGTATAAATCATACATGCGGTTAAATGTACGCAATAATGTAGACTTACCACAACCAGAAGGACCAATAAATGCCGTTACTTTTTTATCAGGGATAACCAGGTTAATATTTTTAAGTGCTTTAAAATCACCATAGTAAAAATCTAAGTTTTTTACTTCCATTTTTGCAGGTGGCATATTTTCTGGTAATTTAGATTGTGTGGCTACCGTACCCGCTGCTGGCATTGCCGTGGTGGTTTCTTTTCTTTCTAAAACGTCTGACATAACAGTTACCTTTGTTTCAATAGGTTAATTTTAAATTTTTTGCGTTAAATATGTTATTAAATAAGCTAAAGTTTATTTCTTATCTCGGCTGATAAATCGGGCAATCACGTTAAGTGCCAATACCGAGAAAGTAATGATCAGGGCACCTGCCCATGCAACGGTATTTTGCTGTTTAAGAGGTGATGCAGCAAATTGATAGATAGTCATTGGTAAGTTGGCCATTTCACTACTCATATCCAAGCTAAAGTATAAACGGTTCATCGCTGTAAATAAAAGCGGTGCTGTTTCACCTGTAATACGGGCAAAACCAAGTAACACACCTGTGGTTAAACCTGCCTTTGCAGCTTTCATTGTAACTGTTGTTACCACCTTCCACTTAGGTGCACCCAATGCATAAGAGGCTTCTCGCAACTGGTTTGGTACCAAGTTAAGCATGGTTTCAGTACTACGTACAACCACGGGGATAATAATAAGAGACAAAGCAACCGCACCTGCCCAACCAGAAAATCCATGCCCTTTTAAAAGGCCTGAATCACCATAGCCTTTAACAATGAGTGCATAAATGAAAAGACCAATAACAATAGATGGCGCTGATAGCAAAATGTCATTCATAAACCGAGTTGCCTGTGCCAACCATGAATTACGTCCAAACTCAGCCAAATACACCCCAGCAAGCAAACCAACTGGCGCACCAATTAATAAGCCTAACGAGGCAATCATTGCCGAACCAACCATTGCATTTCGTAACCCATTTACTGCAGAATCTGCGGTAAAAATTGGCATGGTTAGCATGGCTTCCATCCCTTTTAAAATAAGGTCTTTTAAAATCCAACCCAACCAGATTAAGCCAAAGGCCATCGCACCAACTGCAAAAATTAAGCCAAGTATATTAAAAAATTTACGTTTAGCATATAACCCTTTGTTCATACGCTGTTCAAAGTTTCCTACCGCATTTGTATCTGTTGTCATAGTCATATCCTCACTTTTTAGCGATTGCCAGCAGCTTTGTCCATACGTGCCAGCATCAGCTTAGACAATGTTAGAACAAACAAGGTAATAATAAATAGGATCAAGCCTAAATGTAACAATGATGCGACATGTAAGTCGCTAGATGCTTCAGCAAACTCATTCGCAATTGCCGATGTAATGGTCACACCCGAACCAAACAAGTTTGAATTAATGTTATAAGTATTACCAATCAAGAAGGTTACCGCCATGGTCTCGCCTAATGCTCGACCCAGCCCTAAAATAACACCGCCAACAACGCCAACTTTTGTATAAGGTAAGATAATTTTATACATCACTTCCCAAGTTGTTGCACCAACACCATAGGCTGATTCTTTTAGTAAGTCCGGCACGACCGAAAATACGTCTCGCATCGTTGCAGCAATAAATGGGATTACCATAATGGCAAGAATCAGTGAGGCAGTAAACACCCCTATCCCCAATGGCGGACCGCCAAACAGGCTACCAATCATAGGGATTGGTCCAAACACTTTAATCACAAATGGCTGTACATATTTAGCAAATAATGGTGCCAATACAAACAAGCCCCACATGCCATAAATAATAGACGGGATACCTGCAAGTAGCTCAATTGCCATACCCAATGGCTTGCGAAGTGCAGGAGGGCAAAGCTCCGTCAAAAATATTGCAATACCAAAACTCACGGGTACAGCAATCAAAATTGCAATCAATGAAGTTACCAAAGTGCCATAAATTGGCGCAAGCGCACCATATTGGTCATTTACTGTGCTCCAAGCACTACTGGTATAAAAACCAAAACCATATTCTTTAATACTTGGCCAAGCGCCGATAATCAAAGAAAGCATAATACCGCCAAGCGATATTAAAACCAAAAATGCAAAAAAACGTGTTAGGCCAACAAACAACGCATCATAACGTTTTTGTTTGGCCAGTTGAGCGTGTAAATCAGACATGATAACCCCAACGAGTATATTATTTGTTTATGTATAAGACCTTCTTCATACTCAACTGTTCATGTTTTAAGATAGTTTGAGTAGGAAGCAAATCCTATTTGTTATATATTTATTTTTTCGGATATATACCATAGCTAATGGATAAAAGGGCAAGCACGTGAAATCTTCACTTGCTTGCCCTATCAGAGTCAATCAATTACTTGATTAACTCGATATACTAATTACTTAGCTGTATACACAGGCTTACCTTCGGCATTAACAACTTGCTTCCAAGAATCTTTAAACAAAGCAACTGCTTCATCTGGGAATGGAACATAGTCTAAGTCAAGTGCCGCTTGGTCACCTTGATCATATGCCCAGTTGTAGAAGTTAAGTGCACCAGCAACTTGCTCTGGATTTTCTGGGTTTGTGTGAACCAAAATAAATGTTGCTGCTGCGATTGGCCATGCTTTGTCAGTATCTGAGTTAGCGATAACTTTATAGAAACCATCAGCTTTAGACCAGTCAACGTTACCTGCCGCACCAAATGTTTCAGCAGATGGCATAACCGTATTACCTGCCGCATTAACCATAGCCGCATATGCCATATCGTTTTGCTTAGCATACGCATACTCAACATAACCAATTGTGTTTGGCGTTTGTCCTACTTGGCTAGCAACACCTTCATTACCTTTACCACCAAAACCTGTATTCATTTTGTCTGTTGGCCATTCTACAGATTTATCAACACCAACTGCTGCCCAGTCGCTTGATACTTCATTTAGGTAGTAAGTAAAGTTAAATGTTGTACCAGAACCGTCAGAACGGTGAACTGTAATAATATCTGTATCTGGTAGCTCAAGACCTTCATTTAATGCAACAATTGCTGGGTCATTCCATTTTTTAACTTTACCAAGATAAATATCAGCAAGCACTTCACCGCTTAACACAAGCTTACCTGGCTCAACGCCTTCAATGTTAACAACTGGTACAACACCACCAATAACTGTTGGGAACTGAATTAAACCGGCTTCTTTTAGATCAGCTGGTTTAAGAGGCTTATCAGACGCACCAAAGTCAACCGTTTTCGCTTTAATTTGCTTAATACCACCAGAAGAACCAATCGAGTTATAGTTTACTTGACCACCAGTAGCCGCATTAAAGTCTGCAGACCATTTTTGATAGATAGGCGCTGGGAAAGATGCACCAGCACCACTGATGTTCATTGCTACGCCTTCAATATCTTTATAAGCATCCGCTCCACCAGTTACTGCTTCTGCAGCACCAGCAGCAACTTCTGCAGTTTTTTCTACAGCACCTTCTGCAGCGCCAGCAGCAGCTTCAGTTGTTTCTTTAGCTTGGTTACAAGCCGTTAAAGTTAATGCACTTGCTGCAACACAAGCAGCTAATAGAGAGTAACGCATATTCGTCTCCTGAGAGTTACTTTGATTATTCTAAATCAGCTTTAGTTGACTGTTATTTAGAATGGGTTATTTTAAGTCAGTCTAGTACCAATTTTTGCCTATCAAAATCAACGTGCTAAATGCTTATTTTTTTGAGTCGGTAAGTTAAATTGTGGTATTGATGCGTAGTTTGCCTATCAAATATGACAGTTTTATGAAATTAAGCAGATTTGTTAAGCAATTGTAAATATTTTAATAGTTAGCCCTTATTTTTGGCGATTTAACAACTATTAAGACTAGATTACTATGGCTGATTAATTGGCTCAAAATTATGCAAACTACGTCAACTTTGTTAAGATTAAAACTAGTTTATGACAACAACATGAAGCGTAACCATAAAATGAAGCCACCCTCTTTATCGCCTTTTCAGTTAGCCACACTTTGCTTATGGCAACAAGTTAATGCCTCTTTATCTGCTTACTATAAGTTAATACAAAACTTTGACTCTGTAGATGCGGCAATCAAGGCGACTTCTAGCCAATGGAAAGAGCTAGGTATTCATGACAAACACATTGATAGACATAAAGATAAGAATGCGACAGATATTTTTATTGAGCAGGTAAAGCATGATATTAGTGCCGGTCACTATCAGATTCTTTTTTTAGAAGATACAACCTACCCAACACAATTAAAGCAGCTGTTTGATCCACCGCCATTGTTGTTTGTAAAAGGCAATACAGCACAGCTACACAATGCACAAATTGCGATGGTGGGCAGTCGAAAACCCAGCCCACATGCGCAAAAAATTACCTTTGATATGGCACAATATCTTGCTCAGTCTGGTTATGTTGTAACAAGTGGACTTGCACAAGGTGTCGATGGCTATGCCCATCAAGGTGCACTCAGCCAAACCGATGAAACGGCAAAAGGTCGAACCATTGGCGTTTTAGGCACAGGGATTGATGTCGTCTACCCTCGCCATCATGCACAATTATTTCAACAAATCATCGCAGATGGTGGTTGTTTGGTTAGCGAGCTGTTACCCGGCACACCAGCTAGCAAACATACCTTCCCACGGCGTAATCGTTTGGTTGCTGGACTTAGCCTTGGTACAATCGTAACAGAAGCCGCACTTAATAGCGGTTCATTGATTACTGCCCGCCTAACTTCTGAACAGGGCAAACAGGTTTTTGCTGTACCAAGCCACATTGACAACGCCAATGCTGAGGGCTGTCATCATTTAATTCGTGAAGGTGCGACACTTATTTACCATCCCATGCAGG
Organism: Psychrobacter sp. HD31; assembly: GCF_051097895.1. Lineage (GTDB taxonomy): Bacteria > Pseudomonadota > Gammaproteobacteria > Pseudomonadales > Moraxellaceae > Psychrobacter. The sequence continues at coordinate 1,456,946 of NZ_CP142525.1, forward strand.
TACTTGACGACTTACAGTACCAACGTCAATCACCGCACATCGTGGTAGATGACAAACCTAAATCATTGAACAATGCGCCATCTTTAACAACGAAAAAAACCGAGTCAAACGCCACCAAAAAACCCACAACCAGTCCAACCATTCAAGTTGATAAAACGGCTAATCTCCCTGCTCATTTATTGCCTGTGTATGAGTTATTGGATTGGTCTGGGGTAGATTTGGATACGTTAGTTGCAAAACGGAAACTAGATACGCAAACTCTGCTAGGGCAGCTAATGGAGTTAGAATTGATGGGGCTGATTATGCAGCAGGGCGGACGTTACTTTAAAACCTAGATAATTTAAAACCCAGATAATTTAAAACCCAGATAACCTGTTATAAATAAGTTTAATATAAATATATCATGCTCAATATGGATACCTTAAAAACATCAGACCCAACCGCTGCCAGCCAATGGATGCAAGATGGCAAACTACTCGCCTACCCAACCGAAAGTGTTTGGGGTATTGGTTGTGATGCCTTTAATCAACAAGCCGTAAAAAAGATTTTAGCGATAAAAAACCGCCCAATAGACAAAGGCATGATTGTTGTAACAGACAGCATAAAACGTTTAACTCCGCTATTGGATGGACTCACACAAGCGCAAAAGCAAACCTTAGCCAGTAGTTGGGAGTCTGTAAATAACTCTACAATAAACCAACAACAAGCCACTACATGGGTATTGCCCCTACCAAAAGAGGTTTCAATCCCAAATTGGATAACCGGCAAGCACAATAGTGTGGCGGTTCGGGTCATTGCCCACCCACTTATCAAACAAGTTTGTACCAACATGGTATCGGTCGATAATCCATTTGGTTTTATCATCTCAACCAGTTGCAACCCTAGCGACCAACAACCTGCTAAAAACTTTGTTGAGGCAAATGCTTACTTTGGTAACAACATTGGCTACTTGCAAGGTTCTACTTTAGGCTATACCAAACCAAGCCAAATTAAAGATATTAACAACAGCAAAGTCTTAAGATAACTTGCATGGTTGTATAACCATTTATTAAAATATATTTATTTCTGTATTGACAGAAATAAAAGAAAGTGACACACTAAGCCTAAATGAATACAGTATTTAAGATATGAAACTTAATCCAACAACCGAACAATTTATTCTCCATTGGGGAGAAATGGGCAACAAATGGGGCGTTAACCGCACCGTTGCACAAATACACGCATTGTTATATTTGGTTAGCAAACCTATGAATGCAGAAGAAATTTGCGAAACTTTAGGCGTCGCTCGCTCTAACGTTAGTAACAGCATTAAAGAGTTACAAAGCCTTAACTTGGTACAAACCACACATATAATGGGCGACCGAAGAGACTATTTTACAACTGGCTCAGATGTTTGGGAGCTTGCAAAAGTCATTGTAGAAGAACGCTACGAAAGAGAGCTTGCTCCAACCGTCACTTTTTTAGAGCAATTAATGGACTCTCCTGAGTTTAAGCAAGAAAACAAAGATGTTCAAAAAAGGATTAAAGACACCCACCAGTTTGTGGAGACGCTCACCGGTTGGGCTACCGAAATGCTCAAACTATCCTCTGGTACATTAAGTAAAATATTAAAACTTGGCTCAAGCGTTCAAAGATTTTTAAAATAAGTTAAGAAACAAAAAAAATTTAACTTGTTATTTCTGTTCTGACAGAAATAACAGAAAACTTATTATTTTAAGGTCATGTATGAAAACCACTAAACAACAAATCATTTGGAAAGACTTACGCAAGTTAAACCACTTGCAAATAGGATTTAACTTAGTATCGCCCTATCCTTTTTTAATTTTGTCATTATGGTTTGCTCATATGTCACACTTTTTATTTGCTATACCATGCACATTTTTGTTTTTTACAGCAGGTTTTAGGCAAGCACATGATGGGTTTCATAACACGCTTGGTATTGGTAAAAAAAGTACAGAACTATTACTTTTTTTACTAAGCGCGGTCATGCTAACCAGTACGCACGCTATCAAACAAACCCATTTACAACACCACCGCACACCACTTGCCAAGCACGATATTGAAGCAAGTTTTGCCCATCTAGCCTGGTATCAAGCAATTTTTGGCGGTTTTAAACACTGGTATGATGTACAAAAAGCAGGTTATCTATTAGCCAGATCAAAAAATAACAAAACGCTTATAACAGTGGTTTTAGACTATGGGCTGATTTCAATTTTTTTAATAACCGCTTTAATTTACATACCACAGGCATTTTTTTACCACACATTGGTAATGGTTTTAGGCAATGCAATGGTAGGATTTATTGCTGGGTGGTGCGTACACCATGATTGCGATGAAGAGATAATTGCCCGTACTGAACGCAATCCATTAGTTAACCTGTTAACATTTAACTTGCTTTACCACATGGAACACCATTTATACCCTTCTGTACCAACCAATAACTTGCCAAAATTAGCAATGCGGTTGGATAGAGTGTGCAACAAATATGCAAATAAACCCGTTGTACCAAAGCTGAAACTCGCGCAAAAGTTAAAGCCCAACCCCATTAAAAAAACCATGGTTGAACATTTAAGGAGATAGTGCGATGCAAAAGAATTACCCTACAGCCAAAATAATGCTAATGTACACTTTTTTGGGTAGTTATATTGGGGGGATGATAGTTTGTTTTTACATATTTATAGAAAGTTTTATACAACAAGGCATAAATGAGCAAAACATAGATATTTTAGGTGGTCTTTTTTTAGTTGGATTTTTAGGTATCCTTTTTGGTTTTATGCCAGCATTATTAACAGCCTTATGGATTGTTTACAAACGGTATTATCGCAATACATTTCAAGTTTATCTAAAAATATTTAGTATTGGTTTTATTGTTTCACTCATTTTTTACATCTTGGCAGTTTTGCTCTTTATTATTATCTCATCAGATGAAAACGGTTATGATATGGCAGCTCTCTTTGATTTAAACTACGGGAAATTATCATTAATTGGCGGTTTAAGTTCTGTTGTTGTGGGGCGTTTGTGTTTGCCAACACGATATGATAGTAATAGTATATAAATAAGCACAACAAGGACAAACAGCATGCACATACTTATAACAGGCGGTTCAGGTTTTTTGGGGCAAGCGTTAACAAAAGAAGCTTGCAAACAAGATGATGTAACCATTACGTGGGTTTCTCGCAATACCAACACACCAAAATCTGAGGGCATTAGTGGCTTAAATATCATTGATTATGACGAGCTAAAAACCTGCCAAACCCACTTTGATGTCATCATAAACCTTGCTGGTGCAGGCATTGCTGATAAACGTTGGTCTACGGCTCGTAAAAAGGTTTTATTTGACAGTCGGCTAAACCCTACTCAAGCCATCTTAGATTATATTGCTCAAGCACATACCAAACCCAAACTATTTATCAGTGGTTCTGCCATTGGCTGGTATGGTGCTCAAATTGGTGATGAGATATTAACCGAACAAAGCCCTGCCCAAACTAATGACTTTGCTCATAGCCTATGCCAACAATGGGAAGATTTGGCAATCACTGCAAATCAATATAACGTGCCTGTTGCTATTATCCGTACTGGGGTGGTTATTAGCCCAACGGGTGGTATGATAACAAAACTTAAAACACCATTTAGCCTGGGTGTGGGTGGTAATTTGGGCAATGGCAAACAAATAATGAGCTGGATAAGTGTAAATGACTGGGTACGTGCCGTTTTGTTTATTATTAAGCAAAACGCTGCGCTTAATAAGCAAAGTACCCAACTTACGCCTAAGCAAATATACAACCTCACTGCCCCAACTGCCGTTAACAATCGCGAGTTTACCAAAGCGGTTGGTAGTTGGCTTAACCGCCCAACGGTACTCCATCAACCAGCCTTTGTGGTCAAGCAATTATTTGGCGAGATGGCAACCTTGCTAATTGATGGGCAAAATGTCTACCCACAAAACTTGTTGGATATGGGGTTTAAGTTTGAGCATGGCTCTGTTGGTGAGGCGTTAAACTCAGAATAGATAAACAGATTGATAATTGATTTTTAGTTAAAAAATTAGTATCTTGTTGAAAAATAATATAAAAATTATTCCGATAAATGACTTTATTATGTTTATCGAAACGGTGACATTAATTAGGGCAAAAAAAATATATGAGGATATTTAAAAGGCTGTTCGGAGGAAAGTCACAAGCAGAAAAAAAAGAAGCGAAATCGGAAAGTAATACTGTATTTAAAACAACAACAATATCCGATTCTGCTTTAACAGGTCTGCAAGTTGGAGATACAATAAGCTTTGGAACTTCGAAAGAGGAAGAAATAATATATGAACCTAAATGGATTAAACCCAAAGAAAATCCATTTAAAATTGCGATATTTGACTGTAGAGAATATGCTTTAAAGATGACTTCAACAACTCAGGACCCAAAAATTGCAACTAATTTCCTGAATTTAAGGGAAAGTGATGGAAAGGAGTACATTGGAAAATTTCCAGAGAATGCTACAAAGTGTGAAGTCGATTTTGATTTTGATACGAATGGAAAACAAATTCAAGATGGTGTGGTTTACCAAGCATCTAAAATGGAAGAAAAATGGGATATATACAAGTATGCAAATTTTCTTTTTTTTGTGCGAAGCTGGACAGGAGATTTAGTTTATTTTTCTAACTATATTCCTACAGAAAAAGGCTTTAAAGTCAATCTTGTTGTTTTAAATGATAGTAAAATTGACCCAACAGACCCTTTCTTTGAATTTAAAGTAGTTGATTTTTTAATCCATAGTCATATTTTAGGTTATAACGTTCCACATCCTATTCCAAGAAGTCTTGATAAAAACAATCACGAAAATATTTTAGCGTATTCATTTTCTATGTTTGGAAATAAGGGACAATATGCGACATATGAATAATAACTTCTGCCAACAATATCGTAATGAAAAAGCTGTCACTATAAGCGACATAACGAAAAAAATAAGCAAAATTTCAGCTCTTAGAATCGTTATTGCTTAACACACAAACCGCTAAACCACAACAAACATTAATCAATACCGATAATGCCCGGTAATGTTAAAGCGGAACAACACATCGTTTTCTTGCGTGCCTGCACCAATATTATGAATGATTAGTGGTGTCCCATTTTTAGTACGGTTAGATACAATGCCAATATGCGGTCTGCCAGACACATCCCACGTTACCAAATTGCCCGCTTTATAATCTGCTGGATTATTGGTTACTGGCAAGCTTTTGCCGTGGCGGGTAAAAAATACCCGTAAATTTGGCACACGTCTATGGTCAATATTTTTATCCGTACTTTTTAACCCCCAAATTTTAGGGTACTGTGCCCACGCCTTTTTCATATCGGCATTTACCAAAGCTTGCAAATCCCTACCTTGCTGGCGGTAAGCACGCACCACAACATCGGTACACACACCTCTGTCTTTTGGCACATCCCCCATCGGGAATTTTAACGCAACATAAGCAGGGTCATATTTGGTAGTCACCCCTATTTGCTTGCGAGCCGACGTCACCAATGGCGGTGCTGGGTCAGTTTCTTGTATGCCAATATTAGCAATCGCTGTTGGCATGGCTTTATCTATTGCATGGCTTAATAGCCTTGTGGCTTGCTCCGTTTTTTGGGCTAGTTGATTTGTTTGTAGTTCAGATTGGGCATTGGATTGCATATTAGATTGAGCAAAAGCGACATACCAAAATGCCGTACTAGCAATAGCAATTAAAAAAATGGATTTAAGCTTCATGATAGTTACCAAGTTAATATCTTTGATAACTATCAGTTTACGCATTTGGCAGAATAGAATTATGAAAAGTTTATGGATTAGATTTAATACGTTAAGCAGTGTTGTCTTCTAACGCAAGTAAAAACCGCTTACGCCATAAGCCACCACCATATCCGCCTAAATCGCCACTTTTGCGGATAACACGGTGGCAAGGGATAATAATAGATATTTTGTTTTTACCATTGGCATTGGCAACCGCACGCATGGCTGTGGGCTTGCCCATTTTTTCCGCCTCATCTTGGTAACTAATGGTTTTGCCATAATCAATGGTTTGCAAAGTTTGCCAAACGGCTTGCTGAAACGGCGTACCAACGGCTTCCAATGGTATGTCAAATTCGACTCGCTTGCCTGCAAAATACTCATCCAACTGGTTTTGTAAAGTTTGAGCGGATAGATTTGAACTTGTATTGATAAACTCAAACTGGCATTTTTTATCTTTAATAATTTGATTTAACTCGGTTTCTAACATTTTACGCTCTAAAAACTCCAATAAACACAGCTTACCTTGTGCAAAAATGGCAAGCATATTACCAATTGGGGTATAAACGTATGAAAACTGGCAAATGTTTTGATATTGGTTTTTTGAGTTAAGGATAAAGTATGCACGTTTGATACGAACATAGGCACCAAGCGACATGCACGTGGTTTTCTCAAACGTTTTTTTAAATTGATTTAATTGTTGCTCTGAGTCAATTGGATGCTCACGATAAGACTTTGGTGGATTTTCTTCTTTATCCAACCATTGAAGGTACGCCTGTAAGTCTGCATCTGTATTTTTTACAAAAAAATCAGCAAAAAAAGAGCTGACTGCGGTAAGTTGATTATCTACAGAAATCGGTAAAGCTGGTCTCACATCCGTGTTTATCATCTCTTACCCTCTTTATTTAATCGGTTATGGTTGAGTCCGTTGTATGGTTAGCCTTTCTCTCGTACAATCTTACGCAATAGCAGCAAATGCACTAAAATTAAAAAAATGCTTAACAAAAAGGTTTGCATTGGGATGCTCATGCCAAGTAGTGTCCATTCAATGGTAGCGCATTCGCCAGAACCACGAAACACCTCTTTAACCACATCAAACATGGGCATGGTATCTACCCAATAATCAAGCCCTGGTCCACACGCCGGTGTTTGATCTGGTGGTAGATTTTGTATCCAGGTATGGCGTGCTGCAACAACCGCTGTCCACACAACGCCTGATAAACTACCAAGCCATAAAAATAGCCGAAACCCTTTATTTTTTGGGTTAAATAAGACAGCAAAAAAAGCAAACACACCCATCACCATTATTCCAATACGCTGGAAGATGCATAATGGGCAAGGAAACAAGCCTAGCTCACGCTGTAAGTAAAAGAATGCAAAACTAATAGCAACGACTGCTGTTAGTAATAAAAATACGTTGATTAGTCGATAATTATTCATGTTTTGCTCTACTTTTGCATTAAAAACCTTGCGCTGTTTTTAAGCATTAGCCTTACTTTAATGAGTGTGATTTAACATCAAGTCAAATAAGATTTGTTGGCTTTAATAAATGCACAGGCTGGCTGCACATTGGCCATATCCTATTTATCTCGACTCTTAATTTTTACCTAAACTGCTTTACATACTCTTTAAAATCTTGGGTTTGCTCTGCTTCTAAATCTGCCTGTTGTAGGGCTGATTTTTCTGCCAACACCTCGTATCTTGCTTGAGTATTTGGGCTAAGGGCATATTTTAATAAATGATCTTTGTGCTGATTGGCAAGCGTTTTTCCCAACTGTGCTGTGCTACCTAGGCGTTTGCTGTCGGCAATAATTTGCGCTGATAAGGTCAAATTAGGGTTACTAACCTTACCTTGCATAAGTGCCACGGCGGTTCGATAGTCATTACCGCCATGTTTTTCGTCAAACATTTCTGCCAATGGTAACATTTTTGCTAAGTGCTTTTGCATCCATGCTTGTAGGTTTTGCTCTTTCCCATTTACCAAAATATTGGTATTGGTGTCGCGCCCACCGTTAACAACTCGCTCAAGGTTTATGGCAAGCTCTTTATCTTCATCTGGCATTAACTCTGGCGAGTCATTGAGCAGGCAATACAACGCCAATATCTCTAAAAAGCAAGCACTCGATAAACGGATACCTACATCGCTATACGGATCAAGGTCAATTGCTCTAAACTCAACATAAGCAATCCCTCTATCTTCTAAAGCTTGTGTTGGTGTTTCACCACCTTTTGCAATTTGTTTTGGGCGGATTGGGCTGTAATATTCATTTTCAATCTGCAAAATATGGTCATTAATTTGTACCGGATTGCCCTCGCTGTCATCCACACCAATATCGGTAAAATCTTTAAACGGGGTATGAATGGCTTTACGCAAGCCTGCAATATATTCTGGCAAATTGTTATAGCGGATATCTAACCCATCTTGCACACTATTTGTGTAACCCAGTTTGCCCATACGCAATGAGGTAGAGTTTGGTTGGTAATAAGTATGCTGATTCAACTTTTTTAGGTTGTGTTCACGCCCTACCAAAAAACAAGGGCAAACACTAGGGCTCGCACCATAAAGGTATAATACCAAGCTGGTTAGGCGGTTAAAGTTACGGATTAGCCCTAAATATTTTTCATTTTTAAACTCAGCCAAACTGCGGTTTTCATTTTGCTGTTTGTGCCACTCACCAAACAAATCATCACCAAATGACAAGTTGTAGTGCAAGCCCGCAATGGTTTGCATGCGCCTGCCATAACGTACGCCCAGCCCACTACGGTATAAGGTTTTAAGTTTACCAATGTTAGATGTGCCATAGTCTGCCAACGGTATGTCTTCATCTTCGCTAGATAACATACAAGGCATGGATAGTGGCCAAAGTAGCTCTTGATTTGACTTGCTATTTTCATCATTGTCATCACTGATAGAGTGTTGAACCAGCACATGCAGCTCTCTTAACATGGCAAGTGCTTGTTTTGGCGACTCTTTTGGATCAGTAATTAGTTCAAGTAAACTTTCTGAGTAGTCAGTGGTAATGTAAGGATGCGTTAATTTAGAGCCCAGTTTTTCTGGGTGCGGTGTTTGGGCAAGGTAGCCATCTTTTTGCATACGCAAGCCTTCTTTTTCTATGCCCCTAAGCATGCCTGTTAAATGCTGGCTGGTTAGCCAATTTGGCAAAGTAAACCCTGTTGTACTGTTCATGTCTTTCTCTATATTTTTATCAATAAATATTTTGCATAACTTTGCAAACACACTATAAATTGTATCCTATCAAACAATAAAATAACATGGAATATATAGACTATGCTTTTTTATTGCTTTTTGATTAATCACTTATCCTTTTTTATACTTATCATCTTTTTATATAGTCATTCAAATTATATAATCCCTTAAAATAAAAAACCCACCAAACGGCGGGTTAATAAAACACGATGATCTAAATAGAAAAAGAAGAACCACACCCACAGGTTGTCGTAGCGTTTGGGTTTTTAACCACAAAACGTGAGCCTTCTAGCCCTTCTACATAGTCGACTGTCGAACCTTGTAAATATTGATAACTTAACGAGTCTACCACCATGTTCACATCTTGGTTTTTAAAGGTGGCATCGTCTTCATTAACCTCATTTGCAAAGTCAAAACCATAAGAAAAACCAGAACAGCCACCACCTGTTACATAAACTCGTAACATTAAACTGGCATCGCCTTCATCTTCTCGTAAAACACGCAGTTTATTTGCTGCATTATCAGTTAAGGTCATGGTTGGTTGCATAGTTATTATCCTAATGGGTTGGTATTTTATGCATTATATATAAGATTGCTCTCATTATATCACAAGCAAAAACCAATATTTTTTAGCTAGATGATTAAATTTATTGATTAAGACTAATCAACCTAATGGACTCAAGCCCCCTTTTCATAGGGTATGACACCTTAAAAATAAAACTTTTAAAAAAAATTAAAAAAAAGTGTAAGAAATCACCCCCTAGCTCCGACTAAGTTATAACAGCAAGAAAAACCTAAACATTTTTTCTGGTTGTTATGTTTTTAACCATCTATTTTTATTTATATATCAAACAAGGACTTAATCATGAAAACCAAACACATCGTAAGTGGTCTTGCTATTTCTTCAATCATGGCAATTAGTGCATCAGCAAGTGCGGGTACGACCAACCCATTTTCTGCAAAATGTATGAGCAATGGTCAAGCAACCTCAACAGCTTGCAAAAAGGCTGATGCCAAATGTGGTGAAGGCAAATGTGGCGCAACCACCCACTCTAAAAAAGCTGACGGTAAATGTGGTGAAGGCAAGTGTGGTGGTGCTAAATAACTTTTAATGCATTTTTTACAACCTCAACCTGACTATTAGCCTTGTGATTAATACGCTTGTACAGCATGGTTTTATAACACAAGGTTAATAGTAAGTTTTAATTTAATAGGGAATTTATTATGAAATCAAATACGATTGTAAAAACTTTGGCCGTATCTTCTTTAATTACTTTAGGCGTTACAGCCTGTACGGGTAACCCATTTCAGGCAGATAGCATGGACAAAGGCTATGAAATGAAAAAAGCCGAGCACAAATGCGGTGAAGCAAAATGTGGCGCTGATAAAAAAGCGGATGGCAATTGTGGTGGCGACAAAAAAGCAGATCATAGCTGTGGTGCCGATAAAAAAGCCGACGGTAAATGTGGCGAAGGCAAATGCGGTGCTGATAAAAAGAAATAAGTTTATACATTAACACGCATGTGATACCCATTAGATAAGGATAACTCATGAATAATACAATTAGCGGTGCTGGTTTAGGGTTTCGTCGTGATTTGCTACAACCAATGCAATCTGCCGATTTATCTGCCATTGATTTTTTTGAAATCTCGCCAGAAAACTGGATAAACAGTGAAGGCAAACTTGGCGGTAATTACGAAGCAAGCTTAAAAGCCTACACCGAGCGTTTTGATTTTATTTGCCACGGCTTATCTTTATCTATTGGTAGTACCCGTTATTTAGATTTTGACTTATTAAAACAAGTTAAAAACTTTATGCACACACACAATATTGGTATGTATACCGAGCACCTATCTTGGTGCAGTGATGAAAAGGGACACTTGTATGACTTATTGCCCATCCCTTGCACGGAGGAAGCCGTGCATTGGACAGCAAACCGTATTAAACAAGCTCAAGACTTTATGGGGCAACAAATCGGCTTTGAAAACGCCTCATACTATTATCAGCCCAAAATAAGCACCATGAGCGATGCTGCTTTTATATCCGACGTTTGTCACGAGGCAGACTGTTTGCTACATCTGGATATCAACAACATTTATGTTAATAGCCAAAACTTTGGATTTAATCCACACACGTATTTACGTCAATTGCCACTAGAACGATCCTGCTATATACATGTTGCGGGGCATTTTATAGAAGAGGATGGGCTTATTGTCGATACCCATGGCAATGCCGTAATCGATAAAGTTTGGGATTTGTTAGTGGATGCCTACCAGCTAATTTACAAAAAAACTGGAAAATTACCTGCCCAAATACCAACCTGTTTAGAACGTGATTTTAATTTCCCAGAGTTACAAGAACTCATAGGCGAGGTTAACCACATTCACCAACTACAGGCAGATGTTGGCAACCAATTAAACCAGCCACAAGATATCAAGCCACACAATACAAAGGGGAGATATGCAAATGCTAGCTAACAAAGCAACCCCAAAAATAACGGCAGACATCAAAATGCCAAGCCAGTTGCAGGCATTTCAGGCTGATTTTGGTGACTATTTGCGTAGCCAAATGCACGAGGATGGCAACAGCATCCCCAAACGGGTGGGGCAACTTTATCAGGAGTTAATTTTTAACAACCTAAAAGGGTTTATTAATCAATGCTTCCCTGTTTGCCAAACCATAATGACAGCAAAGCAATGGCAAGCATTGTCTTTATACTTTTTTCAAAATGCAGACTTACATAGCCCCTACTTTACCGAGGTAAACAAACACTTTGTAGACTTTATGTACACATTGTCTGATACACAAAAACAAGTCTTATCTGTGCCTGACTACATGGCAGATTTAGCGCATTATGAATGGGTGGAGCTAAATTTAGATATACAACCCAACAACCCTAAAAACACCGCATTGTTTGCAAACTATGCGCTTAACCAAAATATGCAAAACTTGCATTACCTGTGGGCAGTTCATCAAATTGATAATACTAACCCACCCACAGAACCGACAGACACTTTTTTGTTGGTGTATCGCACACCAACGCATTCGGTTGAGTTTATGGAAACAAATGCACTCACCCACTTGCTGATTGAGTATATGACACAAACAGCCAGTCAGGCTGAAAACACAAACCATGCCAACAGCAATAACGAGCCACTATTTAATGATGGGCGTGCTTTGTTAACCGCTTTTTTTAACTCTATAGAAACCGAGGTTGAACCACACATATTAGATTTTGGTGAAGCGTTATTGGCACAACTTATCAGCGAACACCTTATTATTGAATGTTGAGCAATTTAAGCAAATAACATAACGGCTAGCACTTTTTAGATTCATCCATATAAACTCATCCATTTTTTATTATTTTTAGGAGATTGTTATGAGCATCATCACATCAGTCGCAACACTCTACAATACGGTTATAGACAAGCTGAAGTCATTAGATTTTTTAGTATTAGTGGCTTTAAGGCTATATCTTGCGCCTATATTCATTATTGCTGGGTTAAACAAGCTTATGCATTTTGAAGACATGGTGGCATGGTTTGGTAATCCAGACTGGGGGCTAGGATTGCCAGTCCCTGCTGTTATGGTCAGCTTAACCATCATTGCCGAGCTCATTGGTGGTGTTGCCTTACTGGCTGGTTGGTTTACACGCATATTTGCGTTTATGCTATCTATCACCATGTTGGTTGCTGCCAAAACCGTACATTGGCAAAATGGCTGGTTTGCTATCACCCCAACTGACCCAACCACCAGCATTGCCAGCTTATTTGCAAAACTTGGTTTTGGCTCTGCACATGACAGCATACAAAACTCAATTGAAACTGGCGCACGCTTAGACAAGGCACGTGAACTGTTACAAACCCATGGTAACTATGACTGGCTAACCGAAACAGGCAATTTTGTTGTGCTAAACAATGGGGTTGAGTTTGCCATTACTTATCTTATAATGTTGTTAGTACTGGTTGTTTATGGTGCAGGCAAATGGTTGAGTCTTGATTTTTGGTTCTCTCCAAAACATAAGTAATGCAAAACTAAAAAGGTTAAACAACGCTATGTCGGCAACTTCTGATACAAAAGCTAAAATTGATGATAAATTTATTGCAGATGTATATGAGCAGATGTTGGCTTTTGCAATATCTCAATTTAAAGATGAACATCAAGCTCAAGATGCTGTTCAAGAGGCATTGACCGCTGCATTAAATCATTCAGACAAGTTTAATGGCAAAGCAACATTTAAGACTTGGGTGTTCTCCATTTTAAAAAATAAGATTATTGATGAAATAAGAAGCAATAACCGCTACGTCAATATATCGAGTATGCAATCAGATGATGGAAATACATCTGATGAAGAGTTTATCAGCTTGCTGTTTGATGATGCAGGATTTTGGTACAAAAACGGTAAACCATCTGCTTTTGATAACAGCTGGTGTGAGCCCGAAACTCAAGCACACGGTGAGGAGTTTTGGCAGGTGTTGGAGTTTTGTTTAAATAAATTACCTGCGGAGCAATCTCGAGTATTTATCATGCGAGAATACATAGAGTTAGAAACAAATGAAATTTGTGCAGAGGTTGGTATCAATAGCAATAAATTTTATGTACTCATGCACCGAGCAAGGTTAAGATTACAACAATGTTTGTCTATTCGCTGGTTTGCTGAACAATAAGCAAATACCGTTTTAATTTATATCATCAAACCACAAAGATCAGGTAGAAAAACCATGGAAACTCAAACACCACGCAACCACTCATCAAGCAATCCAATGCACAAAATGATGCTAAGTTGCTATAAGGCAACTGAACTGGTTAGCTTATCTTATGAACGCAAACTGTCAAGAGGTGAGCAGTTTAAACTTTACACGCATACAATGATGTGTAAGGGGTGTCGTCAGTTTTTAAAAAACACTGAAATACTTGATAATATGTTACAAGCGCATAAAGAATATGAAAAGAACGCCAAAAAATAATAACCTTATTTTATGTTGCTGTTAATATTAAGGTCTGTTGATTTCAACAGACCTTTAATTTATTTGAGGAACCAATAACAGCTGAATGACATTGCCTTCGCAGTACTAATCTTGTAAATGGTTTATTTTAGTTATGATAAACTACCACCTTATTAAAAAACATGACAATTTAGCTCAAACACCATGATTCAATTTCAAAACATATCCGTCCGCCGAGATGGTCGCGTATTATTCCAAGATGCCAGTTTTCAGTTGCATCCTAAACAAAAAATCGGCTTAACAGGAAACAACGGCACGGGTAAATCCAGCTTATTTGCCGTTTTACTTGGCTCACTTGCTGTTGATACGGGTGAAGTGTCGATACCGTCTAATTGGAAAATGGCACACATGGCTCAAGAAGTTGAAAGTGTGGATATGACGGCTATTGACTATGTACTGGCAGGTGATGACGAATGGTATGCACTGAATGCCAAACTTACTGACCAATCGAGTTTGGCAGAATCTGAAATCGCCCATTTACATCAAAGATTTGATGAAATTGATGGCTACCGTACCCCAACCAAAGCGGCACAAATCATGGCAGGTTTAGGGTTTGCAACGCCTCAACATTCGCTAAAAGTTGGTGAGTTTTCGGGCGGCTGGCGAATGCGGTTGAACCTTGCACGCACCTTGATGTGTCGAGCAGATGTCATGCTACTTGATGAACCGACCAACCACTTGGACTTAGATGCGATTTTATGGCTAGAAGACTGGATATCTGCGTTTGATGGCATGGTACTGCTCATCTCGCATGACCAAAGTTTTTTAGATGCTTGCGTTAGCCATATTCTACATATCGAGCATCAAGGCATTACCCTATATACAGGAAACTACAGCCAATTTGTACGTATCCGTAGTGAACGCCTTGCTCAGCAACAACAAGCTTATGAAAAACAACAAGAAACAAAAGCCCATCTTGAAGACTATATTCGTCGTTTCCGTGCCAAAGCCACCAAAGCCAAACAAGCACAAAGTCGCATCAAACAACTGGAACGCATGACCGAACTGTCTGCCGTGGTCGCAGACAATCCGTTTTCGTTTAAATTTTATCCGCCCAGTCATATGGCTTCACCACTGGTTGTGATGACCAACGCCAGCATTGGCTATACAGAAGTCCCTCTACTAACGAAAGTTAAGCTACAAGTAACGCCTGACAGTCGTTTAGGATTGCTCGGTATGAATGGGGCGGGTAAATCGACCGTGATTAAAGCATTGGTTGGCGACTTACCCATATTATCAGGTAGCTACCGAGCCAGTGATACCCTAAAAATTGGCTATTTTAACCAACATCAGATGGACAGCCTCGACAATGAGGCAACCCCATTGACAATGCTCAGACGATTGGCAGGCACGACTTCGGACGCTGATTTACGAGCGTTTTTGGGAAGTTTTGATTTCCGTGGTGAACGTATTGATACCCCAAGCAAACTGTTTTCAGGCGGTGAGCGAGCCAGACTGACCCTTGCACTTATTGTATGGCAACGCCCTAATGTGCTTGTACTTGATGAACCGACCAACCACCTTGATTTACAAATGAGGCAAGCATTGACCGTGGCTTTACAGGGTTTTGAGGGGGCTGTGGTTCTCGTATCACACGATAGAGAACTGATAGCCAATGTCTGTGATGAGCTGTATTTGGTGCATGATGGCAAAGTAGATGAATTTACCGGTGATATTGCCGATTATGGTAAGTGGTTAAAAGACAGTCGAAAGGCAGAGCAAAAGGCGATGAATGCTCAAAATGAGCAAGGAGCTTCTGCCAACCAGGGAGAGCAAACTACAAGCACTTCTTCTAACTCATCCCAGTCAGAGTTATCAGGGGGATTAAGTAAAGAAGACCTCCGAAAACTTAAAGCCGAACAACGTAAAGTCACAGCCCCCATCCGTAAACGTATCGAAAAGGTAGAAGCCGAACTGGAAAAAATCAGCGAACAACTGGCTAGCTTAGAAGATAAACTCGCTGATACAGGACTGTATGACGATGCTCGTAAGACCGAACTGTTAGAGCTACTTGAACAGCAGAAAACCTTACAACAGTCAGAAGCAGAGCAGGAAGAGCGTTTAATGGAGGCGATGGAGGAGCTAGAAGAGGTTGAGGGTGAATTTGGAATCACCTAAAATAACGGTATCACAATATGATAATTCACAAACCGTAAACGCGGCATAAAGATTAAAGCAATGGCAAAAACCTATTACGACATACTCGGTATCAAACCAACCGCAACCGATGAGCAGGTTAAAGACGCCTATCGCCATTTGGTTCGTTTGCATCACCCAGATGTTAGTCAAGACCCTAATGCCAGCTTAAAAATAACTCAAATAAACAATGCTTATGAAGCCCTTAAAGATGCCGATAAGCGTGCTAAATATAATCGAGCTAACCCAACAATATTTGCCCAGCCACAACAGCAAGCTCCATTTTCATCACAATCCAAACCTTACTCTGCTTTTAGTAACAGCCCTTTATTAGGGAGTGATAGTTTTAATTTTGATGCGGTATTTTCCGCTTTTGGTAACAATCAAACAACAAAAACAGCGCCACTTGACCCAACTAAGGGCGCAAATAAGTTTTTAACGGTTGATGTACCATTAACCAGCATCTACAAAGGCGATAAAATCGCCATTAATGCGTATCTACCAACAAGACAGCCCAATGGCAACATGCTTGATGACCCCGTCAAACTCATGGTGAATATAGCTAAAGGCACAAAACAAGGGCAGCTAATCGGTATTGCCAAACATGGCGAGGCAAGTGAGGTGGGCGGTGACAATGGTGACTTGATTTTAAAGGTTAACATTACTCATGCAAATAACATTGTTTTAAAAGGCAATGATGTTTATCAAACCATTAATATTACTAGTTGGGAAGCTTTTTTAGGCGATAGCATTGAAATAGAGTCACCTGCTGGTACGCTCTCTGTTTTTATCCCTGAAAATAGCCAAACTGGCGACAAAATACGCATTGCTGCTAAAGGCATCCCTTCTGTGCCTGCAGGCAATTTATTTGTTGTTTTAAAAATTGTTAACCCAAAAATTACTAATCAGAACCAACTTGAAGCAATAAAAAAATTAAAAAAAGTTTTTGAAAATACAATAACTAACAGATAACAACACATGACTCCTATATACTGTAACCGTAATGTTTAGTTTAAGCTGATACTCAATAGAAATAAGCTAAATTAGCATAACCAAACTAACAATCAATCCACTATTTTAATCCAAAACTAACTAACCCTATTTACGCCACCCTTCACTATCACAGCAGTTTTATTGATAGATTGGTGATTTTGATTGAGATACTTTACAATATCTGCGTTTAAACTAATTTTATTATTAAAAATACAATTAAGGTGTAGCTATGCACATTCATATCCTTGGTATTTGCGGTACATTTATGGGCTCTATGGCACTACTTGCTCGTGACCTAGGGCATACCGTTACGGGCTCTGATGCCAATGTTTATCCTCCCATGTCTACCCAACTAGAAAACGCAGGGGTAGAGATTATGCAAGGCTACACAGCTGACCACCTTGGCAAAAATGGTAAATACCCTACTCCAGACTTGATTGTTGTTGGCAATGCCATGAAACGTGGTATCGAAGCAGTAGAATATATGCTAGATAACGCCATCCCATATATTTCAGGTCCTCAGTTTCTTGCCGAGCATATTCTTCATTCTCGCCATGTATTAGCGGTAGCTGGTACGCATGGTAAAACCACAACAACGACCATGCTGGCTTGGACATTGCAGTTTAATGGCATTGACACAGGCTTTTTAATTGGCGGTGTACCTCTGGTTAATTCGGATGAGCCTCACCTGCAAAAAGCATTTGCTCACAGTAGCTACTTAGGCAAGCCAACAGATGATAATGAATTAAACGGACGAGGTTATTTTGTTATCGAAGCAGATGAATACGACTCTGCCTTTTTTGATAAGCGATCTAAATTTGTGCATTACCGCCCAACGACCTCTATTTTAAATAATTTAGAGTTTGATCATGCTGATATTTTTGCAGATTTAGATGCCATCCAAACGCAATTTCATCATCTTATCCGTATGATTCCTAGCAATGGCGTCATCATCATGCCAAGCGAAACGCAAAGTCTTGAAGATACCATCCAAAAAGGATGTTGGACACCCATTTGGCGAACTACCATCAATAACCATAATGGAAGCGATTGGCAGGCAGAGTTAATTAAAGATGACGGCACCTGTTTTAAAATTCACTTTACTGATGTAGACGGTAATACCCACACAGGTGAGGTAAATTGGGGTATGAGTGGTTTGCACAATGTAAACAATGCACTAGTAACCGTTGCTGCTGCCCACAATATTGGTGTAAGCGTTGCTGATGCCTGTACAGCGTTAAGCAACTTTGCGGGTATCAAACGTCGTATGGAGTTAATTGGCGATGTCAATGGTATTCAAATTTTTGATGACTTTGCTCACCACCCAACCGCCATTACCACCACACTTGATGGTGCAAAAAAGAAGTTAGCAGGCAAACGCATTTGGGCAATTATTGAACCACGCAGTAACACCATGAAGATGGGTATCCATCGTGATAGCTTGGCATCAAGCGCATCACTGGCTGATGAAGTGATTTGGTATGAACCAGAAAACTTAGCTTGGGGATTAAAAGAGGTGATTGGTGATACGCCACACCAACAAGTACTCACCGCTACTCAAGCAATTATTGATTTAATTGTAGAACAGACTCAACCAAATGATGCCATTGTGATTATGTCTAACGGTGGTTTTGAAGGTATTCATAAAAGGTTGGTTGAAGCGTTACAGTAATTTCTACCATTTTATTGAATATAAAAAAATGCCTCAAATTTAAATTTTGAGGCATTTTTAATACACACTCTCACCATCTCATCGTTGAAAATAAAAATTTCTAAGTGCCTCTACACTTCTCACTTATCTAAATTATTAACCTTTTATTCAAAAAACCAACGACACCTTTGCCAAGGTTAAGTGACAAGTTTACTAATTGACTTAAATGCTTCATGCTTACTGGTTTTGCACATCTCAAACAAGATCCCTTCAACTGTGGTGATAACTGCCCCAGCATGCCTCATACGTTCAATAGCCACTTGCTTATCAAACTCATTACGCGAGCTTACCGCATCAGCAATTAAAATCGGTTGCATACCATTATCTAGCAAATCTAAAGCCGTTTGTTGCACACAAACATGCGCTTCAATACCACAAAGTATCACATTATTTCGGTTTTGTTTAGCAACATGATTCCATGATACGTCACAATCACAAACGCTAAATGTTTGTTTTTCAAAAACCCGTTGATTCACCTCGGTGAGTACATCGTTAATAGTGCTTACCGTTTTACCCAGCCCTTGAGGATATTGCTCATTTAGCATGACGGGTATGCCCAGCAGCTGCAACCCTTGGGCTAAAATTGCAATTTTTTGGCAGGTTTTATCCATTTGGTGAATGTGCGGTACAAACTTTTCTTGCACATCAATAATCATTGCTTGCGTGTTCTCTTGCAACAAACGGTTTGGCTTATTGGTGTTTATGGTTGGCATGACTTTCTCCTTGTTTTATTTGGCTACATCCTTTATTTTTTTATATTTGGCACTGCTACTAAACCTTGTATAAATGTGGTTAAGTTAATCGCTAACACCCCTTCCAAACAGGATGGCGCTTTTCAATAAAAGCATCTATCCCTTCTGCCACATCTTCTGTCATCATATTGCAAGTCATAACCTCACTGGCATAATCATAGGCTGCTGGCAACGGCATTTCTAACTGCTTATAAAACATTTGCTTACCCATTCTTACGGCAACGGATGACTTATTCATGATGGTGTCAATCAAATCCTGCAATTTATCGTCTAACAACTCATGGCTGGCAACTCGATTTATCAGCCCCTGCTCCAGGGCAGTATTAGCATCTATAAACTCGCCTGTTATCAACATCTCAAATGCTTGCTTACGCGCCATGTTGCGGCTAACTGCCACCGCAGGGGTAGAGCAAAACAACCCAACATTAATGCCAGAAGTTGCAAACTTAGCCACATCAGAGGCAATGGCTAAGTCGCAAGTTGCCACAAGTTGACAACCGGCAGCTGTTGCAATGCCCTGCACCTTTGCAATAACAATTTGAGGCATTTGGTTAATGGTTAACATCATATGCCCACATTGTTCAAACAACTTTTTTTGAAATGCTCTATCAGTATTTGCCCGCATTTCTTTTAAGTTATGCCCTGCACAAAACGCCCTGCCATTTGCTTGCAATACAACCACATGGACGCTTGTGTCACTGGCAATGTTATCTAGCTCGGCTTGCAAAGCAGATAACATATCAACCGATAATGCATTAAATTGTTTGGGGCGGTTTAAGGTGAGTGTGGTAACAATATTACCATTTTGGTAGCTTTTATCTTCTCGAATTACAAAAGCATCATTTAAAGAGTGATTTGTCATACGTTATCCTTAACGATATGTTTACTAACTTTTAGTGTCATCTATTTTATAAAAAAACTATCATCCTAATAGTTTATCCCAGTTACTGTTGATAATATATCACAGACTTTAAATAGATAGATATTGATTAATAAAGAAGAGGCTAGTTAACTTTAACATACCTTAATTTGTGCTAAAGTTAACTAGCCCCCCACCATTTATATTAATATAGATGTTTTGTATCATCAATTTTACTATTCATTGAAGTTAAAGCCATACCATGACCAATTACAATTTTCAAAACTTACTCTCTCCGCATGAATTTGAGGTTCTAACTAGAGATTTACTACAAAAGCATTTGAATGTTGGGCTTATCGAATCATTTACCGATGGTGCTGATTGCGGTATTGATTTACGTCATATTTCTGATAACAACAATCAAACTATTATTCAATGTAAACGCTACAAGAATTATTCTAGTTTAAAAAGCAATCTAAAAACAGAAGTAGTAAAGGTTAAAAAAATAAACCCTTCACGCTATATTTTAGTTACCTCAGTTGGCTTAACACCAGAAAACAAAATTAAAATTATTGAATTATTTCAACCATACATTAAAACTACAGAAGATATTTCAGGTAGAAATGACTTAAACAACCTCCTTTCCCAGTATAAGGATATTGAACGTCAACACTTTAAACTGTGGTTAGCTAGTACCAATGTGCTAGAAACTATACTCCATCGTGATATTGTGAATGATAGTGAGTTTTTCCTAGAAGCTATACAAGATAAAGTTAAATTTTATGTGCAAAATGACAGTTTTCCCGAAGCCAGTCAGTTATTAAAAAATGAAAAATACGTTATTATTTCAGGTATTCCTGGTATTGGTAAAACCACTTTAGCTGAAATGTTAATTCTTGATTTATTAGCTCAAGACTTTCAGTTTGTATATTTATCTAATATCAAAAATGCTGCCAAATTCTTTGATAAAGATAAAAAGCAAATATTTTTATATGATGACTTTCTAGGAAGCAACTTTTTAGAAGATTCCTTAGACAAAAAAGAAGATGACCTAATCATCAAGTTCATTGAAAAAATTCAAAAAACTGATAATAAATATCTAATTTTCACCACAAGAGAATATATTTTACAACAGGCACAACAAAAATTTGAAAAGTTAGATAGAGAAGATTTTGTAAAATGTATCATCGATTTATCAAAATATACAAAAAAAGTAAAAGCTGAAATTTTCTATAATCACCTGTTTTTTAATTATGTACCTTGGGAATTTGTTCAAGAAATTATGAATCAAGAACTACTTTTCCCAATCATCGAACATCAGAATTATAATCCACGAATTATAGAAACTTTTACTAAACAGAAAATATGGGATAAATGCGACAAAGAAGATTTTCCAAGGCAAATAATTCAACTATTTAATAATCCTGTTGCTGTATGGGAACATGCCTTTGAAAATAATATTACTAATGAATCACGCGTGGTAATGTATGTATTTTTGATAAATAATTTAAACACCTCTTATCATGAACTGTTTGAAGTTGTTATGAGTTTTTCTGAGAAGTTTTCCAATAAATATAATGTGACATTTAATGATGTACAATTCAAAAAAACAATTAAAGAATTAGAAAATACGTTTATCAAAACTTATAAATCAAATGAAAAGCGAATTATTGGTTTTCAGAATCCATCTATTCAGGATTTTTTAGTTCATTATGTTGATAAACAAGAGTCTTTAAAAGAAGATTTGATTAACAATACAATGGATTTAAGTTTACTATTAGGAGCATTCGCTAGAAAAATTGATAATAATAAACGCAAACTAACATTAAACAGCCATTTATCAAACCTTTTATCTGACAAAATTATTTTAGATTTTGATAAATTGAGATGCTCTAAATCAAGACTCAGTTTCCTTGTTGTTCCAAAAACAGAAGCTGATTTTATTTTAGAAAAATTGAACTTCATAGCTCTACATCGTAAATTACTGGATTCAGAAAAATTAGAAAATATGTGTATAGAAAAAATGTACCCATTTATAAAGAACCCTGATAAAAGTAAATATCAAACCTCAATATACTTTGATTCTATTAATTTATATTTCGATTATTTGGAATATGACTTCAAGTTATTATTAGATGAATGTATTTATATGGTTGAAGACTATGAAGTTCTAATTCAATTCTCTGATTTTAGAAACATTGACTCAACTGTTTATGATGAGGTCGTTGATAAAAATGAAGATTTATTCAATGATATTGTTTCAGATATAATTGATGATATATACCAAAGTTCTGATGACATTAACTATGATGAGTCAATTAATTTTCTTCAAGAAATTACAGATACATTCAATATCTGTACTTATCATGAAAGAGAAAGACTTATAGAAAGATATGAAAGGAGCTATGATGAGCTAGATGATAAGTATAGCCCTTCTCAACCTAACTCATCTTTGAGTGAAGCTAATGAAAACCATCAAATCATGAGCATGTTTCAGTCATACAAATAACAAAAAAACGCCCCTTTTGCAAGAGGCGTTTTTTATTGGGTTTATTTCATTCAATTCGATAATGAATTAAATACGTTCAATAACCGTAGCAATACCTTGACCCAAACCAATACACATAGTCGCTAAACCAATTTGCGTATCTTGTTGTTCCATTGCATTTAGTAGCGTGGTAGTAATACGTGCGCCAGAACAGCCTAATGGGTGACCAAGAGCAATCGCACCACCATTAATGTTGATGATGTCTTGCTTGTCATAAATGTTTAAGCCTTTAAGTACAGACAAACCTTGAGCCGCAAATGCTTCGTTTAGCTCGATGGTTTGCATGTCGTCAAGGCTCATGCCAGCACGCTTAAGTGCTTTTTGTGTCGCAGGTACAGGACCATAACCCATGATAGCCGCGTCACAACCAGCAACTGCCATACCACGGATACGTGCACGTGGTTTTAGACCAAGTGCCTTCGCTTTTGCTGCACTCATTACAAGCATTGCAGAAGCACCATCTGATAGTGCTGATGAAGTACCAGCAGTTACAGAACCACCTTTAGGATCAAATACAGGACGAAGACCAGCAAATGCTTCTAAGTTAGCGTCTGGACGAATCACTTCATCAACAGTACAAAGCTGTAGGTTGCCATCTTTGTCATGACCTTCTACACCAATGATTTCGTTAGCAAAACGACCTTCTTGAGTTGCTTCCCATGCACGGCGGTGTGATTCAACACCAAATGCGTCTTGTTCTTCACGACTAATACCATTCATACGACCTAGCATTTCAGCAGTCAAACCCATCATGTTAGAAGCTTTTGCGTAGTGCTTAGACGCTGCTGGGTTTAAATCGATACCATGCATCATGCCAACATGACCCATGTGCTCAACACCACCGATGATAAATACATCACCTTGGTTAGTCATAATTTGTGCTGCAGCTGTATGCAATGCTTGCATAGAAGAGCCACACAAACGGTTAACTGTTTGACCACCAGCCGTTTTAGGGATATCTGCAAGTAAACCAATGTTACGACCAATGTTCATACCTTGTTCTAACGTTTGGTTAACACAGCCCCAAATAACATCTTCAACTTCATTAACGTCAAAGTCATTACGTTTAACTAATGCTTTTACAAGCTCTGCTGATAAGTTATCCGCACGTACATTGCGGAACATACCATTTTTTGTTTTACCCATTGCGGTACGTACGCCATCAACGATGACCACGTCTTTTGGAGATAATGCTGTCATAATTTATTCCTTAAATTCGTTATTATGTTGTTAGGTTTTCCTGCTAACTCTAAAGATATCTCAGGGTTAGCAGGTGATTCCCGTCAAGGTTCGACAAACCATATGCGGAAGATCTCAAACCTCATATTGTCATCGTTAATTAAGCTGTTGGGTAGAATGTTTCGCCAGCAGCTGCCATATCACGGATTTTTTGTGGTGCTTCATAAGCTTTACCTAGGTGTGCATATTTTTCACACAGTGCTAAGTAATTAGCCACACCAACTTGGTCGATGTAACGGCATGGACCACCACGGAACGGTGGGAAGCCAACACCCATAATCATTGCCATGTCTGCTTCTGCAGGTGTAGAAACAATGTTATCTTCTAAACAACGAACCGTTTCATTACAGAAAGCTAGCATCATACGTTCAACAATCGCTTCGTCTGTAAACTCTTGCTTGTTGCTGTCTTGGATTGACGCTAAGATGCCATAAGTCGCTTCATCAACCAATTTCTTAGGCTTACCTCTGCGGTCTAGCTCATATTTGTAGAAACCAACGCCGTTCTTTTGACCCAAACGCTCGTTTTCAAATAATTGCTGGATAGCACCTTTGTAGTCAGGCTTCATACGGTCTGGGAAACCTTCTGCCATTACTGCAGAACCATGAACACCCGTATCTAAACCAACCACGTCGATTAGATAAGCAGGACCCATTGGCCAACCAAATTTAGACATTACTTTATCAACATGAACAAAGTCAGCACCTTGTTTTAGCAATAGGTCAAATGCACCAAAGTATGGGAACAACACACGGTTTACCAAGAAGCCTGGGCAGTCATTAACAACCACTGGCACTTTACCCATACGTTCAGCTAATGCAACAGTTGTTGCTACCGCTTCTTCACTCGACTTTTCACCACGGATAACTTCAACCAATGGCATACGGTGAACTGGGTTAAAGAAGTGCATACCTACAAAGTTTTCTGGACGCTCTAGCACTTCTGCTAAATGCGTAATAGAAATTGTAGAGGTGTTAGATGCCAAAATAGCGTCTTCTTTCACCAAACCTTCTACTTCTTTAAGTACGGCATGTTTAACTTTAGGGTTCTCAACAACCGCTTCAATCACGATGTCTGTTTCGCCAAAGTCACCGTAGTTAAGTGTAGGACGGATACGACCAAGGGTTTGACCCATTTTAGCCGCGTCAATTTTTTTACGTTTAACTTGTTTAGCAAGTAGTTTAGTCGCTTCGCCCATACCAAGATCAAGTTGCTCAGACTTAATGTCTTTCATGATGATTGGCAAGCCTCTGCTCGCTGACTGATAAGCAATACCGCCACCCATGATACCAGCACCCAATACAGCCGCTTCGTCAATACCATGTGCTTTGGCACTGTGTACTTTCGCAAGTTTTTTAACCGTTTGGTCATTTAAGAACAAGCCTACCAAAGCTTCTGCCTGTGGTGTTTTGGCTGCTTTTGCAAAGTTAGTTGCTTCTACTTCTAGTGCTGCATCACGCTTTAATGGTGCATGTTTTTCGATTGCACCAACTGCTAACGCCACTGCTGGGTACTGTTTTGGATTTGCCTTAGAAAAAATCATGCCTTTTGCACTATTAAATGCCATGGCTTGTTCAAGCTGATTTAATTTAACAGGCTCAAGTTTTTCTTGACGTTTTGCTTGCCAATCTAGCTCGCCAGCAATACATTTTTTAACAACGTTAATTGCTGAAGCTTCTAGCTCATCAGTTGCAACAACAGAATCAACCAAACCAACTTTTAAAGCTGCCGCTGGTTTTTGAGGTTTACCCGTTGCAATTAACTCTAATGCATTATCAATACCAACAACGCGTGGCGTACGTACACTACCACCAAAACCAGGGAAGA
The DNA here is from genome assembly GCF_051097895.1 of Psychrobacter sp. HD31. Classification (GTDB taxonomy): domain Bacteria; phylum Pseudomonadota; class Gammaproteobacteria; order Pseudomonadales; family Moraxellaceae; genus Psychrobacter. The sequence continues at coordinate 1,482,982 of NZ_CP142525.1, forward strand.
TACCTAGCTGAGTTTCTGGCAAACCAATTTGAGCCTTATCACCCATAACACGGTATTCACACACTAATGTCATTTCACAACCGCCACCAAGTGCTGCACCATTAATAGCTGCCACTTTAGGGAATGGAAGGTCTTCAAAGCGATTAAATACGCTATTGATTTTTAAAACCCACTCTTTAATGGTGTCTTCTGGTTGTTTAAAGTTTGCAACAAACTCAGTAATATCTGCACCAGCAATAAATACTTTTTTGCCACTGGTTACAACCAACCCTTTAACATCAGCGGCTTGTTCTAGTGCCGCAACGGCTTCGCCAAACTGCTTGTTTGTTTCTAAATCAAATTTGTTAACGCTTTCATCTTGTGCGTCGAAGTGCATTTTTGCGATACCGTCTTCTAGCATTGAAACGCTAATGCGGTTTCCTTGATAAATCATCGTAATCTCCTTGTGTAAGATTGATTTTCTTATGATGGTGCAAATGGTAATTTCAGAAATTTAGGACAAAATACTGACTTAAAGCTTCCCTATCTCCGTTATTCACAACGTTCCTAGTTTAGGAGATTTTACACTGGCTGTCATCTCTAATTATCGCTCGCCTTCTGACTTAGTGGTCATACTTTCTTGATTACTAAGTTAAAAAATACCCAACCTAAAATCAACTGGTTTAAAGTTTCACTCTAATAATTAATGATGACAACTAAATGACTTTGTAAAATTAAGCGCATATTTAAAGGTTTAACCATGCGATATGTTGGTTATCATGCTAAAATTACTTTATTTTTATATCATTTTAAACCCATATGCCAAGCTCAACTTTTAGTCAATTCCACCAGTCAAGCATTCAACAATTATCTGCCGATATTGATAGTCTTTTTGCTACTATCTGTTTGCCATCACCCTTAAAAGATGCCTGCCAATACGCCATGACAAATGGTGGCAAAAGAGTCCGCCCTTTATTAGTTGCCAGTAGCTTTACCAGCATTTTATCTGATACAAACATGGATACATTAAGCCTATCGGGTATGGTTCGCAGAGCGATGATGGCAGTTGAACTTTTGCACGCCTACTCACTGGTGCATGATGACTTACCTTGCATGGACGATGACGCTTTGCGACGTGGTCGCCCCACTTGCCACATTGCTTTTGATGAAGCAACCGCCATGTTAACTGGAGATGTGTTACAAACATTAGCATTTGAAGTGCTAAACGCGGATTTAGCAAACTTTAACCCACCCCTGCCTGCTGCAAAACAAGACATTGCTACAAAACTATTGACTATCTTTGCGCCACGTGCCAGACGCATGGTAGCTGGGCAAATGTTGGATTTAAATGGCGAATCAAAAACCCTAAGTCAAACACAGTTGCAAGCGATACATGAAGATAAAACCGGCGCATTAATCGAAGCTTCTGTTTTAATGGGGGCAATTTGTGCTAATGCGTCTAACCAGCAACTAACAGACTTACAAAGTTTTGCCCAAAATCTGGGGCTTGCGTTTCAAGTACAAGATGATATTTTGGATGTAACCGCCGATACCAAACAGCTTGGAAAACCCTCAGGTAGTGATGAAAAGCTCAATAAATCAACCTATGTCAAACTAATGGGCGTTGAAAAGGCTCAAGACTATGCCAAATCATTATTTGAACAAAGTAAAACCTATCTTAGTTCTTTAGATAACACAGCAGATACCAATCAACTACATAACCTAGCCGATTGGTTATGGCAAAGACAACATTAATTAACTCCTCTTTGTTTAATTAACCTCCCTTTCTTCATCGCCGTATCCTATGATACGGCTTTTTTATCATATTTAAGGTAATAAAGAACTAAGATAGTAATGAACGCTACTTGAAACAATATATTTATTTATATATTATATTCTTATTAATATTGATAACTTTAAGGAAGTGCATGATGGCAAAATCATATACCGACATTACTAAAAATACTGCTGCAAATATGGCAAAACTTCGCAATAATATACCCGAAACACTACAAGGCTTTAGTAATATGGCTGCTGCGGCAACACAAGACGGAGTGTTAGATAAAAAAACCAAAGAGTTTATCGCACTTGCCATTGCCGTATCACAACGCTGCGATGCCTGTATCGGTTTTCATATAAAAGCTTTAATTAGACTCGGCGCAACCGAAGAAGAGGTTTCAGAAATATTAGGTATGTGTGTATATATGGGTGGTGGACCTGCATATATGTATGCAGCAGATGCACTGGGTGCGTTTCACGAATTTAGTAAGTAGCATGAGTAACAGTGCCTTATAAAGACTATCCCTATACAATACTCTCTTCACACACATCAAATGCCATAAAAAAACGGGTTGGTAATGAACCACCCGTTTTTTACTACAGTTTACAGCTTGTTTGGCTTACTTTTCAATACCAGCAGCTTGACCATTGAACTTAGCATTTGCATAGTCCCAGTTCACTAGCTTGTCTAAAAAAGTATCAACATAGTTTGGGCGAGCGTTACGATAATCAACATAGTAAGCATGCTCCCATACGTCACAAGTTAATACCGCAACTTTGCCATGTGCAAGAGGTGTATCTGCATTCGCAGTTTTGATGATAGAAAGCTTGCCGCCTACTTCATCTGCAACTAACCAAGCCCAGCCAGAACCAAACTGAGTTAAAGCTGCATTTTTAAATTCTTCACGGAAGTTTTCAAAACTGCCAAAATCTTCAGCAATTTTAGCTTGTAAGTCACCCGTTGCTTCGCCACCGCCATTTGGTGTCATGCAATTCCAATAAAAGGTGTGGTTCCAAACTTGAGCAGCTTGGTTAAACATACCTTGTTTGCTGTCATCTTTTGCGGTTGCTAGGATGATGTCTTCAAGACCTTTGTCTTCAAAACCTGAACCAGGTAACAGCTCATTTAGCTTAGTAACATAAGCATTGTGGTGTTTACCGTGGTGATAGTCTAAGGTTTCAGCACTAATGTGAGGTGCTAGTGCATCTTTTGCATAAGGTAATTCTGGTAGCGTAAATTTTGACATAATAGATTCCTTGCTTACTTATCAGTTGGCTGGGAGTATGGTCTAACGACCTTTTAATATGAGAGCTTATTATGTCATAACTATTAAAGTGGTTACATTATTTTTATGAAAGATAACGATTAGTTTTTTTTATTAAAGCGTATTTGTGCTTTTATAAATTTTTTTTATATTCTCAAAATTAATGCGCCAGTTTGCATCAAAATAGAATTTAGGCATTACAAATTACTAAAAATTTAGTGTTATTTTTTTGCTGGTTTTATCTGGTAAATCACTTTGCCAATTACCTGTGATTTATCCAATTCGCCCATTTGCTCTGGTGTAATGCTATTAGGGTTATCGCCTTCTAGCCTCATTTTTTGTGGTAATTGTGCATTATTTATTGTTTTAATTCTTTTAATCATTTTTCCATAGTCATGATGATTAACTAAAACCACATCCCCCACCTTCAATGTTTGCCAAGGAAAACGAATTGCCACAACAAAAGCATTAGGCAAAAAATTAGGGAACATGCTTTGCCCCCTAATTTTAAAAATTTTAATCTTTACCATCAGTAAACATTAACCTAATTTAGGATAAACTGTTTCTACTGCTGGTGGATAAGGACAAACGGCACGATAAGTTTCTACACCTTTTGAATCCCAAAAAGTTTCTGCAAACTTGTTAACTAGCTCAACCAGTTTTTCTGCATTTGCCACACTTAAGCTTTGCTTACAAGCAGAACCAGCAAGCATAATGTTATGTGCTTGTTCATGGATGTCTGAATATTTAGTAAGCAAATCACCTTTAAAATAATCACCCCAAATAATGCGAATCTCGTGCTTAACCTTTTCAGCATGCACTTCTTTTTCGCTAACTAAACGAGAAAATTTAGCATGGTCTTCTTTATCCTCGCCCAATTCGTCAACCTGCTTACAAAAACGTAGTACGCTTAATGCATAAATTTGTGCTGGGGTGGTGTCATAAATACCACATGGCACATCACAATGAGCCGAAACAGTTTCTACATCAAATTTGTTTAATAGTTGGTGTAACATAATGAACTCCCTGTTATTTTAAAAAATTATTTGGTTAAATACTAAAATTACTTAGAGATTTTTTTAAACGCTTGATAAGCTGCCAAGCCTAAAATTGCTAAACCAGCAACCACGCTACCATAAAAAATCACATGATATAGCATAGAAGCATTAGCTGAATGATCATGCCCTGGGTGTGCTAGCGCTGATACACTGGCGACGGTAGTTGATGCGACAACGGCAAATTTAGAAGTTTTCATGATTGTTCCCTATCGTTAGTTTATCTGTTTATTATTGCAAATATCACTTTTAAAATGGCTAATCTTGTATCATAAACTTGACTAGCTAACTAGGATTTTAAAGTATACAGGTAAAAATTCAAGTATTTATCTTGCTTATTCAAAAAAAGTATAATAAAAAATAGTTTTCTAATATATTAATTTTACTAGGGTTTTTAAATCATTAAACTTTCTTTCTATCATAAAAAATACAGTTTTAAGCTATTTATCTATAACATTTCCTAAACCAACAACATCCGCTCTATATCTATAAATAGAGGCAACAGCAATACGCCACACAACAGTCAAAAAAGGTGTATGAGCAAGTAACAATTACTAAATACGCAAAGTGAAATTGCTGAACTGTAGAATTAATTTAATCAACACAAGTTAGGCTTTCAGGTTATTACCTCATAATTAATAAAATAGTTATGAGTGCTTTTCAACAACCGCTACAAAAGCGTTGATATACTTTTGTAAAAATTCGCGAGTATTCTCAACATTCATGTTGCCTTCTTCATCAAATAAAGTTGGAGAATTGCCCAAAAACACCTCTGGCTGAGCCACAAATGGCATATCAAAATATGACAGTGCTAAACGTAAGTTTTTTTGAGAGCTGTATCCACCCATTTTACCAACCGAGTGACTAATAATACCCGCTGGCTTATTCTTCCATGCAACATCATCATTTGGTTTTGAACAAATATCAACTGCATTTTTTAAACAAGCAGGAATCGTGCGGTTGTTTTCTGGTGTCACAAAAAGTATGCCATCAGATGCTTTTATGACTTCACGAAACTCAACATAAGCGTTGGGAAGAGTCAACTCAGTTTCATTTGGATCATCATAATCAAAATTGTATAGTGGGAGATGACCAATCTCAACAATGTTAACCTCATACCCTTCTGGGAACATTGCCATTACATTCTTAGCAGTTTTGCGAGCAAATGAGCCACGGCGCAGGCTGCCGATTAATACACTGATTTTCTTTGACATAAATAGGTTCATCCTTTATTAATGATTATTGAAATGTTGAGAGCAAATCAATTGATATTGTAAATCGTTCTCATTATTTTGTACAGATGAGTTTTCTACTTAATGTATTATGCTAATATGTATTGCGTACATAAAAACAACCTACAAATTTATTAACCTTTTTTTAGATTCAATTGTTATAAAATAATAAATATAAAAACAGGTATAAAGGAAGCATCGTCATGACAACCAAGCAGACCCATCACCAACAAAAGATGGTTATCGCCAGTAACAATCAAGGTAAACTTGCTGAACTACAAGATTTATTTAATCAACATGAATTAGGCTTTCAGCTTATTCCACAAGCACAATTAGATATTGAAGACGCCATTGAAGACGGTTTAAGTTTTGTAGAAAACGCCATTATTAAGGCAAGACATGCCAGCCGTATTAGTGGATTGCCTGCCATTGCCGACGACTCAGGGTTGTGTGTGCCTGCACTTGGCAATGCACCTGGCATATATTCTGCCCGTTATGCAGGGGTGGAAGACAAAAAAACACGCGATGCAGCAAATAATGCCAAGCTCATTGAAGCGTTAGCGCCAATACGTGCACAGCAACCCGATACTAAAATAATTGGGCAGTTTGTGTGTGTACTGGTTATGGTAAGCCATGCAGACGACCCACTACCAATAATTGCTCAAGGTATTTGGCAAGGAGAGATACTACCAACCCCACTGGGCGAAAATGGCTTTGGTTATGACCCACTTTTTTGGGTACCAACCCTTGAAAAAGCCAGTGCACAACTAAGTAAAGACGAAAAATCAGAAATTAGCCACCGTGGTATTGCCAGCCGTGAGCTTATCGCTAAAATTAAGCAGGCATTGTAAAGTTAATGACTTATTATTGATGGGTCTAATCGATAGTTATGAAGTGCATACTCAATAACTATCATACTGATTTTAGTCCCATCAGGTAAAAAATATCATTTTGTATGCTAAATATATGATTTATGAAATATAATTCACTTGCACACTTTTATTAAATTTGTACTTTAGTTATCAAATACAGTATAATTTTGTACTTTTAAAATTTTATACAGAACTTTTAAATAAGTTCCCCCTATTTTTATCGTTAGCCCAGCGTTGTGCAGGGCTAAGTTTTTTAAGCTGAAGGTATTAACAAATGGCTACAAACTTACAAGTAACCTCAGAAAAAATTTCTGATCAAGAAACCCAACTAACGGTTAAAGTTCCTGTTGAACAAATCCAAAATAAAGTTGAAGCACGCATCCGCCAAACGGCAAAAACGGCAAAAATTGATGGCTTCCGTAAAGGCAAAGTACCCATGTCGCACATCCGTGCTCAGTATGGTGCAGGTATCCAACAAGAAGTTATTAACGACCAAATCCGTGACACCGTTTTTGAAGCAATTAAGCAAGAAGACATCCGCGCTGTTGGCATGCCAAACATTGATGACGTAAAACTAGAAGATGACTTCTTAGTTTACCAAGCTACTGTAGAGATCTTCCCAGAAGTTGAAGTGCAAGGCTTAGGCGACCTAAAAATCGAACGTCAAACATCAACCGTTGATGACAAAGAAGTTGATAAAATGATTAAGAGCTTGCAAGAGCAACGCCTAACTTACAAAGAAAAGAAAGGCATGCTAAAGAAAAAAGACCAAGCAATCTTTGACTTTGAAGGCACAGTTGATGGTGAAAAATTTGAAGGCGGCGCAGCAGAAGACTTTGAACTAGTGATGGGCAGCAACCGCTTTATCCCAGGTTTTGAAGACGGCATGTTAGACATGAAAGCAGGCGAAGAGCGTGTTATTGATGTAACCTTCCCTGAAGACTATCAAGCAGAAAACCTAAAAGGTAAAGATGCCCAATTTAAAGTAAACCTTAAAATGGTTAAAAAACCAGTTTTACCAGAGCTTAACGAAGAGTTTTTTGAGCTGTTTGGTGTTAAAGAAGGTGGCCTAGAGCAGTTGAAAGCTGACGTAAGAAAAAACATGGAACGTGAAATCAAAAATGCATCACGTAACCAAGTTAAACAAGCCGCTTTTGATGCCCTACTAGAAAAAAATGAATTTGATGTACCAAAAGCAATGGTTGAGCAAGAAGTTGACCGCCAACGTAACCAAATGCTACAACGCTTTGCTTCTCAGTTTGGTGGCGATGCAAGCCAGTTTGATGCTTCTATGTTCCCTAACGAGATGTTTGAAGAACAAGCAACTCGCGCGGCACGTTTGGGTGTCATCGTTGCTAGCCTAATTGATGCTAACAACATTAAGGTTGACCAAGAGCGTGTTGAAGCATTTATTAACGAATCTGCTGAAAACTACGAAGACCCAACCGAAGTTATCGAATACTTTAAAAATGACGAACAACAACGTGCAGGTATTGAGTCAGTTGTATTAGAAGACCAAGTTGTTGACTTTATTTTAGAACAAGGCAAAGTTACAGATAAAGAAGTAAAATACACAGACCTTATCGCTGCACAACAACAGCAACAAATGATGATGTAATTTATTTCTGTTTGCCCCAAAAGTTGGCTCATCAAGCAACTAAGGGGTAAACAATTTTTAAAATGCCCTAACACTAAGTTGGGGCATTTTATTTTGTTAAAAACCAATACTTTTTTATCGCTTAATCACTATATTATTTCTTGGTTACGCATTGATAATTGCAAGTTACTCCCTCATTAACTACAATTGACTTATCTTTTATATTATAAATAATGTTAACAAAGGAAAACCCATGACAGATTTTGACCGTATTATCAAAAACCCACATTTTGATACTTTAATGACAGCCCACCAAGATGTTGTCAATCATCAAACTCAAAACGCACTTGTGCCTATGGTTGTCGAGCAATCTGCCCGTGGTGAGCGCTCATTTGATATCTTTTCTCGCTTACTGCGTGAGCGTGTGATTTTTTTAACTGGGCAAGTAGAAGACAACATGTCAAATCTGATTGTTGCTCAAATGCTGTTTTTAGAGGCAGAAAACCCAGATAAAGACATCCACCTATATATTAATTCACCAGGTGGTGTGGTAACAAGTGGCATGGCAATGTACGACACCATGAACTTTATTAAACCGGATGTATCCACTATTTGTATTGGTCAAGCTTGCTCAATGGGTTCATTCCTGCTTTCTGCTGGTGCAAAAGGCAAACGCTATGCCTTACCAAACTCACGCATCATGATTCACCAACCTTTAGGTGGTTTCCGTGGTCAGGCATCAGACATCGAGATTCATGCAAAAGAAATCATTGAACTTAAAGCCAAGTTAAACCGCTTACTTGCCGAGCACTCAGACCAACCATTTGAAAAGCTGGTTGAAGATACTGACCGTGATAACTTTATGAGTGCAGACGAAGCAAAAGAATATGGTTTAATTGATGAGGTTATTAAGCGTCGCCCTACTGGCGAATAATTAAAGGTTGATTGAAACCCAAATTTAAACCTAAAGGCGTTATTAAACACCCGCCATAAGATTAAAAAACAACTCTAAGGAGTGCCATTAATGGCAATAGATGAACAACCAACCTGCTCATTTTGTGGCAAATCAAAAGATGAGGTCAAACAGCTCATCGCCGCAGAAGATGCCAATATTTGTAATGAATGTATTGAGCTTTGTACCGACTTAATTGAAAACGGTGATGAGCTTGATGACAAAGATGACGAAGCGATTGATACAAGTTGGATAAATAAAAAGCTACCAACACCAAAAGAGCTAAGTGCACATTTAGATGAATATGTAATTGGGCAAGAAACTGCCAAAAAAGCACTGTCTGTGGCTGTATATAACCATTATAAACGGCTAAAGGTCAGCCAAAAAATGGCGCAAGACAAAAAACAAGCCAAAACTGGTGCAGATGATGCCATGGTAGAGCTATCAAAAAGTAACATCTTGCTGATTGGTCCTACTGGCTCGGGTAAAACCTTGCTTGCACAAACGCTTGCCCGTGTTTTAGACGTGCCTTTTGCGATGGCAGATGCCACCACCCTTACAGAAGCTGGCTATGTTGGTGAAGATGTAGAAAACATTGTCCAAAAACTACTACAAGCCAGTGATTATGACATTGCTAAAGCAGAGCAAGGCATCATTTATGTTGATGAAATTGATAAAATCAGCAAAAAAGGTGAAAACATGTCAATCACCCGTGATGTATCTGGTGAGGGTGTACAGCAGGCGTTACTAAAACTTATTGAAGGCACTGTTGCCGCCATCCCACCTAAAGGGGGGCGTAAGCATCCAAATCAAGAGTTAATGCAAGTGGATACCAGCAATATCTTGATTATTGTGGGTGGTGCATTTGCTGGGTTAGATAAAGTTATCCAACAACGTACTGAAGAAACCGGCATTGGCTTTAATGCTGAGGTTAAATCAAAAGATGAAGGCAGCCGCATTAGCGAGTTATTTAAAGAGGTTGAGCCAGAAGACTTAATTAAGTTTGGTCTCATCCCAGAATTAATTGGTCGATTGCCTGTGATTGCCTCATTAGAAGAGTTAGACGAAGATGCACTTATCCAGATTTTAACCAAACCAAAAAATGCGTTGGTTAAGCAATATCAATATTTATTTGATATGGAAAATGCAGAACTTAAGTTTACCGACAACGCACTCGATGCCATTGCTAAAAAAGCCATGGAGCGTAAAACCGGTGCGCGTGGTTTGCGCTCTATTGTAGAAAACGCTTTGTTAGAAACCATGTATGAGCTACCATCCATGGACAATGCTCAAACTGTTATTGTTGATGAAGACGTCATTAATAATGGTAAACAGCCTGAAATTAAATAAATTATCAGCGTTAAAGCTCAGCAATAAAAAAAATAGCCCATCAAATTGATGGGCTATTTTGTTAGTTAAGCAATACAGTTATAACAACTAGTTTACCTACGTTGCTCTACAATAATGCTATCAATCCCACTATGTTGCAAACGCTGCTGTGCTACCGTAACGGCTTGGCGACTCTTCATAGGTGTCGAAATCACCTGATAAATTGTTTGGTCATTGGCAGTTACCATTTTCACAACTTTGCTATCAACCCCTGCCATTAATACTTGCGCGCGACGAGTGTCGGCATCATCAGCATTATCAAAACTATTAATTTGCAAGATATAGGTTTCATTTGGTTTATCTGTTTGAGATTGTGCTGCCGCATTATCCTCTACACCATCATACGTGCCGGCTTCTTCAACAATTTCTATTTGTGTTTCATCTTGTGTCGCTGCATCGTTTGCAGCTTCAGGATTCAACATCGTTGCTTCAGAAATACCGTAAGTGGCTGTATTTGCATCTAACGACTGTGGTCTGTTTTTGGTATTTTCGGTTACCACCACATCTGGTTTTGCTGGCAGCGTGCCTGTCTCTCCTGAAGGCTCACCCGTGACCGAAGCCTCGGGTATAGTAACCATCTCTTGATCTGGTAACACATCATAAAACTCATAGTTTAGCTTTTTAACATCTGTACCAATCGGCTGAACTTGTGTTTGTGCGTCCGTATTTTTGTTTTTTGATGGACTAAAGTCTGTAAATGGCGATAAATATAAAAACACAAACAGCATAATAGTTAAAATGGCACCAAATAGCATCCACAATAAACCCGAAAGGCTACTGCCTTTTTTACGCTTTTCGGTTGCCCCTTTTGCTTGTTTTTTAAACATTTTTTATCCTTACAACTTAAACTGGGTAACGTATATTACACTTAAAGATAGTTTACCCCAATTACAATCTACATAAATCACTTACAATGTTTTTCACGGTTTTTTCATACAACCATCATCAAACAACATAAACGCCATTTAAAACGGTTAGCCACCAAACATCTCAACCAAGATGATAATAAACACATCAAAACCCTTAAATGGCTGGTTTGAGCATGCTGGTAACTAACTTATCAGCTCAGCTAGGTCATCACATTGATGTGGGTGCAGACAAGCCTAACAAACTTAACCCATTTGCTAATACTTGACGCACTGCTTGAGATAAGCGGATACGTGCTTGCATTAGGTTAAGCTCATCTTCACTGGCTTGCTCACCGTTTACAACGCTTGCTGGGATAAAGCGATTGTCGTTATACCAACCGTGGAACAACGATGCCAAATCTTTTAAATAGTTGGTTAAAATGTGCGGCTCATATCCTGTTGCGGCACGTTGCAGTGTGGCAGGATACGCTGTTAAAAACTTCAATAACTCGTTTTCAACTTCTGCCGTTAACAATGCCTGATTTGCCTTGCCTTGTTCAGCATCTACCGATAAACCTGTTTTTTCTAGTTTTTCTAGCAAACTACAAATACGTGCATGCGCATACTGGATATAATAAACAGCATTGTCTTTACTTTGCGATTTAGCCAAGTCTAAATCAAAGTCTATATGTACTTCTGGTTTACGTGCCACATAATAGAAACGGGCAGCATCATTACCAACTTCTTCACGCAGTTCACGCAGTGTTACAAACTGACCAGAACGAGAAGACATCTGCACTTTCTCTTCGCCTCGCCACAGGGCAACAAACTGCACTAAAATTACGTCTAGATTGTCTTCGTAGCCCAGTGCTGTCATGGCTGCTTTAACACGTGGTATGTAGCCGTGATGGTCGGCACCCCACACGTTAATCACCTTATTAAAACCACGGTCATATTTGTTTTTATGGTAGGCAATGTCAGAGGCAAAATAGGTCATTAAGCCATTGGCACGGCGCACTACACGGTCTTTTTCATCGCCAAAGTCGGTAGATTTAAACCATAAGTTGCCGTCTTTTTCGTACAAGTGTCCTTTTTCTTCAAGGATTTTTAGCGCAGGTTCAATCTCATCTTGTACCGATTTTTCACTAAACCATTTTTCATAACGTACACCAAATTCATCTAAATCTTCTTTGATGTCGTCAAGTATGCTATTTAATGCCGCATTTAAAAACAGCTCGTAACCTGCTGTGCCTAATAGTTTTTTTGCATTGCCAATCAAACCATCTATGTGTGCTTCTTTGTCACCAGAAAGTAGGGTTTTTTCGCCCGCTGTATTTTCTTCATACACCGCATCCGCAGGTACGTTTTCAGCCAATTGTGCAAACTCATGTACATACTCACCGCCAACTTGTGCCATTACTTGTTTGGCAATGTCGGTTACATAATCACCTTGGTATGCATTGGTAGGGAACACAATGGGCTGACCACTTATCTCAAGATAACGCAAATACGTGCTTGTCGCTAAAATGTCCATTTGACGACCTGCATCATTCACGTAGTATTCGCGCGTTACCTCGTAGCCCACGGCTTCTAACAGGTTTGCCACGCTCATACCAAAGGCAGCGCCACGCCCATGCCCAACATGCAGGCTAGAGGTTGGGTTAGCAGAAACAAATTCCACCTGCACTTTTTGCCCATCAAATTGTTTACTAACCCCAAATTTACCTTGCGCCGTAAAAATATCATCCAGCACCGCAAATTTAGCATCCGTATTTAAAAATACATTAATAAATCCAGGACCAGCAATGTCTATTTGAGCGATTAATTGGTTTTCTGGTAGGCTATTAACCAGCTGCTCTGCCAAAGCACGTGGGTTTGACTTAGCCGCTTTTGCTGCTGTTAATGCAATGTTGCTGGCATAGTCGCCATGTGCTGGGTCTTTAGCACGAGTAATTTGACTATTATTTTGCCAGTCGTTTGGCAAAACGCCCTCAGAAATTAGCTGGTCGGCAGCTTGGTTAAAAAGCTGAGCTAAGGCATCAATTTGAGCTGATGAAGGTGCTTGTGACATAAAGATTTTCTCTTTAAATTGTATTGGTTTTTAAAAAACTAAAAAATAAATATTAACCGTATAATATAGCAATTTTTGCTATTTTTTGCTGGGGTTTTTATAACATTTGTATCAACTCACACTATGTTAAGTTGTTACTAAGGCAACAAAAAAGGTGCCTTATGATGCACCTTTTGATTTGTTAACACGTTGTTATAATCTAGTTTTAACAGTTATTTATTACTCATCGGCTTCATCTTTTGGCAAATACTTTTCTAATGCCGCTGCTTTATGGGCATCATCCGCCAGTGGGAAGCCAAGCTTAGCACGAGCCTCTACATAACTTTGTGCCACCTTACGTGCCAAAGTGCGCACACGCAAAATAAAGCGCTGACGCTCAGTAACCGAGATTGCTCCGCGCGCATCTAACAAGTTAAACGTATGGCTGGCTTTAAGTACCATTTCATATGCTGGCAATGGCAAGTCTTCTGTTACCAACTTGTCTGCCTGCTGTTCATAAAAGTCAAACAGCTCAAACATTTTTGGTACATCGGCATGTTCAAAGTTGTAAGTAGACTGCTCTACCTCATTTTGGTGGAACACATCGCCATAGGTTACTTTACCAAACTCGCCATCTGTCCACACTAGGTCATAAACGCTGTCTACGCCTTGTATGTACATTGCCAAACGCTCAAGCCCGTAGGTGATTTCGCCCGTTACAGGGAAGCACTCTAATCCGCCCACTTGCTGGAAGTAGGTAAACTGGGTTACTTCCATGCCGTTAAGCCAAACCTCCCAACCTAAGCCCCACGCACCAAGCGTTGGTGACTCCCAGTTGTCTTCTACAAAGCGGATGTCGTGGGTTAATGGGTCTACCCCAATGGCTCTTAAAGAGTCTAGGTATAGCTCTTGGATGTTAGGTGGGTTTGGTTTTAACGCTACCTGAAACTGGTAGTAATGTTGCAAACGGTTTGGGTTATTACCATAGCGTCCGTCGGTTGGGCGGCGTGATGGTTGCACGTAGGCGGCGTTCCATTTTTCTGGCCCTAGTGAGCGTAAAAATGTTGCGGTGTGGAAGGTACCTGCACCCATTTCCATATCGTATGGTTGCAGTACTACGCAGCCTTTTTCTGCCCAATAATTTTGTAGGGTTAAAATTAACTCTTGAAAAGTCATAACGGTTCTCTAATTTTTCAGTTTATATGCTTAAAATGTATTGCCATGACTATACTAAAAATAGCCGTTTTTATCCATTGTTTTTAGATGTTATTTGCTAGGTTTTAGCATAACTAAGTAAATGGCTATTTTATTTTAAAACGGTTACGCAGTGCCAAACCAAACAAAAATATGGCTATAAAGGTAAAAAAGGTTTGCACACCACGTATAATGCGTATGGGCATGGGTAGCTTGCCCTTTGCATCTACTTTGTTGTTATTGTTTGCTGGGTATAAGCGTTGGCGTACCTCTTTTTGGTAATGGGCATTTTGTATAAATGGCGGTAATGATGGCGCTGCATAAAATGCAGCACGTTCTGCATTAAAACTGTATGGCTGAGTAAATGTGATTTTATTATCAACCCATGCCTGACCAATTGCACCACCACACATAATAGCCAACCAAAAACAAAAGGGACGCAACAGGCTTAACCCATAATTAGAGCTTAACCCATACAAAAACCCTGCCCAGTTTTTAATATTCTTTAAACCATTATTTGCTTGGCGTTGGCAGTATAACTCGCAGGCATAAAACTCTAGTGCTTTTTGGTGGTTGTTATTTGCTTCTGCTAGGCGCTTAAGTGTTCTAAACTGAGATTCATACTTGCTAAAATCTGTAACACCAAACTGTTTAGCTTTTTTTTGCAAAATAACTACATCACTTGGCAAGCTTTCCACTAACGGAATGTTATTAAAATGGGTTTGGCGGAAATCTACTGGTAATACTGCATTTTTACTAAACTCCATATCATTAAATAAAGCTGAGTTTTCAAACCTTGCACCTAAAAATAATACTGTCTGAGGTTTTTCACCATCAAATTTGGCACCAAAAAAATTTGCTTGTTTGTTAAATTTTGTTCGCAAATAGAAGGCACTTAATTTGAAAGTCGCACTAAAAAAAACCGCTTCCGATTCAAAAGTCGTACTCACAAAATTCGCTTCCGATTCAAAAGTTGAACTCCCAAAATTTGCTTGCGATTTAAATCTCGCTAATTGAAAATTCGCTTTCGATTCAAAAGTCGTACTCACAAAATTCGCTGTCGATTCAAATCTCGCTAATTGAAAATTAACTTCTAGAGGAAAATTAAAACCCATAAAAGAGACTGATTGCACAAACACCATTTCAGAAAGGTCTATCTGATATTGATTACGTATTTTTCGTTTTCGTTCTGTAGTAGCATTTCGCAGGTATCGTTTTTCTAATTCTTTTTCTACCTCAGTTGCCCAAGCATTCCAGATTTCGTTACCCTGCTCAATACGCTCAAGGTGTTCTTGCTGTATTGCTTTGCGTTCTTCTGCTGTTCGTTCTACATCTACTTTATAACGCTGTAAATCAACCATTGTGCTCAAGTTATTCCCCTATATGTACGAATAAATAAACTAAACATATGCCAAAAATATACAAAAACAGGCATAAAAAAACGTATAGACTAATGCCTATACGTTAAATAAAATGGGCTGGTTATGCAACTTAAAGCAGTTAACCAAGAATATGCATACAACCTCATATCAAATGCCTGTCGGATTTAGCAACAGCTTAACCACACCAATCATTTTTTCTTTGTCATTTGGGTCTGATTCTGCAATTAAAATAGTAAGCGTTGTTAGTGTTTGCGGATTAATTTTATCTGCAAAATCATAACCATACTTTTGCAACAACCAAATAAAAGCAAACGCACCGCTACGTTTGTTTCCATCAGTAAATGGGTGGTTTTTAATTATAAAGTACAATAAATGTGCAGCTTTTTCTTCAAGCGTTGGATACGCATCCT
The DNA here is from genome assembly GCF_051097895.1 of Psychrobacter sp. HD31. Classification (GTDB taxonomy): domain Bacteria; phylum Pseudomonadota; class Gammaproteobacteria; order Pseudomonadales; family Moraxellaceae; genus Psychrobacter. The sequence continues at coordinate 1,498,986 of NZ_CP142525.1, forward strand.
GCCCAAAAATACTTTGGAATACATTACCAAAAATACCTGCTAGTAACCCTTGTTTTTTCTCCTGAGCAAACAGCTCGGTTGCTTCCCCTTTGTTTATCAACTCGAACTTTAGCAGTTGTAAATCCGTCTGCAATTCCTCAGCAGATGTTTTAATAGACACCGTATCGCCACGCTCGGGGAACTCTTGTTTATCATAACTATCCAAAGTAAACCATGTGTCTGCAAAACTTTGAATAAGTGATAAAATCTCGGTAGTTTCAACTTTTGGATTATCGTGCGTAAGTGCTTTTAAATCTTCTAATGTTTTTAAAAATTGCTGTTGGTTTTCCGCAAGGCGTTTTTGATTAATCGCATAACCCTTAATTAGATAATCCTTTAACCGTTTGGTTGCCCAAATTCTAAATTGTGTGCCTTTTTGCGACTTCACACGATAACCAACTGAGATGATAACGTCTAGGTTGTAAAACTCTACTTCTTTTTGCTGTGTTTTACCTTTTATAGCACCGTGTTGAGTGGTTGTCGCAAATTTTGCGACAACCACTTTTTTATCGAGTTCACCCTCTTTAAAAACATTATTAACGTGCTTGCCTATCGTTTTAATATCTCTATCAAACAGTAAAGCCATTTGCTGACGATTTAGCCAAACGGTTTCGTCTTCTAGTTTGACCGAAAGCTCCACCTGTTCGTCATCGGTGGTAAAAATCATCATATCCGATTGCGTGATAGGTTGCATAAATTGCCTTCATTTATCTTTAGTTATCAGTCATTCATCATATCACAAAGCTACATTAGTCTTAATGAACAAAAAAACGCCCGCTATTAACGGGCGTTTATTCACACAAATTAGAGATTAAAGACTACTCAACGCACTAATCACCATTTGTGCTGAGTCTTTACCTGCCTGCTCAATAAACTCATCAAAAGACACACTTGCCTGCTCATTTGCAAGGTCAGAAATAGCTCGAACCACCACAAACGGCACACCAAAACGGTAGCAAGTTTGGGCAATGGCAGCGGCTTCCATCTCTACCGCTTGGGCATTGGCAAAATGGGTTTTAATGGTTTCAAACTGTTCACTACTGGCAATAAACTGGTCACCACTGACTATTTGCCCTTGGTGTATCGCCGCATCAGCAAATGCTTTACTTGCCTTTTGCATCACACTTACCAAATTAGCATCGCACTCGTACTGCTCTGGCATGCCAGCCATTTGCCCATGTTTGTAACCAAAGGCAGTTACGTCTACATCGTGGTGGGCAACCGCTGTGCCAACCACAATATCACCCACTGCTAAGCCCTTTCCTGAACCATTGCCAATACCCCCTGCAGAGCCAGTGTTAATAACCGCTTTGGGTGCAAAACGCTCAATAACCAGCGCCGTAGCTATAGTGGCATTAACTTTGCCTATGCCACTTTGCAACACCACCACAGGCGTACCATTAATTTCACCACTGTGTATTTTAACCTCTGCTACCTCGGCAGTTTTAGCGTTGGTTAGTTGGTTGGTTAATATGGCAACCTCTTGTGGCATAGCACCAATAATAGCAATTGGGTTAGTTGTGTTTGGCATGGTATTTATCTTAAAGTTAAAAAATAGTGTAGGCTAGGCAAAACCACCGCCTACAAATTGAGGAATCAGGCTATAAAACATTAAGCGAAAACTTGCGTCCACTCATCACGCTTGTCTAGCAAGCCTTTTGCAACTTCTTTTGCACCCTCTAGGCTGTGGCTAGCTGCCCAACCGCATTGTACTTCGTTACAGGCTGGTACTTCGGTTGCTACCAATACGTCTTTTAGGGTGTTTTCAATTAAGTCTAACGCAGCTTCGTAGCTTGGCTCATTAATTAAAGACACGTAAAAACCTGTTTGGCAACCCATAGGTCCAATATCTAATACCAACTCGCTATGGTTACGAGAAAGCTCTGCCATTAAATGCTCTAACGAGTGCAGGGCTGGCATTTCCATATGTTCTTTATTTGGTTGGCAAACACGTAAATCGTATTTGTAAATTTCATCGCCATTTTCGCCAATTTTTTTATCGGCTAGGCGTAGGTATGGCGCTTTAACTAGGGTGTGGTCTAAGTTAAAGCTTTCAACATTCATTTTTTGCTTATCGCTCATGGGTATGTCCTGTGAGTTGTTGCTATTAAGTGTTGCTTCTATTTAGTAGATATAGAAAACATAAGTTTTAAATATGGCAATATTATATCAGTATTAAAATCAGTAGGTTTATTAATTTACAATCTAGTTTCAGTCAGCGTATTTTTCTAAATATGCTCGGTGCGCTCAATAAGCCATGCCAGTGCCTCACCATCTACACGGTTTTTAAGCTCGCTTAATACGCTGCTATGGTAGTTATTTAACCAGTTAACTTCTTCTGCCGTTAATAAAGCTTTATCAACCAAACGAGTATCAATTGGGCAAAGGGTAACGGTTTCAAACTTTAGGTAATCACCAAAGTCTGTTTCCTGTGGGGTATCTACCGCCACATTGGCAACCAAGTTTTCAATGCGTATGCCCCACTGCCCCTCTCGGTATAACCCTGGCTCATTACTGGTTATCATGCCTGCCTTCATAGCACGGTCTTTGGTTACAGGCGTTGGGTAGCCAATAGATTGCGGACCCTCATGCACATTTAAAAAGTAACCCACACCATGCCCTGTACCATGACCATAATCCATTTGCTGTGCCCACATTGGCGCTCTGCAGATGGCATCTAACAGTGGTGCACCAATACCATTAGGGAAATGCGCCTGTGCCAAAGCAATGTGTGCTTTTAATACAGTAGTAAAGTCACGTTTGTGTTCATCTGTAATGTCGCTACCAATTGGTACAACACGGGTAATGTCTGTCGTGCCATTGTGGTATTGTGCGCCTGAGTCGATAAGCAACAAGCCTGAGCCATCTAAATAACTAAAGCTGTTTGGCGTGGCACGGTAATGCGGCAATGCCCCGTTTGCATTGTAGCCTGCAATGGTAGGAAAACTTGGCGATACATAATGTGGTTGTTTGCTACGCACCTCTATCAGCATGGTATCTACATCTAATTCGCTTAAGCGCTCGCCACTGGCAAGCTTGCGTTCAAACTCGGCAAAAAACTGGCAAAGTGCCGCCCCATCTTGGCGCATAGCTTCTTTAATGTGCTCAATATCTGCACGTGATTTACGAGACTTTAGCAAAGTGCTTGGCGCAGTTTGGTTGATGATATTCACGCCATCTTGCAAACATGCCAGCGTGCTGACTGCCACTTTATTTGCATCTATGCACAGGCAAGCATCTGTGGGTATTTGGCTAACTGCTTGCTCAATATCATTATAATCCGCAACGCCAATGCCTGCTTCTGCCAGCTCATTTTTGATGTCTTGGTTTAGTTTACTTTGGTCTATAAACAAAGTTGCTTTTGTTGGTTCTATTAACAAATGGGCTAAAAATATTGGGTTGTAGTCCACATCTGCTCCACGCAAATTGGTTAACCAAGCAATATCATCCACACTAGAAACAATATGGTAGTTTGCCCCAATCTCTGCCAATTGCGCACGCACTTTTGCCAGTTTTTGTGCAGCTGTAGTATCCACAAACTCTGCTTTGTGCCGATATACAGCTGCTTTTGGCAAGGCTGGGCGGTCTTTAAATGTATTCCCCCAAACTTCATCTACCGCCGTGTCATCTGTTGTCATTAAGGTAATGTTATTACTTGCAAACGCCGTTACTATTTTGTCTTTTTCTGCCACTGCCAGCATACTGCCGTTGATTTCAACACAGCCACCAACAGGTATGTTATCTGCCAGCCACTCCACATGTGTTTTGACACCAGATTGCAATTTTTGTAGTTTAATATTTGTATCTGCCAATTCAGCCTCTGCCTGCACCCAATAACGGCTATCTGCCCACAAATACGCCTCATCTGCCGTTACCACCAAGGTACCTGCCGAGCCTGTAAAACCAGATAACCACTCACGTGCCTGCCAGTATTCTGGCAAATATTCAGACAAATGCGGGTCTGCCGTTGGTACGATGATGGCATCCACGCCTTGCGTTTTAAGCGCTTGCCTAACCAAAGAAATACGCTGGTTGATTATATTTTTATCATTCATTTTTTTACCCTTAATTATTTATTTTGCCTATGGCATTAAGGTTGATTATACCAACAAAAAACCCACAGCACGCACACCATGGGTTTATTTTAAAATCACAATTTAGTAATAAAAAGTTTAGTGATAAAACGATGAACAGTTATTTACCCCGCATCGCTCTATTTTTAGCAACAAAACCAAGTACACTCAGCAGCAACAATATCCCAATAAAAATTAAAACAGGCGTATTGCCATGGCTTACATAAGGGGTTTTGCCTTGACGTGCTTGCACCTCACCACGCAACACCACACGTTCAAACTGTGGTGCACGTTTTATGATGTTACCATTATGGTCGATAATTGCCGTAACACCATTGTTGGTTGAGCGTACAAACCAGCGCCCTGTTTCCAGCGCACGCATTTGCACCATCTGCAAATGTTGCAAAGGTCCTGCCGTTGTGCCAAACCATGCATCGTTTGATACGGTTAGCATAAAGTCACTACCGACGGCATTTTTTCTTGTGGTATCAGGGTACGCCACCTCGTAACAAATAGCCGACCCCATTTTTTGCCCTGCCACACTTAACGCATTTTGGTTAGCATCGCCACGGCTAAAGTTCATAATACCGAGTGATAAGCTAGGAAACACGTTTAAAACACCTGAGAAAGGCACATACTCGCCAAACGGCACAAGTCGTTGCTTTTTATAAACACCTGCCTTCCCATCACCCATAGCAATAACACTGTTATAAAATGGTGGATATGGGTCGGTTTCTGGATTGTAAGCAGCGCCATCTACAAAGGGCACGCCCACTACCCAAGTGGTGTCGGTTTCTTCTGCAATGTTAGCAATACCGCTCATAAACGGCAGCACTTGCGTTTGAAACATAGGGATAGAAGACTCTGGCCAAATCACGACATCGCTGTCCCATTCTGACTTTGTCATAGAGGCATAAATTTGTAAGGTTTTGCCACGCAACTCAGTTAGCCATTTTTGCTCTTGCGGTATGTTACCTTGCACTAAAGAAACGGTTAAATTAGGCGTATCTTTTGCCTGCGTCCATTGAGGGCTAACCAAATGCAAAGCCACAGCGGCTAATACAGGCACGAGCGAAATCAACAGATAACCTGCACGGCTACGGAATACTTCAACCATGCTTGATGCTAATAAAACCGCCACAAAAGATACTGCCAATACACCAAATACAGGCGCTAGTGATGATAACCATGCTTGCTCTGTAAACGCATAGCCAACAAACAACCAAGGAAACCCTGTTAACACCCAGGTTTTTAACCATTCTTGCAATGTCCAAAGCGAGGCAAAGGCAAACGGCTGCTTACCAACAAAACGGTTAAAAACAACCGCCATTAAGGCATGAAACAGACCCATGCCCAGCCCCATGACCCCAATAGCCAAAATGGCAAGTGGTGCCGGCACATTGCCATAAGTATGAATGGAATTATATAACCAAAATGCGCCAACGCACCAATATCCTACGCCATATGCCTGACCCAATAAAAACGCACGTTTGTTGGTTATTGGCGAGATAAGAAGCGCATATAAAATGGCGGGTGAAATAAGCGCCAATGGCCAAATGCCATAAGGGGCAAGCGAAAAGCTAAATATAGCCCCTGCAACTAACGCCATGATAACTGCTAAAAATGTAGGAAGCTGTGTTTTTGACTGTTTTTTTAGCCCGGCTCTATTGGTTTTTGTGGCCGTTTTTTTTCTGTTGGTTTTGGATGCACGCATAAAAAATCTTAAAAATGTAAATGGGTTAATAGTCGCTTAATAACCCATATATGATAGCAGTTTGTGGATAAAATGTATAAAAAAACACGATGCATGAGTCATCGTGTTTTAACATTTTTTATGAGTGTTTGGTCGCTTAATCTGCGTAGTCTGTTGACATTAAAGTCTGGTTATTTCTAACCTATGAATAAACCGCCCTTCAACATCCATAATGGTTAACTGCCAGCCATCAATTGTTACTGTCTCATTTTCTAAATCGCTGACCTCGCCAAGAGTTTGCATTACCAGCCCACCCATGGTATCCACTTCGCTGTCATCAAAGTCGGTACCCAGCTCTTCATTACAATCTTCTATAGATGTGGCAGCTTGCACTACCCATGTTTTATCTTTGGTTTCATGTTTTACAATGTTATTAAAATCACTGTCTTCTTCAAAGTCATCATGTTCATCAACAATGTCGCCCACAATTTCTTCTAACAAGTCTTCCATTGTTACCACACCAACTGTGTTACCAAAGTCATCTACCACAATTGCCATGTGTACTTGCGTTTTTTGTAGTGAACGAAGCAAAGTATCAGAACGGGCATTTTCGTTAATGTACACAGGTTGTCTTACCAACTCTTTAACACTCACTTGCTTCCCTTCATCTATGCCGTCATCACTGCGTAACAACTTTGTCATAATAGGGATTAAATCTTTAGCAAGTAAAATGCCAATAACCGCTTCATCATCTTGGCTATCAAACACAGGATAACGAGAATGGGTGCTTTCAATAAAAACATCCATAATATCTGATAACGTATCGGTTTCGGCAACGCCTACCACATTAGGGCGTGGGGTCATGATTTCGCGCACCTGAGTTGCTGGCAAATCAAGTACACCTTCCAGCATTTCTACGGTGTCTGGCTCTAAAAATTGACGGGAGTCGTGAACTAAACGGATAAGTTCATCTCGGGTTTCGGGGGCAGTCGATAACCAGCGTTTTAAGCCGCGCATCGACCAGCTACTCGAACTAGAACTGTCTTCTGACATGGTGGGATTTTAATAAACCTCTTGTTGCCTAAGTAATAAGTTAAAATTATGCATTCGTATCTGCCACTTTAGCTTATGTTATGCGCACAATCAATCATATTTTTTGTAATTTTTGTGTTGCATTTTAGGGTAATAAAATTTGACTTTATCCAACCTCAACCCATGTGATGATTCTATCTTCTAATTCTTCATCTGGCATCCCAACTTCAGATACGCACCTGCCAGCAACACTTACCCCTGCCTGTAACATGGCTTGCTGGGTTTTTAACTGATCTTGCGTGATTAAAAAGTGCCATTCTGGGATGGGTTGATTGTTATATAAACGTTTATAAGCACAGCTGTTTGGCAACCACATCATATTTGGTAGCATTTCAACCGTTAAGTTAATACAATCTGGCACATAGTCTTGTCTGTTGCTATAGTTAGTGCAGTGCCCGGTTAAACAGTCCAATAATTGACAAGCCACATCGGTATATTCTACCGATTCTTGGTTGTCTTCATCATCTAAAAACTTAACCAAACAGCATACGCCACAGCCATCACACAAGGCTTCCCACTCTGCATGATTCAGTTCATCTAAGGTATATTTTTGCCAAAAATTTGGGCGTATCGCTTGTTGCTTAACCAAGTGCTTCATCCATTTAATATATTAATGTTTTTCATCATAACGTCATTATTGTAGGGCATGTTAATACTAGGTGGTCTTGTTTGTTCAACAACCTTTAAAAAACTGTTAGGATAGCTATAAGTTAAAAATTTATTCATTATAGCTATCTTATTATAAAACAAATAACACAACATGAGGCGATATGCCTTGAGCAAAACAACCTAAAATAAGGATATATCTATGTCTAGCATGACAACTTTTGAGTTACAGAGCACCACAAAAGAGGGTATCAAGCTATTAAGTTATGTGGCTTTGCCAAACAATACCGAAAACAAACCAACCGCTGGTATTTTAATTGCACCCGAGTGGTGGGGCGTGGTTGACCACCCTATTAAAGTTGCAAAAAAGCTTGCCAGTCTCGGCTTTGCGGCGGTGGTGATGGACATTTATGGCGACGGCAAAATTACAACCGATGCGATTCAGGCAAATGAATGGATGAGCCAAATGCTAGAAAACCAAACCGAGCTAATGGCACGCTGTGGCGAGATTTTGGCTGATTTTAGTGAGCAAGTGGCGGTTGATGCCAATAAGTTGGGGGTCGTGGGTTATTGTTTTGGCGGTAAAATTGCGCTGGATATGGCACGCGAGGGCATGCCGATTAAAGCGGTGGCAACCTTTCATGGCAACCCAACTCCCAAACAACCCGCCAAGCAAGATACCTTTAATGCTAAGGTCTTAGTTGCCCATGGGGAGGATGACAGCTTTGTCTCGATGGAAGCCATTGAGGGGTTAAAAGCCGAGCTAGACCAAGCCGAAGTCGATTACACCATTGATATATATGAAGGTGCTAAACACGGTTTTTCTAACCCACATGCAGATGAGCGTGCAAAAGAAAATGGCGTAGATTTAGCCTATAATGAAGAAGTTGCCAACGCCAGCTGGGAAGAAATGGTCAACTTTATGAAAGAAACGCTAGCATAGCGAACTTTAAGCTAAGCAGAGTAACTTTTCTTGTAACTTTTTTTAGCCTAGCAACACAAATTACTGGCTCATTGAACCACATTAAAAACAGCGTATGGCCATATTAGCCAATGGATACGCTGTTTTTGTGTATAATACTCAATTAAAAAATAAAGGTACCTGCTCACAACGTGTTTTGAGATGTGTTTTGGTATTTTTACAGATACCGCCTACCCTTTTCATTAAAAAAACATCTAACTATTGTCATCATGCCAACCACCGACCCTCAAATCATTGATATAAAGAAAACATCAATAAATAGCTTTGCGCCACGTTTGCTTACTTGGTTTGATGACTATGGCAGGCATGACTTACCTTGGCAGCAGCATAAAACAAACTTACCAGATGCCTACAAAGTTTGGATATCTGAGGTCATGCTACAGCAAACTCAAGTTGTAACGGTAATCCCCTACTATAAGCGGTTTATGCAGTCCTTCCCCACTGTTAATGAGCTTGCCAATGCAAACTGGGATACCGTGGCAGAACACTGGGCAGGCTTGGGTTACTATGCAAGGGCAAGAAACCTACATAAAGGTGCCAAACAATTGGTAGATATTATTAACCAAACAGGGCATTACCCTCAAACCGTTGCAGAATGGGAGCAAATATCAGGGGTGGGTCGCTCCACGGCTGGGGCAATTGTTGCCATGGGGTTGCATGACTATGGGGTAATTTGCGATGGCAATGTAAAGCGTGTCCTTACTCGCTGGGCAGGGATAGAAGATGATATTACTAAGGCGGCGACTACCAAGCAATTGTGGGCATTAGCAGAAACACTTACCCCAAAAGATGCCAGCGGTAATTTTGCCCAAGCAATGATGGATATGGGCGCAACCGTTTGTAACCGTACTAAACCAGCATGCCTAACGGGAGATAAACCCTGCCCCATTCAGGCGGACTGTATTGCTTTTAAGCAAAATAAACAGCTTAACTTGCCTTTTAAAGCCAAAAAGAAGCCCAAACCAAGCAAGCACAGTTATGCTTTGGTAATAAATAATCCACAGGGAAAAAGCTTGTGGTTAAAACGCCCAGAAACTGGTATTTGGGGCGGTTTGTGGTGTTTACCACTTAAATTTATCCACAAGCTACAAGGTAAAAAAATAGTAGAAGATGTCAACAGCGATGCCAGCTACGAAAAAGAGCTAACAACTGCTGAACAAATCATTGACCAGTTTTTGCAAAATAACAGCATAGATATAAAAGCAGACACACAAACCAAGCAACTCAAACACACGCTTACTCACTTTCATTGGCATATCACCACGTGCCATATTAACCTAAATCAGCAACAACAAAATAAACTCAATAAATTGTTAGCCAATGCCCATATTAGCCTTTATTGGTTAGATGTTGAACACGCTCAAAAACAACTCGCCCTACCTGCTGTTATTAACAAAATATTTAGTTAAACGAATATAAAATCATTTTTAATAGTATGTTTATATATATAATAAATTAGGTTATAATGATTGTTTAAGTATCTATTTTATTTAAGGTTTATTTACAGTTAACCACGCAGCACAAACTAAAATAGCAAACAATAGTCGTATTGCACCATCCCTCTTTGTTTCATTGCCCTTGTTGATGGCATTTGATTTATGCACTTGCTGATAAAACACGACATGTAAGATGGCAACTGTGCTTAGTATCATGCTGGCATGTTAACTAAAACAACCTATAGTCAATCAATGGGTTGCTCCATACTGCTTAGAGCAACTTTTTTATGTACATCTTAACAACATTGTTGGGCATATTTTTATGCTTTGCAGTAGGGACAAGTAAACTAACGTAGGAGCATTATATTATGCATTCTCATGACAATACCCCCACGCCTCCTAGCACCTCAGACAAGCTGGTGATGAACCGTCGTCATTTTTTAGGGTTAACGGCTACCACTGGTGTTGCCTTAGCAACGAGCACGTTAACTGGCTGTAGCAGCTTACCTTCTTATCAAGAATCAGCAAACATTGTTATTATTGGTTCTGGTTTAGCGGGGCTCGCTGTTGCAAACCGTTTAAGCAAGCAACTACCAAATGCCAAGCTCACCATCATCGATGAGAAAAAAGCGCACAACTATCAACCAGGCTACACCCTTTTAGCAACCGGGGTGTGGGACGACACCAATAAAGTTATCTCTAACAATGCAGACTTAATGCCAGATAATATTGAGTGGATTGAAGAGTTTGCAGGTGAATTTAAGCCAGAAAACAACCAAGTGATTACTGAATCTGGAAAAACCGTGAGCTATGACTACCTTGTGATTGCAACTGGTTTAAGACTAGGTTACGAAAAGATTGAAGGTTTAACCGTTGACGACCTTGGTAAAAACGGCATTGGCAGTGTTTACGCCAGCCCAGATATTGCTAAACAAACTTGGCAACAAATGGATGCCTTTCGCAAAACAGGTGGCAAAGCATTAATGACGCTTGCAAATACCGATATGAAGTGTGCTGGTGCCCCTCTTAAAATGACATTTTTATTGCACGATCGCCTAACTCAGTCTGGCACACGTGCCAATAGTGATATCCAATTTTTTAGCCCTAAAGAAACCAGCGTATTTAGTGTGCCCGTTGTAAACGAAAACGTATTAAAACGCTGGGCAGAGTTTGAACACCCAATCAATGTTAATTTTGAGCGCGTTTTAACTAAAGTTGATACCGCGAATAAACTTGCTTACTTTTCAAAACCAGATGGCAGCCTACAAGAAGAAAAATACGACTTTCTTCACGTTGTCCCACCAATGTTTGCCGTAGACAGCATCCTTAAAACCCCCTCGTTAATTAACGAAAAAGGCTGGCTAGATGTCGATAAATACACACTACGTCATAATCGTTATCCAAACATTTTTGGGGCTGGCGACATTAACGGGACGCCAAAAGGTAAAACCGCAGCAACCGTTAAAAAATCTGCACCTGTTGTTGTAAATAACCTTATTGAAGTGATTCAAGGCAAAGAACCAACAAATTCATTTGATGGCTATACCTCTTGCCCATTGTTGGTAAAAGAAGGTCAAGCCATGCTGGTTGAGTTTGACTACGAAAACAACCTCACACCATCCGTTCCATTAATTGATCCTCTACAAGCTGGTTACTTTGCTTGGTTCTTAGAAGATATGATGCTACAGCCAGCATACATGGCTGTTGCTAAAGGACAGGTATAAATTAAAGGAGAATCATTATGAACTTTTTAAGTCAAGCTATTACCATGCAGTGGGAAGCGATTTCACAAAACTTACCTTATGTTATCGTTCTTGCTTTGCTATTTATTATTGCCTGGGTTGTTTGGGCAATGCGTTCAGTGCCTTTGTCTCGTGGTGGATTAGCAACTATGCTGGCATTGGTGGTCGCTGCGATTGCATTTTTTGTTTTACCAACCATTTTTCACTCCAGTATTTCGGATATGACTTACTGGGTAGACTGGGCATTTCACTTAGCCACTATTTTTGGCGTATTTGTATATAGCTACTTGGTTTTACTGCCGCTGCTTTCTGGTTTAATGCCTAAAAAAGCATAAATTAGTTTCTATATTTTTTACCAAAAAAAGCCAATCAACTGATTGGCTTTTTTTATTATTATTCAACACGATAAACTTATTTTATAAACCCAGCATGTCGCAATAGTGCATCGATGGTTGCTTCTCGCCCTCTAAAGTTTTCAAAGTTTGTTTTGGCAGGCAAACTACCCCCTACTGCCAAAATAGTCTCTCTAAATTTTTTACCTGTTTTGGCATTAAAGATGCCCTCTTCTTCAAATTTGCCAAACGCATCGGCTGACAACAACTCTGCCCATTTGTATGAGTAATAACCAGCTGCATAGCCTCCTGCAAAAATATGACTAAACCCATTGGCAAAACGATTATATTCTGGCGTTGGCATCACTGCCACTTCATCCCTTACCGCATCTAATAACTTTAGCAAATCTGAATAATCTGGTGTCGACTCGTGAGCATGCAGCAAAATATCAAACAGGGCAAACTCAATTTGTCGTAAAGTTTGCATGCCACTTTGAAAGTTTTTGGCGTCTAACAATGCTTTTAATTTTTCGTCAGGCAATGATTCACCCGTTTGCTCATGGCGGCTAATCAAAGCAATGCCTTCGCTATCCCATGCCCAGTTTTCCATAAACTGGCTTGGTAACTCCACTGCATCCCACTCTACTCCGTTAACACCCGATACATCACCCACCGTCACCTCAGATAATAAATGGTGCAGTCCATGTCCAAACTCATGGAACAAGGTCGTGACCTCGTTATGGGTTAATAGGCTTGGTTTCTCTTTGCCTTTTGTCAGCGTTGGTGGCGTAAAATTACCTACCATATAACACACCGGCAACTGCTCATAGTTTTGTGCTTCATGGATATATTTTGGCTGGAAACCACTCATCCATGCCCCACCTCGTTTGCCTTGACGAGCATACAAATCAAAATAAAAACCGCCAATTAAGCGTTCATCTTCATCAAATAATTGATAAAAACGCACATCTTTATGCCAAAGTGGGACATCTTGGCTATGTTCGACCACGTTAATGCCATATAAGCGGTTTACAATGCTAAACAGACCTTCTATCACCGTTTGTAACGGAAAATATGGGCGGATCTCTTCTTGCGACAAACTAAATTTTTCTTGTTTTACTTTTTCTGCCAAATAAGCAGTATCCCAAGGTTTAAGGGCATTGAAACCATGCTGAATGGCGGCCTGTGTTAGCTCCTCTACATCTACCTTGGCAGATGGCATTGCTTTTTGTGCAAGCTTACGTAAAAAGTCCTCTACTTGGTTAACACTATCTGCCATTTTGGTAGATAACGACAATTCTGCATAGTTGTTCATGCCCAGTAAACTTGCCTTTTTAGCACGTAACGCTAATATCTCTGCCATATTATCAGCATTGTTTAGGCTTTCACCTTTAGCACTAGTATGTTTATCAAATTCAGAAGCACGGGTGACAAAGGCTTTGTACATTTGCTCACGCAACGCTCTGTCATCAGCATACGTCATCACGGCAAGGTAAACAGGAATATCCAGCGTTGCAACATAATAAGGCGTTGGCAACTGTTTAATTTGCTCGGCTGTTTTATCACCGCTTTGCGCAAGTTTTTGTTTATAGTGCTCTCCTGCTTGCGCAAGCATTGCCAAACCGCTCTCTCTAATACCAGCCAACTGCGACTCTGTTAAAGGCAATGCAAATGCTTGCGTTGCATCTAAAATATTGTCAGAAAACTTTGCCGATAACTCGCTTAACCTGCTTGTTATTTTTGCAAACTCCGCTTGTTTATCTTTTGGTAGTGCAATGCCAGACAGCTCAAAATCTTGCAGTGCCAATTCTATGGCACGTTTGCGTGCTTGCGGTAAACTAACAAAAAACGCCTTATCTTGTTTAATCATTTGATAGCGGTTAAACAAGGCTTGCGTTTGCCCAACTCGGGTTGAATAACTAGATATGGCAAGCAGTAATGCATGATGGGCGTGGCGTATATCATCATTACTCATCACACTATTTAAGTGTGACAACACGCCCCAAGCACGGCTTAATCCAATATCGGCATGATAAAAAGCTTTAACATCTGCCAATGCTTGCTCGCTACTAGTGGCGTTTGGTGTTTGTTCTAACTTATCTAGGTAGGCTTCAACCTTGGCTAACTCTTCTGTTATCCGTTGGCTTAAATACTCGGGCGTTGCCTGTGCAAAATCAGTTAAATGCAATTTGGGGTCTAACTTTGTGGTTGCTAACATACGTGTTCCTGTTTTATTTATCTGTCGCTATGATTTTATTAAAAAATATCTCTCTATACTATATCGGTTCTCATTTGGCTTTTTAAAGAGGGGTGCTATCGTTTGTCACAAATAAAGGTTACACTAACCATAAAAGCAAAAACTTATTACTAGTATTTAGCCATTTAGCACACTAATTAAAAAAACCGTCCATGATACAAAATAAAAAAAGCTTAACGATAACCAGCTATAACATCCATAAAGGTATGTCTGCCCTTAACCGCAATGTGGTTGTGCAAGGTATTGCTCAATCATTGCAACAGTTAGAGTCAGATATCATTTGTTTACAAGAAGTACAAGGACAAAACCTAAAGCGTGAAATCAAGTTTAATGAGTTCCCTGAACAATCTCAACATGAGTGGTTTGGTGAGTTTTTAGACTATGAGCACAGTTATGGTAAAAATAGTGAATATGACCATGGGCATCATGGCAATGCGGTACTTAGCCACTATCCGTTAGATCCCCAGCACAACTTAAATGTGAGTGTCAATCGGCTAGAAAAACGTGGCGTTCTGCATTGCGAGGTTCTGCCAACTGGCTGGGATACCCCTCTGGTGGTGCTGTGTGCTCACTTAAATTTGTTAGAAGGTGGGCGAGAAAAACAATACAAGGCAATACTTGAGTATGTAAACAACAGTATTGAGCCACATCAGCCACTTATTTTAGCAGGCGATTTTAACGACTGGAAAAAAAATGCGTGCGAAAAACTGGGGCAACAACTGAACATGACAGAGGCTTTTATCAGTGTGCATGACAAACTATTGCCAACCTTCCCTGCTCGCTTGCCTGTGCTAAGCCTAGACCGTATTTATGTACGCAACTTAAGTGTAAAGCGTGCTTGGGTGCA
The DNA here is from genome assembly GCF_051097895.1 of Psychrobacter sp. HD31. Classification (GTDB taxonomy): domain Bacteria; phylum Pseudomonadota; class Gammaproteobacteria; order Pseudomonadales; family Moraxellaceae; genus Psychrobacter. The sequence continues at coordinate 1,514,085 of NZ_CP142525.1, forward strand.
AACTGGCAAACCTTGGACTGAGCTTTCTGACCATTTGCCCATTAGTGCTGAGGTTGAGCGGATCGGTTAATAGATTAAAAAATTTATATTTTGGCAAATATTAGATAAAATATACCCTTGCAACAAAAACCATAATGCATATTAATGTGCATCACTTGCCCATTATGGGTAACCATTTAAGAGTTATTATCATGACACACACCCCACCAGCCGACTTACTTACCCGTGCCAACCACTGGCGTGAAGACATTAGTTTTACTCAAAATGTACTAGGCAAACCATTTAACTTTACCACCACGTGGGGCATATTCTCGCCAGAAAAGTTGGATGATGGCAGTTTAATGCTGCTTGATTATGTTGATTTTCAACCAAATGACAATTCTATCGATTTGGGCTGTGGCTATGGTGTGCTTGGTATGACCGCAGCGAGAGAATGCCCAAATGGCGTACATACTCTGATTGATAAAGATTTTATGGCAGTAGAATACGCCAAGCGTAACTGCCAAGCCAATAGTTTAAATAATGTCGATGTGCATTTATCCAACGGGTTTAACCATGTGGCAGATGACAAAACTTTTAGCCTTGTAATGAGTAATTTGCCTGCCAAAGTTGGTAAAGAACAGCACTATTTGTACTTACTAGATGCCTATAACCGTATGGAGCAAGGCGGACGTTTTTATGTGGTTACCATTAATGGTTTACGCCAGTTTATGAAGCGTGCGTTTACCGAAGTGTTTGGCAACTATAAAAAAGTAAAACAAGGCAAAACTTACACCATTAGCATGGCGGTTAAAGAGTAGTTAGCAAAGAATTATTATGTTAAGAAAAGAGTTTTTGCAAAAAATAGGACTGGTTAAACCATTTGAAATGGTGTTTAACATTGAACCTAATGATTTTGAAAAAAAGTTTAAAAAGCTTATCGGACAAGATACTATATTTACGGAAAAAAACAATTCTTCAAAATATAAACATAATTATTCTGGTTTTATCGAATCAAACTCTTTTCAGCTGTCAGATTTATACGGTAACATTGAGGGCAGCTACCACCAAGAGGATCAAAAAACAAAAATTTATGCAGAACTAACCAGTTATAAACCTGAATATATCCAAAGAATAATTTTTAATATCGTCGCAATTGCAGGGTTTATGTTGTTTTTCATATTTTCCAATGACACAAAAATCCACCCTAAAATTTTCTTCATGCTATTTGGTGGAGTTTTTTGTCTATTAGTTTTGGCTTACTTTAATCTTAGAAATAATCTAAAACATTCTATTCATAGTCTAAAACGTAATTTATACTTTCTAACAAAAAATTCAAATGAAGGGATTATTAACGAGCATTTAGAAGACCAGTCATTCTTGGAAGGTAAAAAATTATCTGACCGTTTTACTATGGCGTTTAATATTGAAAAAATTGACTTTATTAAACAATTTGATAAAACGACCACAAAAAGCCTGTTTCCAATAATAAGCAATACTTTTTCAAGAAAACCCTACTATTATGCCGGTCGAATAATAAATGATGAATTTAGTATTAAATCCTTGAATGGTCAAGGAAGAGCAAGAGGACGAATTTATAAAAAAGAAGACAAATTAATCATAGAATCTACAGCAAATGGCTTTAGTTTTGGCTATATTCCCTACTATTCGATTGTACTATTTGTTTATTTGATTTTCTTTACCTTTACAATAGCTTCAGGTAGTTATATTTTACTTTTGTTTATTCTTGTCCATGCAGGGTTTTTATTAATCTCACCTTACTTTATTTTAAAAAAGCATTCTCAAGCTACAAAATATGACTTAGAACGAGAATTTTATTACATGACCAAACAGGACTAACACTTCAAGATGTATACAATCAGGTTTTGCGTTGCAATAACCACAAACCAAACAATCCACTGGCAATAATCGGCAGCAACACCATCAACAAAGGTGAAACACCAGTTGCCAGTGAGATAAAGCCTACCAAGTCTTGCATATAGCTAAAAAACAAACCAAACAATAAAGCAACCACAACTCGTAAGCCCAAGCTATGCGTACGCAAAGAACCAAACACAAACGAGCACGCAACAATCACCAAAGACAAAATGGAAAGAGGGCTGAGCAACTTTTGCCAAAAAGCCAACTCATGTTCAAGCGAGCGGTTGCCTTGGCTTTGCATAAACTGGCGATGATCATATAATTGAGTTAGTGATAAATCTTCTGCTTCACGAGTCAACAAATAAACCGACTGTGGTTCTATTGGTAGCCCTAAAATATCCGAAACTTGACGAGTTTGGCTAGTCGCAAGCGACTGCCCAATTTTTAGTTCACTTAAGTCATTTAACTGCCATTGATGACTTAAGCTAAAACCGTCAGAGGCATGTGGATCTTTTACTTCTACTGCACCAACATAATTACCCCCGCGTGCAATAGATGCCGATTGCAAGTTGCCAGCATTATCTAAATGCCAGCGTTTTACAAGCCCAATATTGCCTTCAATATCGGCATAATCAATATACAGCACGTCACGACCATCTGGTTTTACTGAGTTTGGGGTAGAGCCGTCTATATATCTGGGTTGTACTGTCCAGTAGCCTTCTACCTTTTCAATCACGTCTCGCTTATTATTATCATCGTCAACCAAATCGGCTAAATGATTGCTGGTTGGCAGTACAAACTGGTTAATCGCCAAAGCGATAAACACAAAAATAATGGCAGGTTGCAAAACCCAACTCACAATTTTTGTTTTGCTCACACCACTTGCCTGCATTACCGTAAGCTCACTATTGTTGGCAAGCAAACCTAAACCAACTACCGCACCAAGCAATGCCCCAGTAGGGATAAACTGCTCTAAAAAATGAGGTGATTTATAAAAAATATAGGTTAGCGCATCACGCATTGTGTAACTATCAGATATGTTTTCTAACTCTGCAAGGTATGAAAACACCACTTGCAAAAGCCACAACCCCAAAACAGCCGCAACAATAGCAAAAAAGGCATTTTTTTTAACATAACGGCTTAATACACGCATTGCCATCTCTACCCTCTTTGCTTAATACGGTTATTTTTGTTGAACAAGCCAAAACGCACACGTTGGTTAATTCTACTTGCCCAATTAAGATACAGTGCAAAAGCTAATAAAAAGACAATCAGCAATGCATACATCCAAGCATCCACTTTACCTTCACTCACTGGCTTTTTGAGTGAGATAATACTTAATGCCACACTTACATATAACAAAATAGCAGGGATTAAGCGTAACCATCTGCCCTGCCTTGGGCGTACTTGCGCCAGTGGCACTGCCATCATAGGTGCAAGGATAATTAACCATGGCAATGCAAAACGATAACCCAGCTCTGCCTGTGCTGCTAAGTTTGGTTTCGCCGTATTAGCTGTTGCTGCTGTCCAAATATCTTCTATCTTTTGTGTTTCTATATTTTCTTTGCTAACTTTGTCTTCTTTTTTTTGTAGCAAAGTTATACGATAGCGTTCAAATCCAACTTGATTATATTTTAGGCTATCTGCACCAATTTCATAGCGTCTGCCATTAAACAAGTCTAATTGTGTCTTACCAGACTCATCATCAGTTGCCACTTGTTGTGCGCTTTTTGCCAGTACGATGGTGTCTTTACTTGATAGTTGCTTTGGTAGAGTCGGTAAGTCTTTTAACGCTTCTGGTTGATTGGCTTCTGGGATTTTTTGTGCTTTGTTCTTATCTTTTGAAGTTTGAATCAATATCACATTTTCTAATTGCGAGTTATCATCACTTAGGCTACCAACATACAAGTGGTAGTCCCCACTGCTTAAAAACTGCCCCGGTTTTACCAAATCAAACGCACTCTGCATGGCTTGCTGTTGCCAAACATTGTCTGATTGTCTTACCCCCCAAGGTTTACCAACAATCGATAACCCAGCTTCTAACAAAAACAACACCAAAATTAAGGGTGCGACCAGTCTCGCCAAACGACCACGTGAGATACCACTGCCATTAATCACTGCCATCTCATGGTCAACATACAATCGACCAAACACCAGCATTAAGGCAATGAAAAAGGATAAAGGTAAAATCAGCTCCAAAAAATATGGCAAGTTATAGCCAATAATTTTAAACAGTAAACCAACATCCAGCCCGCCTTCGGCAGCAATACCAAAGTATCGTATTAAACGCCCACCAAGCAGCAAAAATACCAAAAACCCCAACACAATGGCTGTGCTGGAGGCTATTTGAGAGGTCATATACCGACGTAAAATCACTTTTATCAGCTCTATATTTTTAAGTTATTATTTACAATTGTTTAAACGATTTAGCATAGCATGTTTTTACCATTTTTTGCTGATAAAAATGTAGATATTGTTAAATAAAACAACTCACATTATGCCTATTGCAATATGCTACACTAACCTTATATCTATAATACAGCGACTTAAAAACAGTGACTTAAAGTTTGGCTATGAACACCCAATCATTTATCTACATACAAAAGTAATAGGAAGACTAACAATGAAACTAACGCTCACTCAAACATTACCAACCCTACAAGCAAAAAAACTACTTAAAAAACAAAGCCCAAAAGATTCTCATTGCTTAGTTGTATTGGTAGATAATGAATTAAATCTTATTGCAAGCGATACACTAAAAACGCATAAAGATCGTATTAACCAATTAATTGAAGTGGCGCATTTTAAAGGCACTGTAGCAGAAACCCTTGCAGACTACGCATTAACCGAAAGCAAAAATAACCCCATTCAGCTATTAATTGTTGGTATTGGTAAAGCAAATAATTTAACTGCCAGTAATTTACAAAAAATTGGCAAAGCTATATATCAAAGCATGAGTAAACGTGTCGATGCCATTACGGTTGCACTTGGTAAAGCATTAACCGATGATCAGTTTGCACAATTTGCCAATGGGTTACTTAATGCAAGCTACCGTTTTAATAAATACAAGTCAGAAAGCCAAGCGCCTGTACTTGAAAAGATTTCTGTACTTGCCAGCAAAGACTACCAAGCAACCTTAGACTTTGCTAATGCCGTTTATTCAGGGCAAACTATGACTCGTAACGTCGCAAATGAGCCTGGCAATGTTTGCTATCCAGAATACATGGCAGACCAAGCCGAGCGACTAGCAGCAACTTACCCAAATCTTTTAAAAGTAAGGGTCGTTAACCAAAAACAAATGGAAGAGTTGGGCATGAACTGCTTTTTATCTGTTGCTAAAGGCTCAGATAGAGAAGGTAAACTGGTTATCTTGGAATATCATGGCAAATCAAAATTCACCACTCAAGATGGCAAAAAAGCCAAAAAACAAAAAGCTGAAGACGCCCCTATTGCACTGGTAGGTAAAGGGGTTACTTTTGACACGGGTGGTATTTCGTTAAAACCAGGTGCCGGCATGGGCGACATGAAGTTTGATATGGGCGGATCTGCATCCGTACTTGGTACCATTAAAGCACTTTGTGAAGCCAAGCTGCCAATTAACGTTGTTGCTGCCTTAGCCCTTGCAGAAAACATGCCTTCTGCGCGTGCAACTCGCCCAGGCGATATTGTAAAATCTATGAGTGGTCAAACCGTAGAGATTTTAAATACAGATGCCGAGGGACGTTTGGTACTTTGTGACACCTTAACCTACATCCAACGTTATAAGCCAAAAACAATTGTTGATGCAGCAACCTTAACAGGCGCTTGTGTCATTGCGCTTGGTAATGTTCGTTCTGCTGTATTTAGTAATGATGAAGACTTGTTGTTTGCCTTACAAAATGCCAGCGAACAAGCGGGGGATGCGATTTGGCACATGCCACTTGATGATGAATACCAAACTCAACTAGACTCGCCAATTGCCGATATGCAAAATATTGGTGGGCGTGAGGCAGGCTCGGTAACCGCTGCGTGCTTCTTATCTCGTTTTATTGAAGAAGGTCAGGCTTGGGCGCACTTAGACATTGCTGGCACGGCGTGGATTTCTGGTAAACAAAAAGAAGCAACGGGTCGTCCTGTTCCACTATTTATGCAGTATCTAAAAAATGCAAGCAAAGCGTAATTTTGTAAAAGCACAGGGCTAAAATCAAAAATGCAAATTAGCTTTTATGTTCTAAATAATAACAATAGCAAGGTATCTGAAACGGATGCCTTGCTCGATTTTGTGTGCAGACTCACCCAAACCGTTTTAGAAAAAAGCGAGCAAACCTTAATCATTTTAGATGACAACACCAATAGGCTCAACCAATTAGATAAACAACTTTGGGATTTATCTGCTACCAGCTTTTTGCCACACGATTTAATAATCAACAAAAAAAATGCTGACAGCATTGCACCTGTTATCCTAACTGATACGCTACCAAATGGCTTTGATGGCGTGGTATTAAACCTTGCCAGCTCACCGCTTAATTTGGTTCATCCAAACACCAAAGCAAGCCAACCAGCAGAGCCAACATCTAACGATAACCCGACACACCACCCAAGCAGACTGTTAGAGATTATCCCAGCAGATAGTGAACAAAAAGAAAAAGGACGTGCTAAATACAAGCACTACCAATCGCTTGGATTTAAATTAGACTACTTTCCTATTAAATAAATGCCTTAATAGTCTGCCCACTATTAACTTTCTACCGTATTAGACTCACGCTAGGTATTATATATATCTTTGCTCATCAGCCGTGTAGCAAATTTAACGTGGCTTAACTATATTTATTGATTCGCTAAACAAAGCACCTGATTATAATTTTTCTTTCTAATATTTTACAAAAGTGCTAGTATCTTTTTATTTTTTAACCCGTTGTCAGATTAAGAGGCAAAGTAAAATAGAAATAAGAGAGTAATAATATGAAAGCAATTGCAGAATTATATAGTCGTATTGGGCTGGTACCATTAATTACTGTGGGACTAATTATTGGGATATTAATAGGCTGGTTAGCACCAAGTATTGGGGTGTCTATTGGTATTTTGGGTACATTATTTGTTGGCGCATTAAAAGCTGTTGCCCCTATTTTAGTATTTATTTTGGTTATGGCTGCTGTTAGCCAACACCAAGCTGGTCAAGAAGTATTTGTTAAGCCTGTCCTCATCATGTACATCATTGGTACTTTTTTTGCCGCATTAACGGCTGTTGCTGCAAGTTTTATGTTCCCAACAGAGCTTGCCCTTGTTACTGGTGATATCCAACAAGTTCCGCCCGCAGGTTTAAAAGAAGTTGTCACCACACTGCTTATGAACCTAGTTGCCAACCCCATTAACGCATTAGCCAACGCAAACTATATTGGTATTTTAGCTTGGGCATTAGTGATTGGCTTTTCACTTCGTCAAGCGGGCGAAACCACTCGTAAAGTCATTGGCGACTTTTCTGATGCGATTTCGCAAGTCGTAAAATGGGTTATTGCTTTAGCCCCATTGGGTATTATGGGTCTGGTTGCTAATACCATCGCCCAAACAGGTTTTGGGGCATTGTTAGGCTATGCTCGTATCCTTACCGTATTGGTTGGCTGTATGTTGTTTATTGCATTGATTGTTAACCCAATTATTGTATTTATCAAAACAGGCAAAAACCCGTATCCTTTAGTATTTACTTGTTTACGTGAGTCTGGTATCACTGCATTCTTTACACGCAGCTCTGCCGCTAATATCCCAGTAAACATGAACCTTGCTCGTAAGCTTGACCTACATGAAGATACTTACTCAGTTACTTTGCCACTGGGCGCTACTATCAATATGGCAGGCGCCGCAATTACCATTAATGTATTAACCCTTGCTGCTGCTCACACAATGGGTATTCAGGTTGATTTTGGTTCTGCACTGTTACTTGCCATTGTTGCTTCTATTAGTGCTTGTGGAGCGTCTGGTGTTGCAGGCGGCTCTTTATTACTTATCCCTCTGGCATGTAGCTTGTTTAGCATTCCAAACGATATTGCCATGCAAGTTGTTGCTATTGGCTTTATTATTGGTGTGATTCAAGATTCTGCCGAGACCGCTTTAAATTCATCAACAGATGTATTGTTTACTGCTGCGGCAGATCCAAAATATTCACGATAATATTTTAAAAAATATCAAAAGCATTAAAAAAAAGAAAGGTTGTTTTAAACAACCTTTCTTTTTTTGTGGGAGTCAAAGCCTGTTTTAATCAATATAAATTGTTTTTAAGGGTGGAAAGCCATTAAAATCAACCGACGAATACGACGTCGTATAAGCCCCCGTCGTTAACCAATACACCTTATCGCCAATGGCTAAATTTTGTGGTAATTGGTAACCAGCCTCTTCATACATAACATCTGTAGAATCACAGGTAGGACCTGCTAACACAACCGTGCCAGACTCTGTAGCTGTTTCCATTTTAGGCGTATAAACAGGGTACTTAATCGCCTCTCCTAAGGTTTCTATCAATCCACCAAACAAGCCAACATCCGTATATACCCAGCGGGTTAAATCTGTGCGTGATTTGCGAGAGATAAGCACAACCTCAGAAACCAATACACCTGAGCCACCAACCAGTGCTCTTCCTGGTTCTACAATAATCTGGGGCATCTCCTCATCAGGATAATCTTCTTGTAAATAGCGGTGAATTTCTTCGGCATAGACCCCAATGGGGTTAACTTCACTCAAGTAATTAGCAGGCATACCACCCCCAATATTAATCATCTTAATTTTGATGCCTTCTTCATACTTCATCCAGTCAAACATATATTTAACTTTAGATAAAGCATCATCCCATGCCGCAACATCTTTTTGCTGGCTCCCTACATGAAATGAGATGCCATAAGGTTCTAAACCTAATTGTTTCGCCTGAACCAATAAATCAATGGCCATATCTGGATGGCAACCAAATTTGCGTGATAACGGCCAGTCTGCCGTATCAGCACCCTGCACCAAAATACGCACAAATATTTTAGCGTTAGGGGCATATTTGGCAATGTTTTTTAGGTCTGCCTTGGAGTCTGTGGCAAACAAACGTATCCCTTTTTCATAGGCATACTTAACATCTTCTGCCTTTTTAATGGTATTACCATAAGATATACGCGCTGGTGCAATGCCACAATCTAAAACTTTATCAATTTCATATATCGAGGCACAATCAAAGTTTGAACCAAGCTCTGCCAATAAGTCGATTACCTCTACCGCTGGGCAAGCTTTCATTGCATAATAAATATTAGCGTAGGAGAAAAAGGCAGCTAACTCTTTATATTTAGCCTTAATACGACTCAAATCTACAATGACACACGGCGTTTGGGTTGTCTCACTTGCTTTAGTAAATTTTTGCCACTGCGATTGGTCAAAATAGCTGTCAATTTTAATCATAAAAAATCCTTTGGGTACATAAAAAGTAATTAAAATTAAACGGATAATAAAATAGCAGTTTTCGAGCTATCGATTAAGCTGTATGAAACACTTCAAGCTCAAAAAATTAGAGCTTAGCTACTATTTATTCGCTAAGCTCTAAAAAAGTGTATATTAAATAATGTTTTTAAAAAGTGCTACAAAAATTTGATAAAATCCATACGATTTTATGCTTTTGCTTTTTCCATTTGTTTAACGGCTTTACGCACCTTGTCTCTGGCACGCGATTGCTTTAAGTTAGATAAATAATCAACAAACAAAACACCATTTAGGTGGTCCATTTCGTGTTGGATACAAACAGCCAGCAAGCCTTCAGCAATCTCTTCAAAGGCATTTCCTTCTTCATCCAATGCTTCTATTTTAACTTTTGTTGGGCGTTCTACCGAATCATACACGGTTGGCACAGATAAGCAGCCCTCTTCATAAGGTTGTTTTTCTTCTACCAATGGGGTTACTTTTGGATTAATGAAAACACGTCGGCTATCACCGTTTTCTGACAAGTCCATGACAATCAGCTGAATATGCTGGTTAACTTGCGTTGCTGCTAACCCAATACCTTTTGCATGGTACATGGTTTCAGTCATGTCGCTAATCAGTGTTTTTATTTTATCATTAACTTGTTGTACCGGTTCAGCAATGGTACGAAGCCTTGGATCTGGATAGCTTAAAATTGGTAAAATGGCCATAAAATAATATCCCAAAAAATACGTACTAATATTATAACAAATATTAGCCAAAACATTTGCAGCTCAAATAAAAAACCGCCATACCTAAAACACCCTAGGCATAACGGTCATTATTTATTGAGTCACTTAAACCTGTTTAGCGGTTTTTGCCGGTTATTAATTCATAAATAAATAACAAGATAATGGCGCCAACTACCGAAATAGCCAGACCCATAAAACCACCTTCTGCAGACAAACCAAGCGTGGTTGCTAATTTGCCGCCAACAAAGGCACCAGCGATACCAAGGATGATTGTCATAATCCATCCCATACCATCTGCACCTGGTTTAAGAAAACGAGCTAATATACCAACGATAAGACCTGAGAAAATAGAACCAATCATAATACGCTCCTATATTTTTTTAGATATTTAAAACAAGTGTAAACTAAATAGTTCCATTTGTATAATTTAATACTGTAACTATTGTAGTGCATGTGTATCTTTAACACGATAAGCAATAAAAAAACCCCAAACTAAAACGCTTGGGGTTATTAAAACTGTACGATATAAATGGTGGCTCGAGGCAGGATCGAACTGCCGACACACGGATTTTCAATCCGTTGCTCTACCGACTGAGCTATCGAGCCATTTTGCTTTTAAATAAAGCATATATCGTTGAGGTGCGTATTAAACTAAAAATCCTTGTTAGTGTCAAGTCTTTTTGGCATTATTTTTAAATTTATCGCAACTTTTACCAAAAATCACCCATAAACCGCTTCTAACAAGGTTTTTATTTGGGTATTTTGTGAGGTTAGTTGATCTGTCCCTATCATTGATTCGGCTTTGACCACTTGCCTTATAAATTGCGGCTCAATACCTCTGTTTTGATTTTGGGCATGCATCGCAAGGTATTCTAAGCATTTACCTTGACTATTTTTATCGACAAAACAAGCGACGGCACAAATGGGTTTATCATTAAACATACCCACATACAGGCTACCCCGCCCACTTGCAAAGCTATCCGACAAAACTGCCATCACTTCATCCGCTGTTTTGCTCAAACGGTGATGCTTATCTTGATTTAATCCCATATCCTGATATAAAGCATGGATACGCGCTTTAAACTCACCCTCGTAGTTGACTTCACGCATAAGCTGTGTGTCAAAGTCGTTTATTGCAATGGCTTCTAATGGCATGTTTGTTCCTACAAAGTTTTACAAATGATGATGCTAATATGACTATTTTAGCAAAAAAATGAGTGGCATAAAGCAAATACAATGGTTTGTGTACCCTGAGTTTGATAATATATGCCTATTAATAAAGTTTTTAGGAAATTTTTAATATATGAGCCAATCAGCCAATTCTTCTACTCAAAAGGCAACTCGCACTGCAACAGTAGAACGCAACACTGCCGAAACTAAAATTAAAGTGTCAATCAACCTAGACGGTACAGGCGTTGGCACGCTAGATACAGGCGTGCCGTTTCTTGACCACATGCTAGAGCAGATTAAACGCCACGGCTTGATTGACTTAGATGTAAAATGCGACGGAGACACCCACATTGATGACCACCACAGTGTGGAAGATGTTGGCATCACTATTGGTCAGGCATTTGCACAAGCCATTGGCGACAAAAAAGGCATTAAACGTTATGGACATTTTTATGCGCCTTTAGATGAGTCGCTATCTCGTGTTGTTGTTGATATTTCTGGTCGTCCTGGTTTACACATGAATATCCCATTTACACGCTCACACATTGGCAGCTTTGATGTCGACTTATTTAGCGAGTTTTTTTATGGTTTTGTAAACCATGCGTGGGTAACTTTGCATATAGATAACCTAAAAGGTGTCAATAGCCATCACCAAATTGAAAGCGTGTTTAAAGCATTGGCTCGTGCGCTGCGTATGGCGGTTGAATATGACGAGCGTGCATTAAACCAATTGCCTTCAACCAAAGAAGCATTGTAATTGATAGCCCTCACTCAACTCACTTGCCCAACGTATGACGTAAGGGCGAATAGCTGAGCTGGCATAGCAGGATACGTTAGTAAGTTCTGCACGCATGGTAAAAAATTAAGAGAAAAAAATGACAAAAGTAGCACTACTTGACTACGGCATGGGTAACCTACACTCGGCGGCTAAAGCATTATCAACCGTTGGAGCTGATGTTGTATTAACAAACGACCCAAAAAAAATTGATCGTTGCGACAAAATACTTTTCCCGGGTGTGGGAGCAATGCGCGATTGCATGCGTGGCATGACCGAAGCAGGCATTGATGAAGTTGTAAAACAAGCGGTTTTTAACAAGCCAGTTATGGCAATTTGTGTTGGTATGCAAGCGTTGTTTGAGCATGCTGAAGAAAATAACGGTGTGGACTGTTTGGGCATTTTGGCTGGTAATGTTGTTAAATTTGACGACAACCTAACCGATGCCAATGGCGATAAAATCAAAATCCCACACATGGGCTGGAACACGCAAACCAATATGGAGTTGTCACACCCGCTATGGCGTGGCATTGATGACCACACCCATTTTTATTTTGTACACAGCTTTTATTGCGAGCCAACGGATAAAAACATTGTGGCAGGCAGTTGCGACTATGGCACGCCTTTTTGCTCTAGTGTTATTAAAGACAATTTATTTGCTACCCAGTTCCACCCCGAAAAAAGCCACACCGCAGGCCTACAGGTGTTAAAAAACTTTGTTGAGTGGGATATTTAAAAGGTCGATTTGTAAAAGGCAATTAACCTAAAAAGTTATACATTACGTACGATAGCAGCATTTGCCGTTACATCTTCTGACAATGCTGGATTTGCAAGATATGAGTTAAGTAAGATACAAGCAGAGATATCATCAATAGGGTCTCTCTCATCATCAATCCAGCCATTTTCCCACGCTATCTCACGTGCTTCACGAGAGCTTAAGCGTTCATCATGCAATAATACCTGCACCATCGACTTACGCTCCATCAACCGATGCGCAAGTCGTCTGGCAAATTTGTGCGCTCGCTTGGCAAGCATAGAAGTAGAACCATCCATGTTAAGTGGTAACCCAACCACAACTTGATGTACCTTCCAAGCATCTATAATACCTAACAAATTCTCCCAGTCTGGCTGACCATTATCCATCGCTAATATATCAAAAGGTCTGGCATTTTGAGTCAATGTATTGCCCAATGCCATACCCGATTTTTTAACACCATAGTCTAACGCGAGGATAAGAACCGCCTCTGGTTGTGTGCCCTCAAAACTCATATCTTTAAAGTGATTCCTTGCCTTTTTTGTGCATTTTTTCTTCAATCGCACGCGAACTCATTTCCATACGCATAGATTGGTTTCGCGTAAAAAATGCAATCATCCAGTTGTAAGTGGTGGCAATTCGGTTTTTTGCTGTAGATAATGCAATAATATGAATCCACACCCAGGTTACCCAAGCAGTAAACCCACCAAAGCTTAAATTATCAATATCTGCCACTGCTCTTAAGCGCCCAACCATTGCCATATCACCACGGTGTTTGTAGGCATAAGGTGTCATTTTTGCATTAATGCGCAACTTTTTACCCAAATATTTGCCTTGCGACATTGCCACTTGCCCAAGTTGTGGATGACCTTGAGGATATTTAACATCGCTTGTGCATAAGGCAATATCACCTAATGCATAAATATTATCATAATTAATTAATTTAAGGTTGTCATCTACTAATAATCGGTTGCCACGCTCTGTAAAGTCTGCATCTTGCAGCCCTTCCACACGTTTGCATTGCACACCTGCCACCCAAATCATGGTTTTTGTTTCTATCTGTTGTCCACTAAATAAAGTAACGGTAGATCCATCATAATCTTTAACAGGGTCAGAAAGTGTTATTTTAACACCATAATCTTCTAACTCTTTTTTTGCATATTGTTGCGACTTTTCACTCATTGGTGCTAATAATACTGGATCAGCGGTCACAAGCTCTACACTACCAGCGGTATTTCTAAACTCTGGATATTCACGTGCAAAAATGTCATTACGAATCTCAGATAATACACCTGCCAGCTCAACACCACTAGGCCCACCACCAGCAACCACAATCCTTAAATAAGGTTCACGCTCATTTTCTGGTAGCGTTGCTGCATAGTTAAACTGATGTAAAAGACGATTACGGATTTTAATAGAATCACTTAAGCGCTTCATAGGGAAGGCATGCTTCTCAATGTTTTCGTTACCAAAATAGTTTGGCTCAGAACCCATTGCAAGTACCAAACGGTCATACGCCACCTCTCCATTATCTAAAATAACGACTTGCCTTTGAGTATCGACGGCTTGAAAGATGCCCTGACGGTAGCTGATATTGTCGTGGTTAACAATATATTTGCGTAAAGGATAACTGATATCAGACGGCGATAAAAAACCAGCCGCCACTTGATAAATTAAAGGAGGAAAAAAATTATAATCATGACGGTCAATGATGGTGATTTTTTGTGCCTTGTCTTTACCCAAGCCAGCCATTACCCTAAAACCACCAAAACCCGCACCAATAACTACTGTATGCATAAACACTCCAAAAATACCCCGCACAAATTAGTCCTTTGGCTGTGCTTATACATCCTTGTAATTTAAATAAAAATTAAGAAAGAACGTGTTTAGAATAAGAGGATTACTGCGACTGACCAAGCAATAAAGCTGACCCATAAGTCGTCAATAAGAAAGAATCTCATATTAAAATAAGTTTGGATATGCAAAATAAATCGTTAAAAAATAAGATAACACCAGATTAGGCATTGCCAACATCAGCGCTTAAAAAGTCTAAATTAAGCCCCATTTTTTCACCGGCTTTATGCCATCGTTTATCATATGGGGTTTTAAATAGCAGCTCTAAATCAGCAGGGCAAACAAGCCAGTCACCTTGCTCAATCTCTGTCATAATTTGCTTTGCGCCCCAGCTTGCATGCCCTAAACACATCTGAAAATGTCCTGACGCATCACCCATTGCCATATGCTCTAAAATATCTCGGCTGGTGGTGATAGAAACGTTTTCAGAAATGCCAAAAGAGGATGCCCAAACCGGTTGACCTGTATGCAATACAAAACCAACTTCTGGTGCAACCGGACCACCTGATAGTGCCATTTCATGTATTAATGTTTTATTTTGACACTCAATATCAAGGTCTTCTAGCAGCCTAACTATAGTGGTATCTGCCAATGGGTTGTTGATAATTAACCCCAAAGCACCTTGTTTGTCATGACGACAAATATACACAACCGACCGATTAAATCTATCATCCGGCATTTGTGGGGTAGCAATTAAGAAGTGGTGAGCAAGATTCTTTGACATCAATTTTTTATACTTTTATTTACAAACATGTCTTTATATAAACAAAGACCTAAGTTTTAGATTAGGGCAGGTTAACCCAGTTTCAATAGAAGGGTTGGAAGAAGGTTACAACCGCAAAAACGCTTTATCGGTTAACCTCATTTAACAAGCTACGGGCATGTTCACGCGTGATATCAGTGATATGAACACCACCAGACATCCTTGCCAGCTCATCAACTTGTGCATCATCGCTCAACACTTGCAAAATACTTTCACTTTGTTTTTCATGATGTTTTTGCACCAATATATGCTGATGCGCCTGCGAAGCAACTTGCGCTTGGTGTGTAATTGCCAAAAGCTGTTGGCGTTTTCCTAGCTGTCTTAATAGCTCTCCTACCACTTGGGCGGTGCCGCCACTAATGCCAACATCCACCTCATCAAATACCAACATTGGGCGTGCATCTTGATCCTTATCGCTGCCTTTTGCAGAGGTGGCTTGTAACACTTGCATCACCAGTGCCATACGAGAAAGTTCACCACCCGAGGCAATTTTGTACAATGGTTGCATGGGCATACCAACATTCGCACTAAACAATAAATCAATATCATCTAGCCCAACCGCATTAAAATCATCGTTATCTGCATGGCGCACAAACGAAAACTCGCAACAAGCATTTGGCAATGCTAGTGGTTGCAGCTGTGCTATTAACTGTTGGATAATCGCAGGTGCTTCAGCTTTACGAGACTGAGATAACTGCTCGGCTAAGGCTAAATAACCTTGCCATGCTGTTTCAATTTGTTGTTGCATATCCGCACTGCTTGGCTGAGCATTTAATTCATCTAACTTAATTTGCCACTCTCTTGCCGTTGTTACCAGGTCACTGGCAGGTAGGTTGTGCTTGCGGGATAACCGATGTGCCAATGTCATTAACGTATCTAGCTCTTGTAACCTTTGAGGGTCTGGTAATTGTTGTTCGGCATAATCTGCTAATAAGCCTGTCGCCTCACTAATTTGTTGCTGCGCAAGGTACAGTTGCTCGGCTACCTGTCCAAATGTGCTACTAACCGCTGATTGGTTATCGCATAACTTAATGGCACGCCCTACAAGACTATTTGCATCGGGTTCATCTGTATCATTATCAAGTAATTGCAGTGCCATGCCCGCCTCTTGCATTAATGCCTCAATGTTAGATAATTCTTCATGTTCAGCTTCTACACTGGCATAGTCAATGCTAAGCAGGGGTTCTACATCCGCCAGCTGACTTTCTAACAAAGCAATTTTATCTAATCGGTTCGCATCAGCACTGGCAATTTCTTCCGCCTTACGTTGTAAACGCTGGTGTGTTAAATAGGCTGCACGGGTTTGATCTGCCAAGTTGGTTAACCCTGCCATATTGTCTAGCCAGTCCACCACAAATTGCGGTTTTAATAGCGCTTGTTGGGCATGTTGGCTATGTATATTCACCAATAACCGCCCCAAAGATTTTAATTCTGCCAAGCTAACAGGCAGCCCATTTAACCAGGCTTTAGAACGTCCATTGCTACTAAGCTGACGACGTATGAGCAATTCTGCCTCAAAACTTCGTTCATGTTCATCAAACCAGTGCTT
Source organism: Psychrobacter sp. HD31 (assembly GCF_051097895.1). Classification (GTDB taxonomy): domain Bacteria; phylum Pseudomonadota; class Gammaproteobacteria; order Pseudomonadales; family Moraxellaceae; genus Psychrobacter. Next base: position 1,530,960 of record NZ_CP142525.1, read on the forward strand.
TACTACTTCGTTTTCTGCAACATCAAACTCGGCATAAATATCGGCACTTTCGGCACCATGTCGTACCATACTGGTATCGGCACGTTCACCAATACACAATGACAAAGCATCTAATAATAAAGACTTGCCGGCCCCTGTTTCACCGGTTATTACATTAAAACCATCAACAAATCTAAGTTCATGCTCAGCGATTAACGCAAATTGATGTAATGTTAAATATAGCAACATGGTTTTGATTACCGATTTTGTAAGTTAAAGATTGCACAAGTATTTTAGTTAACTTGCAGTTTACTATAAAGTTTACGGATATTCATCCAAAAGCCATGATAAAAAATGCTTTCAATTTAGCTAACGACCGTTAATTTTTAACACATCGTATCTGTATTTCTTGTAAAATCTTAGTTAATAAGCAAGTTTAGTAACAAAGCAGTCTGTTTTTTATAGTGTTTTGAAAAAAAACATATCATAAAACCCCATAAACAAAGGCTTTTTTGCTATTTGTAATAAAAAATCATGAAATAGTGTGGTAACATTAAGCTTATTTTTAATTATCTGTCTGATAAATATCAGACTTGGTTAAGGAACGTCATTTATGTCAGTGGCAGAATTTACCAACGTATCCGTTGTGAGTAAGGCAAATGTTTCTTATGATGGTCGTTGTAGTAGTCATACGCTTTTATTTGAAGATGGCAGTAAAAAGATGCTTGGCGTGGTTTCACCTAATGATGAAACCGTTAACGAATATCATTTTGCGACCCACACTTCAGAGCGTATGGAAATCATTAGTGGTGAGTGTGAAGTAAAGATTGAAGGAGAAGAAACCTTTAATAAGTATCGTGCTGGTCAATCTTTTATGGTAGCAGGTGACAGTGGTTTTGAACTACGCACCAACCAGATACTGCAATACATCTGCCATCTAGAGCGTTAATCGCTTTAATCTTAAAACTAAAAAAATAACGATAGATACCTGATAAATGGCCAAACCAATTTATTTTTATGGCACACATGCCGTACAATCTCTTTTAGAACATCGCCCAACCGATGCCCTTAGCCTTTTTATTCAACAAGGTAAAGAGTCCGATAACAGCATTGCTGAGATTTTGGCGCTAGCACAATCTTTTGGGGTAAGTATTCAGTATGCTGGCAAAGACAAACTTGCCAATATGTGCAATAGCCCACAACATCAAGGGGTTGTTTTACATGCCCGCCCATTAAACTTTGCTACCGAAGCAACGCTAGATACAGTAATTGCACAAGACAACTGTTTACTCCTTGTGCTTGACCAAATTACGGATGCCCATAATTTTGGTGCTTGTATCCGCTCGGCAGTTGCCATGAACGTCGATGCAATTATTTGCCCTCGCAAAAATACGGCGCCACTCACCGCCACGGTTGCAAAAGTTGCCGTTGGTGCAGCTGAATCTATCCCCGTTATTGCCGTAGGTAACTTGGCACGTACGTTAAATCAATTAAAAGATGCCGGCGTGTTTGTGTATGGCACCGCATTAGACGACACAGCCAAACCACTGCATGAGTGTGACTTTACAATAAAAACAGCCATTGTAATGGGGTCTGAAGGAGAAGGAATGCGTCGCCTAACCACGGATACCTGTGATCAGTTGGTTTATATCCCTATGGGTGGTGATGTACAAAGTCTCAATGTGAGCGTCGCAACTGGCATGGCGTTATACGAAGCAAGTAGACAGAGATTTGTGTAATTTATTAATTTTACTGCGTATTGCTTACTTTAGTCTCTACTCATTCACTCACAAAAAAGTATCCTGATATTAAATTTGTTTGTTTTTAAGGTTTTTTAATATTGTGTATTAGCCACTTTAAATGAGACGTTTTAAGCAAACAAAAATCAGGTAAAGTACTTAATAGCTTTCAACTATTTGCAAGTATTGCTCATGTAATGGCTTAAGCCGTGCATACAAATCTTCTAAAGTGCCGTCATTTACAACAACATCATCAGCTTGTGCTAATCTTGCTTTTCGAGACAACTGTTTTGCCATAACAGCTTTAATCTTTTCTTCTGTTAAGCCATCTCTTTTACTTGCTCTCTCTATTTGCAATTTTTCTGGTACATCTATTACAACAACACGATTGCACAAGCTTGCCAGCCCTGCTTCTTGCGACTCAAGTAATAGAGGGGCAGACATAATCACATAAGCTGAGCCAGCTTGTTGTAACTCAGTCTTTGCTTGTTCTCTAATCGCCGGATGTGTAATTGCTTCTAATTCTGCCAAGTTTTTGGCAGCGTGCTTACTATTAAACACAAGCTCTCGCATAGCTTGCCGGTTAAGCTCGCCTGATTCAGTTAATACTTGCTTGCCAAACGCTGCGGCAATTTTTTGCAATGTTGGGCTACCTTTGGCAACAATTTGATGGGCAATGACATCGGCATCCACAATTTTAATACCCTGCTGAGCAAACCAATCGGTTGCCGCCGTTTTACCACTGCCGATACCACCGGTTAACCCTATGATGAGTTTTTTTGTTTGGTTTTGTTCGTTTGTCATCTTAATTTGCTCTTCTTTTTATGTCACTTTATATCAAAAATCGGATATTGTTTCACATGAAACATGCCTTTACTCTATAAGTTTATGCTACAACCAGCCACTGATACCATGCCACTATTTGGTCACCATACAACATAGCAATAATAGCCGCAATGGCAATAAAAGGTCCAAAAGCAAAGGGTTGGCTTTTACCATGTTTAATCATCAATATAACACCAGCCAAAACTCCCAGCATAGAAGACAATAATATAACTAAAGGCAACGCCCAAACACCCAACCAACAACCAATAGCAGCTAACAGTTTAAAATCTCCTTGCCCCATACCCTGTTTTTTAGTAATTAAATAAAAAACTTGATTGACACTCCATAGGCTTAAAAAACCAATCGCAAGCCCCCAAATGGCACTGGTGGGTGAAACAAACCCAGTAAAAAACAGTTGGCTATTTACCAACAGCCCAAGTACCGCTAACGGATAAGTAATGCGATCTGGTAATAGCTGTGTTTCCCCGTCAATACCTGCCAGTACAATAAGCCCCCATACCAGTACTAATGCCGAAAGCCCGACTCCCGTCAGCCCCAATTGATAAATAACCAGTGCCGATAACACAGCAGTGATCACTTCAATCAATAAATAACGAGCCGAAATCCGTTCTCCACAACAACCGCTTTTACCCACTAAAACCAACCAGCTAATCAGTGGAATATTGTGATACCAGCTTATTTTTTGGTTACAATGAGTGCAATGGCTAACAGGTTTACTAAGGGTCAGTTGTTTTTCTGTAGCGATGCGGTGTTGCATATGGCTTAATTTATCTGTGCCAATAGTATTGGCAAGGTCATCCTCTTGGCTAATAAAACCGACTGCCTCAGCACGCCACTCTTTATGCATTATTTTTGGCACACGATAAATCATCACATTTAAAAAACTACCCACACACAAACCTACCAATATAAATAAAAATATGGCAAAAATTTGGTTGGTTTGTAAGGTTAATATCAAATCTTGCATGGTTTGTGTTTTATATTATTTCTAATATTATGTATCATCTTAGTATATAAACTGTTAAATCAACAACTTGAAAATTAAACAATTAAGGCTGAGATAGTTCTACACCATCTACCGAAAAAGCAAATGCTTTGTTGCCATAATTCCCTATCATCACTGCTTGAATAATAGGTTGGATATTTTTCTTGGCACCGGTAGTAATTAAAAAGTTAGCACCTGAGCCACCAGTATCATCTTGTTTTTGTAGGTTAAAATTATAGGTTCCCATGGGCATTATTTTAATGGTCTGATTTAACACTTGTTTGACTAGCTTACCCTCTGTATTAAAGTAGTCGATATTTTTAATGAACAAAGCGTTGCTTTGGCTAGTATTACGGATACTGAGTACTGCTGTCATTAAAATTTTTGGATTTTGCTCGCTTAAGTAAATATCTGAGTAAATAGGTACATAAAAACTTTGCTGGTATGCCATGTTCTCGGTTTCCGAAGAATCCATGACAGGTACAGAAACAACCCCTCGATTTTGGCTTTTGGTGTGATTATTATCAGTATGTTGTGGGCTTTCTTCTGGTTGTGTGGCTGGTGTACAGCTAGAAAGCCCAAACCATGTTGCACACAGTAAATTACAAAGCATCAGTTTATTTAAGTTTATTGATTTTATAATGTTAGATAGTTCCATTATTTTGTCCTTTTATAGGGCTAGTTTATAGATAGGATGAAACAAAGAAAGCTGTTGATAGTTAATTATAGTATCTAGAATAAATGTAATCACTCGTAAATTACATAAAAAATATCAATAAATTATTATTGGCTATTGCAAACCGTTTGTAATACTTACACTAAAAGCCATTAGTTGGCTTAACCCACAACTGAACCCATTTGAAAAATAGGTAAATACATTGCCACAACCAAACCGCCAACTAAAATACCCAATATCACCATAACAATTGGCTCTAGTAGCGTTGTCATGTTTTCTAACGCATTATCTACTTTCTGCTCATAATAATCGGCAATGTTATCCAACATTTCTTCCAAACTCCCTGCCTGCTCTCCTACACCCACTAGCTGTATTGCCAAACTTGGGAACACACCGGTTCGTTGCATGGCGGTTTGCAAATGAATACCAGATTTAACATCTTCCTTTATTTGCTGTGTTGCCACATAAAATTTATAGTTACCAGTTGCCCCAGCGGTATAATTTAATGCAGTAATCAAGGGAACCCCTGCAGCAAAAGTTGTAGCCAGCGTTCGGGCAAACCTTGCCACCACCCCATGATACATTACCTGCCCTATTATCGGTAATTTTAACAACCACACATCTACTTTATTTTTAAAGCCCACATGGTTTTTGTATGCTTTTATCGCGCACCAAACAGCGACGAAACTGGCAAACAGTAAAACCCACCATAGTTTTTGTAACCAATTAGAAACCGCAACCACAAGTTGTGTAAACACGGGTAAGTCAGACCCAAGTGATGAAAAAAGCTCTGCAAATACAGGTACGACTCGTACCATTAAAATAATCATCACAACAATTGCGACAATCACAACTGCCAAAGGATAAGTGAGCTCTTTTTTAATTTTAGCTTTAAGCTTTTCTGTCTTTTGTTTATAGCTGGCAATGCGCTGCAACATGGTTTCTAATGTGCCAGATTGCTCACCAGACTCCACCAACGAGCAAACTAAGCCATCAAACTGCTTGGGATGTTTAGCCAATGCTTCTGCAAAGGTTGTACCCGACTGCACATCGGCTTTAATTTGCAACACCAGCTGCTGCATGCTTGGTTTGTCTAATAAGTCTGCCACAATATCAAACGACTTTATAATCGGCACACCTGCTTTTATTAAGGTCGCAAACTGGCGCATAAAAATGGCAGTATCCATTGGTTTAATTTTTTTATTTTTACCAACTGTAGACAGCGTAAGAAAACGATTGGGCTTACGTTTTATGCGCTCCACCCTTATGCCTTGCTGACGCAGCTGTGCTTTTGCCATCGCCATGTTGCTGCTCAGCAATTCTCCGGCTGTTTTTTGCCCCTGCTTATTTTTGCCAGAATAAACAAAAACTGTCGTTCTTTTATCCTTCACACTAATCCCTTAACTATTATAAGCTCCGTACTCATCCATGTGTTGTGTTATTCCGATATCACTCGGTACATTTCTTGTATGCTTGTAACGCCCTGCAGCACCTTTTTAATAGCAGATTGACGCAAATCTTGCATCCCTTGTTGTTCTACCAAATTTTGTAACCGCATTGTGCTATTGTCCGTCGCATCAACCTTTGTTAATGAGCCAGCCATAATCGCTTGGGCGATTTTCTCATCAATCGCTAAAACCTCATAAATGCCCACACGCCCTTTATAACCTTCACGACAATGTTCACAACCGACTGCCTGAAAAATGGTTTGTCCCTCTGATATATCTACAGGTGTAAAACCCATCTCTAACAAACTTGCTGGGGGAATGTTGGCAGGGGCTTTACAATGTTCGCATAATCGACGGGCTAACCGCTGAGCAATAATAAGACTAACCGAAGTCGCAATATTAAAAGAAGCGACTCCCATGTTTTTTAGCCGAGTAATGGTTTCTAAAGCCGAGTTGGTATGTAAAGTTGATAGCACTAAATGCCCAGTTTGAGCAGCCATAATCGCAGTTTCGGCAGTTTCTAGATCTCTAATTTCTCCCACCATAACCACATCTGGGTCTTGGCGCAAAAATGAGCGTAAAGCACTTGCAAAACTTAGCCCAACTTTTGGATTGATGTTAACTTGGTTCACCCCAGCAAGGTTAATCTCTACAGGGTCTTCTGCCGTCGCAATATTGCGTTCATCTGTGTTAAGTATATTTAAACCAGTGTACAGTGATACCGTTTTGCCAGAGCCTGTTGGTCCTGTAATGATTATCATACCTTGTGGTTTGGCAAGTGCCTGCAAATATAATGATTGTTGTAAAGGCGCTAACCCTAATTTATCAATCTCTAAAATTTTTGTAGAGGTATCTAAAATACGCAATACTATTTTTTCACCAAATAAAGTCGGTAACGAGCTAACCCTAAAATCTATCGACTGTTTATTTGTTTGTTTTGTATTGTCATTTACCTCACTCGACAAATGGCTTTCAACAGATAATTTAATGCGTCCATCTTGTGGGATACGACGCTCAGAAATATCTAACTGCGCCATCACTTTTAAGCGGGTGGTAATTTTACTTGCCATTTGCACCGGTGGCGTTGCAATCGTTTGCAAGATACCATCAATTCTAAAACGCACACGATAATGTGTTTCATAAGGTTCAAAATGTAAGTCAGATGCCCGCATTTGTATCGCATCGGTAAGCATCTTTTGTACAAACCTAACAACAGGGGCTTCGTCCACGGCTGTATCCAACAAGGTTTTATCAGCAACCCCCTCATTACTTTGTATATCCTTGTCTATATTATCTAAGTTGTCAAAATATTCACAAGTTGCCGATTGTGCATATAACTGATTGATGATTTTAGCAAGCTTATCTGCTTCAACAACCACCGTATCAACTTTTAATTGCGTACTAAATGCGATGGTGTTTATAGCCTCAAGCCAAGAAGTATCTATCATTGCCAACGTAACCCGCTGACCATCACTCGCAATTGGCAAAACTTGATACTGTTTTATTAGTTTCTTGTCTATTAATGATAGTGGCAAATTCTGTAAATCTAATTCATCAAGGTCAAAAAATGGGCTAGCAAACTTTTGAGCAATAAATTTTGCGATGTGTTTACTCTTTGCCAGTTTGTTTTCTACAAGATAAGTAATTAAATTGGTCTGGCTTGCAAACTCTGGCAGCAGCTCAATAGTTTTTGCAGATACAATGTCTGCTTGCAAAAAACTGAGTGCCAAACCACTTAGTTTTTGTTTTGTTGCTTGCCTGTGCAACACACCCTTATGCTGGCTATCCATGCTAACTCCATCATTCCATTTTAATTATTTTCTTAACAAAGTTATAGTTAAGCAACTTTTGTGTTGTATTTCTCCTTCATACCTTTACGTTAGCATAAAAAAACTCATACATTAGAACAAAATCGATAGTTTTTTATATTATTTATTTTTGTTATACTTCCCACAAAATAAGTTTTTATCATATTTTAAAAAACTAAGTAGGTGATATATGCAATCTTGGGTCATTGGTAATTGGAAGAAAAACCCTGCCACACTCACAGAAGTCAACGAGCTAACTTCCGCTATAAAATCAAAGTTCTTGCAAAAACAATCTTCTCAAGACTTCGATTCAACTTGCTACCCCCAACTTATGGTTGCACCAAGTACGATCCATCTTGTTATGGCATCACAAAGTTTAGAAGACACAAACATATTGGTTGGCTGCCAAGACATTAGTGCAAAAAGTGCCACTATTGGCGCTTACACAGGCGATAGCTCGGCACAGCAAATGCTGAATGCGGGCGGCTCTTGGACGTTAGTAGGTCATTCAGAACGTCGATCTTATCATCGAGAAACTGAGGACACCCTCATCACAAAAATGCGTTTTGCATTTGAACAAGGGTTAGGTGTTGTTTTTTGCATTGGTGAAACAATAGAAGCCTATGACTTAGGCAAAACCATCCCTGTATTAGAAGAACAACTACAGATTTTAAAGTCATTGCCAAACTTAAATGAGTTTTTTGCTAAAATTATCATTGCTTATGAGCCAGTTTGGTCAATTGGCACTGGTAAGGTGCCTTCTATCGAGGAAGTAGAAAAAGTTCATCAAGCAATCAAGCAATATGTGACTGGCATCAATGCCTCCCTTGCCGATGCCCCCATTTTGTATGGCGGCAGCGTCAATGCCGATAATGCAGACCAATTTGCAGCCAGCAAGTGGGTAGATGGTGCCCTAGTTGGCGGCGCATCACTCGATGCTGACAAGTTTTTAAGCATTGCAGATAGTTTTTATCAAGGCAAGCAACAACTCAACGGTTAGTTGCTTGAAAGTTGGCAATATCGTCTCCATTTTCTGTTATAATGCCCGACTGACTGCTAAATACCTCAGAGGAAAACGTGTTTAATATTTTACTAGCCGTTCAAATTATTGTTGCTATCGCGATGATTGGATTAATCCTAATTCAACATGGTAAAGGCGCTGATGCCGGTGCTTCTTTTGGTGCCGGTGCTTCTGGTACAGTGTTTGGTGCAGCTGGCTCAGCAAACTTTTTAACTCGTGCAACCGCTGTTTTGGCAGCCATATTTTTTGCAACGAGCATTTTACTGGCAATTTTGGCAAAAGATCAATCTAATGACCAATATTCACTAGAGGTGCCAGCGACTACAGAAGTTGCCACAGCTTCTGAAATCCCAACCGCTGAAAAACCAGCAACAACAGACAAAAAACAAACCGAAGAGCAATAAGCCGCTCTTGAAATTTAAGTATTAGGCCAGTAGAATGCTGGCTATTCTTATACGAACAAGCATTATAGACACGTCTATAATAGCCAATATGCGACTGTGGTGGAATTGGTAGACACGCCATCTTGAGGGGGTGGTGACGCAAGTCGTGAGGGTTCAAGTCCCTCCAGTCGCACCATTATTAAAACTTATCAAGCCTTCCTCGATATTCTTTATCCCATCCCGCCCATTAATTAATCTTTCTTTTTATCTTAAGCACACTAACTATGCAAACTTTAAACTACAATAACCACAATTATCATTTGCAACGCTACCCCACTACTGACGACCAATCATTACGGGCATGGAGCAATGCCGAGATATTGGCAACCAATTATCTATTTGAGCAACAACTGCAATCCAGCCAAATTGTCTTATGTAATGACCGCTTTGGGGTTTGGAATTGTCTATTAAACGGTCAAACCCATCAACAAAACAATGGTTTTAAACAAATTAAAACTGTTGTCACTTATACAAGCCAACAAAAAGCAATCACTCAAAACTTATTGGCAAACAATTTAAATGATACGATTGATGTCATCAGCCCACTAGAGACACTAAAAAACGTAGAAGTTGCATTAATCAAAGTCCCAAAATCATTAGAACTTTTTGAGCTGTTTTTGGCACAAGTACACAAAGGTGCAACAGCAGACACACAAGTAATCTGCTGTTTTATGACCAAATATTTTGCAAACTCTTTATTAAAAATTGCCGCATGCTATTTTGATGAGATAGAACAATCTCAGGCTTGGAAAAAAGCACGACTCTTGATACTAAAAAAACCAAAAAGTCATGTAGATTACGGCTCATTTATTAACCAAATAACGTTTAACCAAACCAATTATCAGCAATACTTTGGTGTGTTTTCGGCAGATAAAATCGATATTGGCACCCAATTTTTATTGCAACAGTTTGATGGCATTAACCTAATGGTTAAAAATAAAGAAAACAAAATTTTAGACCTTGCCTGCGGTAACGGTGTCATTGCCAAAACGTTATCAGCACAAAATCCTAATGCCGAATTTACCTTAACAGATGACTTTAACCTTGCCGTTGAGTCTGCTAAGTTAAATTTGGCTGGTATTAACGCAAAATACCTTTGGGATGACAGCTTAGATAAAATCGAAAACGATTACTTTGATTTAGTGGTATCCAACCCACCATTCCATTTTGAGCATGAAAACAACATCGAAGTTTCTCTCGGTCTGTTTAAGCAGGTACGCCGTGTTTTAAAAAATGGCGGTCGCTTTATTTTAGTTGCCAATAAACATTTAAGTTATGACACGCACCTATTGCCAATTTTTAAACAGGTACACCTAGTTGCTTATAACAAAAAATTTGCCGTTTATGAATGTTCTTAGCCTCATATGATGGCTAAACATTGTTATCGAAAATAAAGTTTAATAAATAAATCAAATAAGGCTTGACAAAAAATATCACACTATATATAATTCGCACCCTAAGTTGATGCGGGGTGGAGCAGTCTGGTAGCTCGTCGGGCTCATAACCCGAAGGTCGTTGGTTCAAATCCAGCCCCCGCTACCAATTTTATAGTCTTGATTGAATTAGCTGTTTTTAGTAATTCAATATGATTTAGCCCACCAGTTTGTCTGTGGGTTTTTTTGTATCTGTATGTTTGTATAACCACCATGCTATCTTCTATTTATGTTATAGTTTAAGGGTGTTCATACAAGCTGTTTTGTGATGCTTTTATTGGCTAACATACACAAAAATATCAACTTTTTAATATTTATTTAATAACTTATTCGATAAAAGATGGACAATTAAATTGAAACTATCCACTAAAGTTACCGAATTAACTAAAATAATCGCACCTTCCGTTGCTGCATGCGGTGTAGAACTTTGGGGTGTTGAGTTTTTGCCACAGGGTCGTCGTTCTTTATTGCGCATTTATATCGAAACCCTAGCAGAAAACAGAGATTCACAGCAAGTTACCATTGAAGATTGTGCCGCAGTAACCCACCAAGTAAGTGGCGCTTTAGAAGTACATGATCCCATTGCCGGTGAATACGTACTTGAGGTCTCTTCACCTGGTCTTGATCGAGCTTTTTTCTCTGCTGAGCAAATGCATGCCTATACAGGACAAAACATCGACTTACGATTAATTCATGCAGTAGAAGACAAAACCGGCAAACGTCGTAAAGTTAGCGGCAAATTAGACAGCATTGACGATAAACAGTTGCAACTCACCAACGAAGAAGCAACCTACCAAATTGACTTAAACAATATTGATAAAGCCAACTTGGTGTATCAATAGACTAACGCTATTTAAAGAGCAAAGTATGAACCAAGTACAATTTATGAAAACAAGCTTAAATGAAGCAATAAATTGCCAAGGTATTACGGTTCGTACCAGCAATGCAGAAGAAATGACCGCAGGGCAAGAAAATAGCCCAGCAAAAATTGCTAGCCTATGGCAAGCTTTTCAGAACCAGTTTGGTAACAAGATAAATGACTCAACCCAAATTTATGGGGTGTATCACAATTACGAAAGTGATGTGAATGGCAAATTTGATGTCACTGCTTGCTTGGCAGTAGATGAAAAAAGTTTAGAGTCAGAACTGCCAACCATTACCCTACCAACAGGTGCATATCTTGTTTTTAAGAAACAAGGCAGTATGCCCCAAGCTGTGATAGACGCATGGGGCGAGGTTTGGGATTATTTTACAAGCACACATTGCCAACATAGTAGAAAATACGATGTTGATTTTGAAAAGTATATTGGCAACAATACAATAGAAATTTATATTGGTATAAAATAACTTATTAAAATAATCGTTATAGATTATTTACAAAAAACATTTTTAGTTTAATTTAACATTAACCCAATCGCTATCTTAAGATAGTTTTTTAATTAACGAGCAGGTAACTCATGAGTCGCGAGATTTTAACAGTTGTAGAAACCGTCAGTAACGAAAAAGGTCTTAACCCTGAAGACGTGTTTGAGGCAATTGAACAGGCACTTGTTGTATCAACAAAAAAGAAAATATACACAGACCAACCAGAAGTAGCGATTCGTGTTGCGATTGACCGCAAAACTGGCGAATACGACACTTACCGCTTTTGGACAGTTGTGGCAGATGAAGACCACGAAATGCCAGCTCAACAGCTTGCTATTACCGACTTAGACCAAAGTGAATGGGCAATTGGCGATGTAAAAGAAGAACAAATCCCTTCTATCGAATTTGGTCGTATTGCTGCCACGCAAGCAAAACAGGTTATCATCCAAAAAATCCGCGAAGCAGAACGTGCCTTAATTGCTGATGCCTATGAAGACCGTATCGGCGACATGCTGTATGGAGAAATCAAAAAACAAACTCGTGATGGCTTTATTGTTGATCTTGGTGATAAAGCAGAAGGCTACTTACCACGTGACCAAGTGTTGCCAGGTGAACAGCTGCGTGTTAAAACTCGCATTAACGCAATTTTAGCAGAAGTTAACCGAGAAAATCGTGGTTCTCAACTGCTTTTATCTCGTACCAGTTCAGATATGCTGGTTGCGCTTATGCAAAAAGAAGTACCAGAAATTGCCGAAGAAGTCATCGACATTCGTGATGTTGCTCGTCTTCCTGGTACACGTGCAAAAATTTCTGTTAAAACAAACGACAATCGCATCGACCCAGTTGGCGCATGTATTGGTATGCGTGGTACCCGTATCCAAGCCGTTCAGCAAGAATTAGACGGCGAACGCATCGACGTGGTTGTTTGGTCTGACGATCCTGCACAATATATCATCAGCGCATTAGAACCTGCTGATGTAAGCAGTATTGTACTTGATGAAGATACAAAAACGGCAGACATTATTTTTGCTACAAATGACCAACTGGCTCGTGCAATTGGCTCACAAGGTCAAAACGTACGTTTGGCGTCAGAACTTACTGGCTACAAACTAAACATGATGCTTGAAGAAGAGTATCAAGCCAAACAAGAAACCGAAAATAAAGCATTTGTTGAGCTATTTTACGAACGCTTAGAAGTAGATGAAGATCTTGCCCAAGCTTTAGTAGAAATTGGCTTTACTACCATTGAAGAAGTCGCCTATGTTCCTGCCGAGACCTTCTACGATATTGAAGGGCTAGACGATGATGCAATCGACATGATTCAAGAACGTGCTAAAGCTGCCGCTATTGCAGATGAGCTGGTTAAGCAAGAAAACATGAAACAACCAAGTGAAGAATTGCTTGCTTTAGAAGGCATGACCACCGCTTGGGCATATAAATTAGCCGAGCGCGATGTCATTACTATCGATGATTTAGCAGAACAGGCTGTATTTGATTTAGAAGATATTGAAGGCTTAGACGAAGCCACTGCGGGTCAGTTAATTATGAAAGCCCGTGAATCTTGGTTTGATGAATAATACACATTTGAACGTGTACAAGCCAAAAACAACAGAGAGAGGGCAATAAAGGTCATCTCACTCAATTAAAACATTTTATATTTAAACAGTAGGTAATATTAATGGCAGATAAAACCGTCAAACAATTAGCAGAGATGGTAAGCAAGACCGTCAGTGTTGTACAGCAACAACTGGTCGATGCTGGATTGCCTGCTCGTGGCGAAGACGACCTCGTCTCTAAAAGCGAGCAAGAGCGACTGCTTGCTTATCTTAAACAAAGTCATGGACAGCAACAAAAAAGCCGTATTAGCCTAAAATCTAAAACGACGGGCACAGCACGTGTTACTGGCACTTCTGGTAGAGCAAAAAGCGTTAACGTTGTGCGTAGCAAAAAAATGACTTTTGAAAAGCCCGACCCTGCAAAAATTGCAGCAGAAAAAGCAGCAGCAGAAAAAGCAGCTGCCGAGGCAAAAGCAAAGGCTGAAGAAGAAGCTCGCAAAGCAGAAGCTGCTAAGAAAGAGGCAGAAGAGCGTCAGGCTGCAACACTTGCTGCAATGAAGGCAAGCATAGCCAAAAAGTCAGATGCCAATATAAAAAGCGAAGTTGCTACCAGTGTTGTTGTTAAAAAAGATAAAAACAACCAAACAACAGAAGTGACTAAAGCAAAAGATACGAAAAAAGCAGTAGCTAAGCCTAAAAAACAAGAAAGCGCAAAAGCACGTAAAGAACGCGAAGCACGTGAAGCCGAAGAAGCTCGCTTACAGCAAATGGAAGCAGAGACTCGCCGTAAACAAGCCGAAGAGGCTCAAAAACGTACGCTAGAAAAAATGCGCGAAATGGCTGGCAAATACTCAACCGATAAAGCCCCTGCTGCCGAAGTACGCAAAGATGAACCGTTAGCAGAAGGTCTGGTTGGCCAGGCATTAGAAGAATCTTTTGAAAAGGAACGCCGTGAAATCAAACGTGGTACTAATAAAGATTCAAATGGTCGCAACCGTCGTCGCCGTGGTCGCAATCAAGAAGAACAACAACTTAAGCACAAAACACGTGGCTTAAAATCTTCTCAGGCTAACCAACATAAGTTTGAAAAACCTGTTGAAAAAATCATCCATAATGTCGAGATTGGTGAAGAAATTGTTGTATCAGACTTGGCACAAAAAATGGCGGTTAAGGTACGAGAAGTTATCAAACTACTCATGAAAATGGGTGAAATGGTACGAGAAAGTGAAACCATTGATCAAGCAACCGCTAGCCTAGTGGTAGAAGAAATGGGACACAACCCGATTCATGTTAGTGATACCAAAGTGGAAGATGACTTACAAGAGTCTGTAAACGAGCGTGGCGAAAATGTACAAACTCGCCCACCTGTGGTTACCATTATGGGTCATGTTGACCATGGTAAAACCTCATTGCTTGACAAAATTCGAGAGTCAAAAGTTGCTTCTGGTGAAGCCGGTGGCATTACGCAGCACATTGGTGCTTACCATGTGAAAACAGACATGGGCGTTATTACCTTCTTAGACACCCCAGGGCATGCCGCATTTACAGCAATGCGTTCACGTGGTGCTCAAGCAACAGATATTGTGGTAATTGTTGTCGCTGCCGATGATGGTATGATGCCTCAAACCGAAGAAGCCATCGACCATGCACGTGCTGCTGGCACCCCTATCATTGTTGCGATCAACAAAATTGATAAAGACTCTGCCGACCCTGATAGAGTGTTAACCGACTTAAGCACAAAAGAAATCCTTTCTGAAGATTGGGGTGGCGACACACCAATGGCACGAGTTTCTGCTAAAACAGGGCAAGGTATTGATGAGCTGTTAGAGCTTATTAGCTTACAAGCCGAGATTATGGAGCTTGAAGCGCCAGCTGAAGGTGCTGCACAAGGTGTTGTCATTGAATCTAAGCTAGAAAAAGGTCGTGGTGCCGTTGCCAGTATCTTGGTTAAAAAAGGTACACTAAAACAAGGCGATCTAATACTGGCTGGTGAGCACTACGGTAAAGTGCGTGCCATGAATGATGAAAATGGTCAACGTATTAAATCAGCAGGTCCTTCTATCCCTGTAGAAATCTTAGGTTTACCAGAAGCACCATCTGCAGGTAGTGAGTTCCTGGTTGTTTCTGATGAGAAGAAAGCACGTGAAGTTGCCGCATTCCGAGCTAACCGTGAGCGTGAACAACAACTAGAACGTCAAAACAAGATGCGCCTAGAAAACATGTTTGCGTCAATGGGTCAAGAAGAAGCCTCTACCCTAAACATCATCTTAAAGACAGATGTACGTGGCTCGCTTGAAGCCATCATCAATGCGTTAGATGAGCTATCAACCGATGAAGTGAAAGTACGTGTCATTAGCTCTGGCGTTGGTCCTATCACTGAGTCAGATGTTACATTGGCAGAATCAAGCGAAGCTGTGTTGCTTGGCTTTAACGTACGTGCCGATAACGCAGGTCGCCGTAAAGCAGATGACGAAGGCATAGATATCCGCTACTACAGTGTTATTTATGGCTTAATTGATGATGTTAAAGCTGCCATGAGTGGCATGCTAGCACCAGAGCATCGTGAAGAAATCTTGGGTATTGCTGATGTACGAGAAGTATTCCGCTCTAGTAAGTTTGGTGCTGCTGCTGGTTGTATGGTTGCAGAAGGTACCATTTACCGCAACAAACCAATCCGTGTATTGCGTGATGATAAAGTCATCTTTACTGGTCAATTGCAATCACTACGCCGCTTTAAAGACGATGTGAATGAAGTACGTGCTGGTATGGAATGTGGTCTTGCAGTTAAGGGCTACGAAGTACAAGCTGGCGATAAAATTGAGGTATTTAATATCCAAGAAGTACAACGCCAATTGTAATTGTAAAATAAGCAAAAAAAGACCTAACTTAACGTCTAGGTCTTTTTTATTTTTATACGAAAGTGCTACACTAGCAATAATGACAAAAATTAAATAAGGACAAAACATGAACCAACGTTTACAACGCATGGCAGACCAAATCCAGCATGAACTTGCCGTCCTCATCCGTGATGAAATTAATGACCCTCGCCTTACAGGTTTTGTAACCATTTCTGGCGTTAAAGTTAGCCCAGATTTAGGCTATGCCGATATCTACGTCACCATCATGGAAGCGCAAGTGGGTGACTCAATACAAGACATGGATAAAGACACCCATGCTGATAGCATCAAAGTACTTAATAAAGCCGCAGGCTTTTTACGTACAGAACTAAGCCATACGTTAAAAACTCGCACAACCCCCCGCCTTCGCTTCCATTATGATGAAGTAACCGCTCATGGTAATTATATGATGGATTTAATCAGCAAAGCTGTTCGTCAAACTGATGAAAACGAACAAAATCAGCTTGATTAACACACTGCTAACCAACCTGAGTCTAAATAGAATTTAAATGGCGAATCAATCACAAACACTAAAAGTATCTGGGGTACTTCTTGTTGATAAACCCAAAGGTATGACCTCTCAACAAGTGGTATCTAAAGTTAAATATCTGTTTAAATCTGCTGCGCACAACAGCAAAAAAGCAGGGCATACAGGCACCCTGGACCCTATGGCAACTGGACTTTTGCCTATTTGTTTAGGTGAAGCTACTAAATTTAGCCATTATCAGTTAGATGCCGACAAATCCTATCAAGCCATCATCAAGCTTGGCGAGCAAACCGACACAGGCGATGCTGAAGGCGCAATCATAGCTACTGCAAATATTCCTACCTTTACCAAGCAAGATTTAGATAATACAGCTGTACAATTTACTGGCAATATCATGCAGATACCACCCATGTATTCTGCCCTTAAAAAAAATGGCAAAAAATTGTATGAATATGCCCGAGAAGGCAAAGAAGTCGACCGCCCTGCTCGCCCTATTAGCATTAAAAAGTTAACTCTGGATAAAATCAGCGATAACGAGCTTTTGTTGAATGTCACCTGTTCAAAGGGGACTTATGTACGTGTACTTGGTGAGGATATTGCAAAAGCCTTAGACACAGGCACACTCGGGCACTTAACTATGCTCAGACGCACCGCTACAGGGCATTTTGATATTAGTGATGCCATAACCATTGATGAGCTAGAAGGCTTAGAATTTAACGACAGATTTGAACATCTGCAAGGCATCGATGCTTGCCTTGGTAATATGTCAACACTCACCCTCGATGACCATCAGGTTTCGCGTTTGCGTTTGGGGCAACGTTTAAATGTGCATCAACAATTTAATGAAGATATTTTGACCTTGTTTGGTGACGATGCAACAAACCAAGTCGATATTCGTTTATTATCTCATACCGGCGATTTTGTTGGCTTAGGTTTGCTTGAAGCAAATGGGCGCTTACAACCAAAAAAAATGATTGTATTGTAAGCATTCTATCAGCGTTAGTTTACATTCACTGCAATTTAACCCAATCAATAATCAATTTAAAGTCTTCTGCTTTTTTATTGGCGATTAAAAAGCCCATTTCTGCAATTTGTGGATGCTTAAAATTGCCAATATCAAGCCTTCTACCACGAAAAGAAGGATACATATCAGATAACTCAATTTGTATCTCTTGCCAATCGCCATTTGTAGAAAAATGGGCAACATAACTATGGCGTTGTTTGTTACTGCCTTTAAGCCTAAACTGATAATCTTTTCCATCACCTTTAAGACGAATCATCACTTTTTGCTTGTTGGTGGTACTAAGACTGTGCTGGGGTCGATAACGGATAGAGGTAAATCCACCATTATTTTTTAAAGACACATTGCCAGAAAAAACAATCTGTTTATCAGCATTTTTAGCCAAGTAACCAGCAGACCTTCCCCCCATCACACCATCGTTAACAACCTGCCATCCCTCAAGTGTGTTAATGTTTTTAAAATCAATAATATCGCTGGCATTTGCCGCTGTTGCAACAAAAGACAAGCCTAATAACAAGTTTTTAATATTCATATTTTAGTTATCCTAACCATAAAAATGAGCTGAGTGCATTTTTGTTAACATCAGTTTCAATAATACATCATACAACTCTTAATAAAACCTATTAAAGCGTTTCATACAGCCTATACCACCTATCAATACTATCACTTTAAAATAATTGTAAAACAGGTTTTTGTGTAATAATGACGTGTTAGATAAGTTAAAATGAGGCTACTTAATAGTTCCTCAATGATGCGTGTGCGTGGATAAAGCTCTATATAGTTTAATTAATAACGAAAAATATCCAACTTACCTTACTCTACCTCACCCAAAAATAATATTTTAAAAAAGGATAAATTATGAAAGCAGTCTTCCTAGATCGTTCTACCTTTTCTACAGAGGTAGCGCTCCCAAAACCTGATGGCATTACTGACTATCAAGTATTTGATAGCACCACGCAAAACGATGCTTTTATTATCCAGCGTTGTAAAGATGCAGATATTATTATCACCAATAAAGTGGTGCTAAATCGTGCCATTCTTGAACAACTACCAACACTAAAGCTTATCCAGCTTACCGCCACAGGCATGAACAATGTCGATTTATCAGCATGCGAACAGCTAGGTATAACAGTAAAAAACATCGCAGGCTATGCCGTTAAAAGCGTACCAGAGCATACCTTTATGCTCATGCTCAACGCCATGCGAGCAAGTCGCCATTATCATCAAACAGTAACTAATTTTAGTCATAGCAAAAAAAGCCCTTGGATAGACTCAAATAAGTTTTGTCTGATGGATGAAACTATTTATGATTTAGAAGGTAAAACGCTGGGTATTATCGGCATGGGCACTATTGGCAAACGCGTGGCAGAAATCGCCAATGTATTTGGGATGAAGGTACTCATCGCAGAACGTCAAGGGAATCCCCCACGCAATGCTGATTATATAGATTTTGAAACCGTATTGGAACAAGCTGATGTGTTGACGTTGCACTGCCCATTAACAGACAAAACTCAACACCTTATTAATGCAAATACCATTAGCAAAATGAGTAAAAAGCCATTAATTGTTAATGTCGCACGTGGCGGTGTGGTCGATAGCACAGCAATGGCACAAGCGGTTAAAAGTGGTACCGTGTTTGGCTACGCCAGCGATGTTTTTGAAATTGAACCGATGACAGCTGATGATCCGCTACAACAAATTGCCAATCACCCAAGAGTCTTTTTTACCCCACACAATGCGTGGGGCAGTTTATCGGCACAATCAAAACTTTGGGATATTTTATGTAAGCAAGTTATCGAGTTTATCAAAACTACTTAGGAAAAATTTAAACACATGTAAATTCTACTTTTGTTATATAAACTTTAAAAAAAGATGGTCTGCTATTGTTTCACATGAAACATGTCGAGAGTTTAATGCTTTTGGATAATTGCACCAAATACACCATAAGTTAACCAGCCTTATTTTATTTTGGACTAGTTTTACGTAGCAGACCTCTTTTTTACTTAACCAATTCTTTTAAAACCCCATAGCCCAAATCATCCATTTGCTCGTAAGGGATAAATCGCAACGCACCGCCATTAATGCAATAACGCAAACCACCTTTATCAACTGGTCCATCCTCAAATACATGCCCCAAATGAGCGTCTGCGACACGAGAACGCACTTCCACTCGCTTCATGTTATAGCTGTTATCAGCATGTTCAGTAATCACTTGCGGATCAACTGGTTTGGTAAAGCTTGGCCAGCCACAACCAGAATTGAACTTATCATTAGATAAAAACAGCGGCTCACCGCTTACCACATCCACATATATACCATCTTCAAATAAATGATCATATTCATGAGTAAAGGCTCGCTCCGTTGCCCCATTTTGAGTAATGTCATAAGCATCATCACTAAGCGTATCTTTTAAGTTAACACCTTTAAAGCTTTGATAGCGGCTGGCATTTAAACCTTCTTCTATAGTCGTAGCTTTATTTAGCTTATTCAACAGGTTTGTATTGTTAGATGGCTCAGGCTCAATTTTTTTATCCGCCAAACTGATATCAATATGACAATAGCCATTTGGATTTTTACTTAAATAATCTTGATGGTATTCTTCTGCCTCAAAAAAATGTTCAAGAGGTTGATTTTCTATAACTATTTTTTCATCAAACTGAGCTTGCAACTTATTTAAGTTGTCTTCAATAACCGCTTTGTCATTAGCATCGCTATAATAAATACCTGTACGGTATTGAACCCCTTTGTCATTACCTTGTTTATTTAGACTGGTTGGATTAATAACCCTAAAATAATACTTAAGCAAGGTATTTAAGTCTATTTTATCGGCATCATAGGTTACTTTAACTGTCTCAGCATGCCCAGATCCTGCAATCACTTGCTCATAACTTGGGTTAAGTATCTCATTACCATTGGCATAGCCAGAAACCGCATCAATCACACCATCAATGCGCTCAAAATAGGCTTCGACTCCCCAAAAACAGCCGCCTGCTAAATAGATGGTTTTTGTATTCATTTTAGTTCCTTTCTCATTATATGACTCATTAAGTATAGATTTTGGTTGTGATACTACTTGGTTATTTTTAAATTCTTTAAAATTATTATTGGCATAGTCAGCCAAGGCAACAACTTGTTGCTCAGTTAAATTGCCTTTTACTAACTTCACTAAATTACCTTTATTGTCTAAAATAGCCCAACTTGGGTAAACCTGCACCCCAAAAGTTTTAATTAACACGCCTTTATCGTCAATTAAAACAGGTAAATTTGGATAGTCTGCCTGCACACCTTGATACCATTTGGTGAACTCTGTTAACGTCTGTTCGTTTAATTGACCGGGGCTGGCAATGGTTACCAAATTAACCGCTTGCAATCTTTCATCGTCTCTTAAATTGTTTACCTCACCAAGCGTTGATAAACACAAAGGACACCAACTTGCCCAAAACTTAACCAAAGTTGGTTTGTTTTGATCAATAACTTGCTCTCCTGTTTCTCCTAATAAGGGGGATATTTGTGGCATCGCAAGCAGGTGCTTTAAAGTCGCACTTGGTAATATCTCTGCACGATTGCTAACTCCTGTTTTTGTATCATCCGCTTGTTTATTGGCAAAAGTTGACTGATTACAAGCCAAAAGCAATAAGCAAGGAAGAAACATAACTAATTTTTTAACATCCATAACCACCTCACAAGCAGTATAAAAGTATTATCAATAACAACATAGAGTGTTAACAACCATCACTACGATAAGGTAAAATATGCTGTAAGTATAACAACAAAACTAATTTTTTATTACCATTTTGAGAACACATATGCCCTATATATTTGATGAAATAAATCATATAAATTGGTCTGCTCCTTGGCATGCTCACTTACAAGAAAATATCTTAACACCCCAATTTTATAAAATTAAACAAAGTGATGACTCCCAGAAGTTAAGTTTAGCAGCTACACTTAACCAATTACTATCAACCCATAAAAGTATACTAACGGGTGCCGATAAACCTGCCAAATTTATCACTCAGGCGTATTTTGATAGTTTGCCTAACACCCAAGCATACGAAGCACACATCGCCAAAACTGGACAAATACCAACCCGTGATAACCTACATGATTTATTTAATGCCTGGATTTGGTTTACTTTTCCGAAAACCAAAGCAATGCTCAACCGTTACCAGTCGCTGCAAATTGCTCGTGATGGTATTAGCAATGCAAGAGGACGAGTAAGAGATGCCATTACCATTTTTGATGAATGTGGTGCCATTTTTGTCACGAGTGAGGAATCAATTGCCCAGGCATTAAAAAACTTTGACTGGCAACACTGCTTAGTTAAATCAAGAGATACTTGGGATAATCCATTAAAGCTGCATACAATTAAAAATGCAAATAGCTCGGTTTATATTTTTGGACATGCCACACTTGAACAGTTGGTTGAACCTCGTAAACCCATTTGTAGCCATTGTAAAATCGTTTTAGTAGAGGCAGATTTTTTTAAAT